>JBHHXT010000026.1:0-40750 GCA_046757165.1 bacterium | reverse complement strand
GCAAAGGCCCTCCTGTTCTGTGAGGAATATGAAAGACAAAAACGGATTTACGCACAAGGGATGGCGGAATTTGCCATGGTGCTCGAGAACATGGCCCAGGCCAGCTTGAATGCTGAAAAACAAAAATCCCTTTTGACGATTGTCATCGCCGTTCTCGCTTTCGCGCTATTCCTCGGCGCCTGGTTGGTCGTCATGCGTAACCTGACCACCTGGCGGAAGACGCTCTCGAGGGTGGTCGACGAACGCAAACAGAGTGAAGAACAACTTCGAAAGACAGCAAGAGAGCTCGAAAGCCAGAAATACGCGCTGGATCAGCACTCAATTGTGGCGATAACGGACCGCGATGGCCGCATTACCTATGTCAACGACAAATTCTGTCAGGTCTCCCAATATACGCGAGATGAATTGATCGGCCGTAACCACCGTATTCTCAACTCCGGTTACCATCCCCGGTCGTTTTTTCGAGAAATGTGGGAGACCATCAGCCAGGGCCGCGTGTGGCAAGCGGAGATCAAAAACCGTAAGAAGGACGGTAGCTCCTACTGGTTAGACACGACCATCGTCCCCTTCTTCGACGAGACCGGTACGCTTTATCAGTATATTGTTCTTAGAACGGATGTAACTGAGCGCAAAAGGGCCGAAAAAGAACTGGCTGACTCCAACAAGTTCCTCGAGAAAGCTTTGCGAGATACCAGGGAATTAGCCGCAGTTGCCGAAGCCGCTAATGTTGCCAAGAGCGAGTTCCTGGCGAACATGAGCCACGAAATTCGCACGCCCATGAATGGCGTCATCGGTATGGCGGGATTGCTGCTCGAAACCGAGCTCACCGAAGAGCAACGTCAGTATGCTGAAATCGTGCGGAATTCGGCGGAGGCCCTGTTGACCGTCATCAATGACATCCTGGATTTCTCAAAGGTAGAGGCCGGAAAGCTCGAGCTGGAATCCTTGAATTTCAACCTGCACAGTATGCTGGAGGACGTCGCCGACTTGATCGCCTTCAAGGCAGAAAACAACGGTTTGACCCTCACCTGCTTCCTGCCGCCGGAAATCGAGAGCTTCGTCATCGGAGACCCCGGCAGGCTGCGCCAAATCTTGATCAACCTCGCCAACAACGCCATCAAGTTCACCAACGAGGGAGAGGTCGCCATCCGCGGTGAGCTCCAGCACGGGACCCAAGCAGAGATGTGCGTTCGCTTCACCGTCGCCGATACCGGCATCGGCATTCCCGAAACAGCTCAGAGGAGACTCTTCGAGTCCTTCTCGCAGGTGGATGCCTCGACAACCAGAAAATTCGGCGGCACAGGGTTGGGGCTGGCCATCTCCAAACAACTTGTCGAGCTGATGGGCGGCGAAATCGGCGTTGAAAGCCAGCCGGGCAAAGGCTCGACCTTCTGGTTTACGGTCAAGCTTCAAAAGCAGCCCCTTGAAACCCGGTCCCGGTCCCAGCCCGATATCGACCTCTCCGGAAAACGCATGCTGGTCGTCGACGACAACACGACCAACCGTGATATTCTGCGCCGGCAGTTGCAGGCCCGCAACTGCCTGGTCAAAGAAGCGAACAGTGGCCCGGCCGCTTTGCAGCTCATGCGCCAACACGCTGAAAACCACCAGCCTTTTGAAATCGCCATCATCGACATGCAGATGCCGGGAATGGATGGCGAGCATCTGGGTAAAGCGATCAAAGACGAGCCCATGCTCAAAGAGACCATCCTGATCATGCTGACCTCCCTGGGCCAGCGCGGCGATGCCAAACGCTTGCTCGAAATCGGATTTCAGGCTTACCTGACAAAACCCGTGAAGCAGTCCGACCTCTACCGCTGTCTCAACACGGTGCTCGGCCGGCACGGTGACAGCCAGGCCAGAGGCCAGCTTGTTACCCGGCATAGCATGGCGGAAAACAGGGTGCAGACCTCGAAGGTGCTGGTCGCAGAAGACAACATCGTGAATCAGAAGATCGCCCTCAAGATGCTGAAAAATATGGGGTGCCGGGTGGACTGCGTGGCGAACGGCAAAGAAGCGGTGGAAGCAGTCGCAACCATTCCTTATGACATTGTCTTCATGGACTGCCAGATGCCGGAAATGGATGGGTTCGAGGCCACGCTCGCAATCCGTGCGCAAGAGAAAGCGGACTCGCACGTCACCATCGTCGCCATGACCGCCAACGCTATGAAGGGGGACCGGGAGCGGTGCCTGCAGGCCGGAATGGATGACTACATCTCGAAGCCCGTGGACAAAGAGAAGTTACAGCAAGTCATCCACGCCTGGTTGAAAAAACAAAAGGGAGGTGCACAAAATTTAGTCCAGGTTGTGAAGGAAGACGGTCAAGCGGAGCCGGTAAGAAAATCAAATTGAAAAAATGAAATAGCAAAATGACCATGCAAAAATTAAAAACTCAGCACAGCAGATATTCAGATACCAGGGTTTTGCGTGGTCAAAAACTTTGCAAAGAATGACTGATAATACTATAGAATTTTATCTCTGTCAATGGTTCGAGCAATGAAGCGCGTCACCCTGAGATTGCTCATGTTTGCTGTTGCTGTAGCGCTAGTATTAGGGGCTGCTCGAGTCGCGCGAGCTCTAAGGTCTTCTGAGCATACTGTGCAAAAAGTCACTCACTTGCAGAGTGTCACCCTGCTAAACTCTGAGAACAAAAAAGGAACTGGATCTCACACCTGGTGGGTCACAAAACTTCCAATTGATGCCCGGGCCTATTCAACGCAGGTCCTGCAGGAAGTGGCCGGCCCGGATGATGCCCCGGGCGGCTGGGTTCCGACTAAGGTTCCTGGAGCGGTTGAACTTACGCTTGAAGCGATCAGGACGGCAGATGAGTACTGGTACCGCAAAGCCGTCGTTCTGCCTGAAACTATCGAAACAGATCTGGTAGTTGAATTCGAGGACATCTCAGACCGTGACAGCACCTATTTCAACGGCATTTTGATCGGGCAAACCGGCAAATGGAACAGCCGGGTCGCACAGGCTTATGACCAGCCGCGGTTGTACCGAATCCCGCGAGAACTCATCAGACCGGGGAAGACCAACCTCATCCTGGTTAAAATACAAAGATATTTTGCAAACAAATCCGGCCTTGCCCACGGCGATGTCAAGATCGCAAATGCGGAAGTTATTCTTTCCTCCTTTTACTTGAGCAGCTTTAAGGAGGCATTCTTCCTGGCGCTTTATCTGGCAGCCGGTGGATACTTTCTCTTCTTGTTCGTGCGCCGGCGAAACGAAACGGAAAACCTGTTCTTTGGCAGTTTTGTGGTTGTGCTTGTGCTTTACCTGTTTCTGAGAAACCCGCTCAAATTCGAGCTTGGTCTCGACTTCAACGTGCTGAAAAAGGTCGAATATCTGGCGCTGTTTTCATCGGCCCCCCTGCTGCATCGTTTTTTTATCAACATGTTCCAGTGTGGCGATTCTCGCTCAACTCGGCGGATTGAGCCGCTCCTCTGGTTTTGTCTCGCCGTCACTGGCGCCTGCATGGGCATTGTTCTCTTCACGCAACAGGCAAGCACATGGTTCGTCATTTTCACTAAAGTGATTGTGCTCAGCTGGGCCGTCTATATCTTCGATGCGGTCAGAACCATGGTAACCGCCATACGAAATGGAAACCGCCATGCGCTCTACATGCTCGTCGCCGCAGTTCTTTTTCTGAGCACGGCCGTGAGCGATGTTCTGCACCACATGAATATGCACAATCTGCCGCTCATGGCAAATTATGGTTTCTTCGTTTTCATCATCGGCCTGGCAACCGTGTTGACGAACAAGTTCGTTCAACTCAACGAACGGGTGGAATATCTAAACAAGCATCTGGAACGGGAGGTGCAACAAAGAACAGAAGAACTGTCCCAGGCCAAAAGAGAAGCCGATGCGGCAAACCAGTCAAAAGGCGAGTTCCTTGCGACCATGAGCCACGAAATCCGCACCCCCATGAATGGCGTCATCGGCATGACCGGACTTCTGCTCGAGACTGAACTTGACAAAGAACAAAGAGAGTATGCGGAAAGCGTGCGCAATTCAGCCGAGGCTCTACTGACCATTATCAACGACATCCTGGACTTCTCGAAGATAGAAGCTCGGAAACTGGATCTGGAGTTCATCGACTTCAACCTCCACACCATGTTAGACGACGTCAGCGACCTGCTCGCATTCAAGGCAGAAGACAAGGGGTTAGCACTTACCTGTTTCCTGCATCCAGAGGTGGACAGTTTCGTCAATGGCGACCCGGGAAGGCTCAGGCAAATCCTGGTCAACCTGGCCAACAACGCCATCAAGTTCACCCAGCAGGGGGAGGTTGCCATCCGGGGCGAGCTCGAGCACGAAACAGAAACCGAGATTTGTGTCCGCTTCACCATCTCCGACACCGGCATTGGCATCCCCCAAACGGCTTTGCGGAAGCTCTTCCAATCCTTCTCACAGGTGGACGCCTCAACCACCAGAAAGTACGGCGGTTCCGGCCTGGGCCTCGCCATCTCAAAGCAGCTCACCGAAATGATGGGCGGTGAAATCGGCGTCGAAAGCGAGGAGGGAAAAGGCTCTGTCTTCTGGTTTACGACCGTGCTTAACAAACAACCCCGGAAAAACCGGAAGCGTCCACCGTTCGATATCGACCTTTCCGGCAAGCGCATATTGGTCGTCGACGACCACAAGACCAACCGCGATATTTTGCGGCTGCAATTGCAGGCCCGCCACTGTCTGGTGCAAGAAGCGAGTAGCGGGGGTGCCGCCTTGCAGCTCCTGCGACAACAGGCTGAGATGCACGAGCCTATCGAAATCGCCATCATAGACATGCAGATGCCGGCAATGGATGGCGAGTCACTGGGCAAAGCGATCAAGAGCGATAGCTTGCTCAAAGAGACCCTCCTGATCATGCTGACTTCCCTGGGCCAGCGCGGCGATGCCAAACGGTTGCTGGAAATTGGATTTCAGGCTTACCTGACAAAACCCGTGAAGCAGTCCGACCTCTACGGCTGTCTCAGCACGGTCCTCGGCCGGCACGGTGACGGCCAGGCCAGGGGCCAGGTTGTCACCCGTCATACCGTGGCGGAAAACAGGTTGCAGACCTCGAAAGTGCTGGTCGTAGAAGACAACATGGTGAATCAGAAAATCGCCCAGAGGATGCTGAAAAAGTTAGGGTGCCGGGTGGACTGCGTGGCGAACGGCAGGGAAGCGGTTGCAGCGGTCGCAACCGTCCCGTACGACCTTGTGTTCATGGACTGCCAGATGCCGGAGATGGATGGCTTCGAGGCCACGCGCGCCATCCGTGCGCAGGAGAACGCGGACAGCCACGTCACCATCGTGGCCATGACCGCCAACGCCATGAAAGGCGACCGGGAGAGGTGCCTGGAGGCGGGAATGGATGATTACCTTGCAAAGCCCGTGGCCCGAGATCAGTTACAGCAAGTCATCCATGTCTGGCTGAAAAAACAAAAGGAGAGTGCCCCCAATTGGGTCACCGTTGAGAAGGAGGAAGGTGAGGCAGATTCATGATTCATCTTGACAGTGTGTATTCGTGCGTTTTCGAAAGAACTCTAATTTAACTCTATTGGCATTTAGTTAGCCGTCGGCTATTGGTCAAAAACAAGAGATCATAACTAGCCGTATCAGCAAGCTCAGGGCCAACAGCCAACAGCCCAATAGTATACGCTAAAAAGGAGAAACAAAATGAACGGAGATCAAATATGCCAGGAGCTCGAGAAATTGTTGGGTGATGGGGTCAGTTTGGAGCCATTGCTGTCTAAGGTAGTGGAGTCTTTACATCAGTCAAACCCACGTTTCCACTGGACCGGGATCTACGAACTCTTCCCGGACCAGGTCCTGCGACTCGGTCCATTTATTGGCGCACCCACGGACCACGTCTTCATCGCCGTGGGCCAGGGCGTCTGTGGGAGTGCCGTGGCGGAAAAGTGCAACAAGAATATCCCGGATGTTTCCAAAGAACCCAACTATCTGGCCTGTTCGAGCTCGACCAAATCCGAGCTGGTGGTTTTGATCCGCAATGCGGATACAATCTTTGCTCAGATTGATATCGACAGCCACGACTATGACGCCTTTGACGCTGACACCGTGCAAGAGGTGGAGAAGGTCGCAGAGTGGCTGGCTCGCGCCTATGTGAAGTTTGAAAAATCTGGTGTCCCGCAAGGTGATTCGCGTTAGAAGATCAACCTTTTAAAAGTGTGACAACCCGGCATGGCAAATGGAATGAAAAAAGACTCGAACTTAGAGGATGATGCGCTTCGGCAAAAAGTTGCCGAATTGCAACGCTGGTTTCGAATTCATGACACGCAGATTCGAGTTCTGGAGCGAGAGCGCCAAAAATTCTCAGCAGTCGTAAACCACACCGACGCGGGCTTTTGGGTCGTCAATTCTTCGCTCGAAGTCGTCTGGGCCAACAAGGTGTTTGCCGAACGCTTTCAAACACCTGACCGTTTTCACAATCTGCAGGGGCTACCGTGCAACCGGCTATTGTGTTTGCAAAAGGGTATTTGCGATGCCTGTCCGTGCGCAAAGACCTTCTCTTCTGGAGGTGTGGCCCACCATGAATTCCGTTTAGAGATTGAGGGCAAGCCACACCACATCTATGCCACAGCCATGCCGATCAAAACTCCGGAAGGGAAAATAGACGAAGCCATCGTCATGCTGCAGGATATTACCGACCTGGAGGTCTTGCGTCGGGGGCAGGAAGATCTCAAAGCAAGCGAGGAGCGTTTCCGTTCGATTTTTGAGAAATCGGCTGCCGGCATGGCTACCGTAACGGCTGCTGGCCGACTGTCGCAAGTCAACCCGTCCTTGTGCAAACTGTTGGGATATGACAAGCCCGAATTGCTGAGAGTGAGGCTTGCCGACCTCATCCATCCCGACGACCGACAGGAGAGCTGTCGCCAATTCAATCAAATCACGGCCGGAGGTCGTCAAGTCGTCGAGCTTGAAAGGCGGTACCTCCGTCATGATGGTGAAATCGTTTGGGGCTACACAACCGAAGCCTGGCTTTTCGACGCAAATGGCAGGCCGACTTATGCGGTGGTCCTGGTGCAAGATTTCACCGAACGCAAACGAGCGGAAGCAGGGGTACGTGAGGCCAAAGAAGCCGCCGAAGCCGCCAACAGGGCCAAAAGCGAATTCCTGGCCAATATGAGTCACGAAATCCGCACTCCCCTGAACGCCATTATTGGTATGACTGAATTAACGCTCGAGACAGACCTCAGCGCAGAGCAGCGAGGGTTTCTGAACGTGGTACACTCCTCTTCTGAAGGACTCTTGAGCCTGATAAACGATATCCTCGATTTCTCCAAGATTGAAGCTGGGCAGATGGAGCTCGAAAACGTCGACTTCGATTTGCGTGAGGTTGTTGAAGGCGCTGCGGAAATATTTGGCATGCGTGCCGGGACGAAAAACATCGAGCTACTCTGTTACATCGAACCCGGCATCCCGGCCCGCGTCATCGGGGATCCCACGCGACTGCGGCAAGTGCTGGTGAACCTCACCGGTAATGCCATCAAGTTTACGGATAAGGGCGAAGTCGCGCTCGAATGCCGATTGTGGCAGGCGAAACCCGAAGAGCAAAATCCGACAAGCGACAAGCGAAGTTCGGACTCTGCCATCCAGAATCAGGTTCCCTTGCACTTTGCCGTGCGGGACACCGGAATCGGTATCTCACAAGAAAACGTCCATAGGATATTCAAGAAGTTCTCCCAGGCCGATTCCTCCACCACCCGGAAGTTCGGCGGCACGGGTCTCGGCCTGAATATCTCTAAATCCCTGGTCGAGCTCATGGGCGGAGAAATGTGGGTTGAAAGCAAGGAAGGGCAGGGCAGCACGTTTCACTTCAAACTGAGCTTGCCTGCCGCTCACGCCAAAATCGAAGAGCCCGATTATGTTTATCCTGATTTCAACGACATCACTATCCTGGTGGTCGACGACAATGAGACCAACCGCTTTATCCTGAGAAAAACCCTCACCGCATGGGGATTTCATGTCAGAGAAGCCCAGAGTGGCCCGCAGGCGCTGTCTATTTTGAAGGCGTGTCATCAAACCATCGAGTTGATTCTTCTGGATCAACAGATGCCAGAAATGGATGGATTCGAGCTGGCCCGGATCATTCGGGAAGACCCCAAATGGGCAAACATAAAAATCATCATGCTCTCCTCGGTCGGGGGGGGCAATTCCGAATTGCAGAAAAAGTTGGACATCTCCAGGTATGTGAGCAAACCTGCCAGGCAGTCGAAGTTGTTTAATATTCTCATGGAAGTCTTGCGATATCAAAAGGCCGCCACCCCGCGTACTAAAGTCGTCACACCCGAAGAGACCCCTATCAAGACAATCCAAAACAGAATTCTACTGGTCGAGGACAACCCGGACAATCAAAGGCTGGCCAAAAAGATATTGCAAAAAGCCGGCTATCAAGTCGACGTCGCCGACAACGGCCAACTAGCCGTAGATGCGGTTGAAGAATTCCACTACGATTTGATTCTCATGGATATTCAGATGCCGGTCAAGGATGGCTTTGAAGCGACCAAAGAAATCCGGTTACTGGAACGGCGCCTGCAAGAGGAACGCATTCCGATCATCGCGCTTACCGCCCACGCTTTGCACGGATACAGGGAGGAATGTTTACGACAGGACATGGATGATTACCTCACCAAGCCGATCAAAAAGAAACTGCTTCTCGAAACGCTAAAAAAGTGGATAGACCCGCGTCCAACCATCCTGGTGGTCGATGATTCTCCCGACAACCGGAACTTGATCAGGAATTACCTCAAGAAGGCAGGAACGTACAAGCTGCTCTTTGCTGAGAATGGACAGGAAGCCCTGGCCGTGTACAAACGAAGAACCCTCTCCTTGATCTTGATGGATATGGAGATGCCCGTGATGGATGGTTATGCGGCTTCAACGGCAATCAGAGAGATTCACAGCGGCAAGGAGATCCCTGTCATCGCTTTAACCGCCCATCACGGAGCAAGCGAAATCAAGAAATGCTTGGATGCGGGCTGCACAGCCTACCTGGCAAAGCCCATTAGAAAGCCCGGGCTTATTGAAGCGATTCGACACAACCTTCGGAACCCTGAGTTTGCCTAGCCGAGCTTCTATTTCACCGAAAACGGTCTCTGTTATCATTGAGCCCTTCGTTAGAAACGATACCACATACCCCACAAGGGGGTATGGCTACAGTGAAATACCATCCTGTTTTTACGAAGGCGCTGAGTCCGGCAGGAGATCAAAAAGGCGTGGGCACCCCACCCACGCCTGTACCGATTCGGCAATCCGGGAGATCCCGGTGTGTCGGCTACGGCCGGAAATCGCATCCTGCCGCGACGAAATCCATGCTGCGGCTGCTGTCGCTGCCGGCCCCAAAGGTCACCCCGATTGAGATGCCTACGCCCCACAGCGCGGGCGGACAATGGGCGACACCAAAGCGCTCGAACCAGTGATTACCGCTCAAGTTGACGCCATTGTGCGCCAGGATTCTCGTGTAGCCATCATAGATGTGGACATCCCGCACAATCGCATTGCTGGAACGGGTTCTAAAGCGCAAGATGACCGAGCCGATTCGTTTGCGGTCATTGTGCGTGATCACGGACGACGGAATCGCGAAGTGAAACCAATTGGTGGTGTTTGGCTTGCCGATAATCCGGGTGTAGAAGCCTGCCCGCCGGATGTGTTGAATTCTGCTTTCATACTCGACCTGGATGCTGGTTCCGTGCACCCACATCGCGTGTGCTATTTTCGGCACGCCGTAGATGTCCCGGATGCCGGCGATATCATCGCTGTGTAAGAAACGGTGCGGTCCTGAGTAGAACGGCGCCATCAGCGCCGTACTGACGCCGGAATGGCCGAGTCCCAGCGAGTGGCCAAACTCATGCGCCGCCACCGTCACCAGATCTCGATTGCCCGCGCCCGTTGGAATGGTGACCGTCCATTTCTCGTCTTCGTCAAAGTGGGCATCGCCCTGGATCGGCGTCGGGGGATTGGGCGGAACCGGTGGGAAATAGGCGTGCGCCAGAACCCCGCCTGTGCCGTCAAATGGGTTGCCGTCCCCGTGGGCACCAGCCGCAAACCGGATGACGATATCCGGGGAAGAGCTCATGGCCACACGTCTGAAACACAACGGCGTCACGGCCTGCCACAGCGACAGGGCCTGTTCAATCGCCCGAATCACTTGCACCTTCGGTAAATCCGGTGTGAACTCCTGGAAGCCGTAGGTCAAGTTCGTGGTTGGCCATCTGCGTCCGGTATTGGCGAACTCGGCCATATCCGGACAGCCGCAGCGGGGCTGCTGCATCAAGTTGAGGGTCTGGTCGTCAAGTTTGCCGGTGGCGGGCAGGCTGTTGAACTCCTGGAAACTGACCAGCGCTTCCCGGGTCGCCTCGTCGAACTCCCCCTCCTTGAAATCCAGGTCGCTGTCGTTGAACGAATCGATGCCGTAATCCTCCTGGGGCGAGGTGTTCTTGTAGCCGAACCGGGCCAGGTAATCCTGCAGCCTTTGAACATCAGAGCCGCTGGCCCCTTCACTCAGGCCGGCGCGCGAAGGAATGAGTTCCTGCGCTTTGGGGGGTTTGGTTTTGGTAGCCATCGTCTACCTCCTTAATTTTGTTGTGATAATTGTGATGTGAACATAGGCGCGAGCGCCTAAATTTTAGATTCGAATATCGAAATCCGAAACAAATTCAAATCTCGAGATTCTAATCAGTCGGGTGGGTCTGGCGGCGAGCGGCAAAAACGTCTTGTTTTTGCGGTCTGCATATTCGTTGCCTTTCCTTGCAAAAAAGCAGGAGTTCCTACAGAAAGAGAGTCGCCTTCAGGAATCAAGGATGGACATCTCGGTGAGCGGAGGCGAAAGGTCTCAGACATATATGAACGGGAGACAACGGTGCTGCCTGTTCTCTCAATGTTTTTGCAGTTTTTGCAAAATAGTGCACACCAGAACAAGTTTTTATTTGAAAATTCAATATGTTTTGTTCATTTTAGTGTAACACCTGGCAAGAAAACGAGATTGAATTCCGCGGACAGGAGGATCATCATGCGCCTGCAGCTTACCTTGCGGCCGTTCACGCCCAATGCAACGGTGCCGATCAACTATCAATACCCGCTGAGCGCGGCCATTTACAAAATCCTGCAGCAAGCTTCCCCGGACTATGCCAGCTTTCTGCACGACCGCGGCTATCCGGCGCCCAGCGGCCGCATGATGAAACTCTTCAGCTTTTCCAAACTGTGGATCCCGGGTGGCCGGCGGTTTGGCGAGACCTTGCGCGGAGGTCAGGCTCCGTGGCAATTGCAAATCGGCAGCCCCATGCTCGACGAGTTTGTGCAGAATTTTGTTCTGGGGTTGTTTGATGCGTGCGAAATAACAATCGCGGCACATGGCCTGCGCGCGCAATTTACCGTCGAGGGGGTCGAAACTCTGGCCGTTCCTGAATTTGAGCACACGATGCGCTTCAAGTGCCTGTCTCCGATCACCGCCAGCACCATGGTCGACCGGCAGGGACGAAAGCAAATTCACTACTACCGGCCGGATGATGCCGGGCTGCCCGAGGCCCTGCGCCAGAATCTTCTGCAGAAATACGAAATCATCCACGCCCGCCCGCCGGAGAATTCCGCCCTCACCTTTCGCTTTGAAGCCTCCGACCGGCCCAGGCAGAAGTTGATCACGATCAAACAAGGCACACCTGAGGAAACCAGGGTGGCTTGTTTCGAGAGTTATTTCACCCTGGCAGGCAGTCCGGCCCTGATGCAAACCGCGTGGGAGTGTGGCCTGGGCGAGAGGGGGTCGCAGGGGTTTGGCATGGTGGAATGCCTGGAATGAAGAATTACGAATGACGAATTGCGAATGGGTTAGGTTTGCATGGTGGGTGGGATGCCTGGGATGCCGAGGGGATAGGCGTTGCCGGGTCATGCCGGGCGCCGGAGGTGACCCATCGAAACAATCGAAACAGGGGACGCTGAAAGCGTCCGACAATACAGCCCAGGGTTGAGCGAATGCGAAACCCTGGGGAAAGGGAAAATGTCGACAAAAACAACCCTGTAGGGGTTGTACAATCCGCACCCAGAGCAGAAAACGGCAGGTGCAAATTGTTGAGTCGTTCGTTTAGGGTGTTCACGCTTTAGAGCCTGTGTGAAAATGTAACGCAAGCATCTTGCTTGCGAGCATGGATTGCAAAGAAAACAAGAACTTAGCTTGAATCATAGACCTTTCTTAACAAGCCAGAGGCTTGTTTTACCATGTTTGCACATGACTGTCGAGATAAGATTTGAAATCACCAATTGTTAAGTCCCGCGCTTCTTGCGGGGCTCGTCCGGCCTGAGTTTATCGAACAATTTTGAAGCCATGCAAATCAACCTGTTCACAGCGGCCGTTGAGCACAAGCAAAAGGCTCTGGACTATTTGCAGCACTTTTCTCTGGCACAAGCCCGGGCGGAGCTGGAGGCGGCACAAAACATCGACCCCTACCTGGCGGACATCAAAACCTTGCAGCAAGCGGTCGATACGTTGCTGGAACAGGGAATCAACGCGGACAGCGAAGTCTCTACGCTGGCCGGGGTCTGGGAAGCTCTTCGCGGGCGCGGTCCCTCTCTAACGCGCACAGTGCGGACGATCGTCGAGCGCTTGATTTGCCAGCAAATCGTGCGGCTTGTGGCGGCGGAGTATTGTGATTTTGTCGTTCCGGAGAAAGAAACTTTGCATATCGGCTATTGCTGTCTGGTGCTGGAACGACCGCAGGACGCCCACCGCGTACTGTTGGAATATTTAACGGCTCACCCGGAGTCATTGCACGCCCGGCTGTGGGGGTATTTCGGCGACGCCGCGACCCTTTTGCAGTACGATGAGGAAGCGAACACCGGCTACCTGCACGCTCTGTTCGTGGATGTGCAGGCCGTGGACATGGAATTCCTGCAGAGCCCAGAGCTGCGCCGTGTTTACAAGATGTTGCGCCGGGAGCATGATGACCTGGTCAGCCGGGCGCTGTTGCCCATTCATGCCTGGCTGGAGCGGGTACTCACCATTCCGAAAGGCAAAACCGTCTTGTCGCAACGGTTTCAGGGGCAACGGCAGCAGTATGGGTCCGAATTGCCGGTAGACGCTGTACAGCGCTATCAGCGCTTTGCACGCTGCCTTTACCTCGATCAGTCATGCATGCCCGGTAAAATCGACGTGGAGGCGCGTCTGGAAATGAAGCGTTTGGATGGCGTGCTGTTTCAGCGCTATTTGCGCCGGTTGCAATGAGCATCTATTCAGGTAGATAGGCTGTAGTTCTTTGGCCTTTGCGATTTGTGATTTCTGCCTTATAGCCTACAGTCTAAACACCTGAATAGTCTGAATATGAAAGACTTTCCCGCAATCCCGGCAAAAGAAGCCGGGTCACAAAAAGGCCAAATAACTTTTTGACTAGAATGAAAGAATCGTTATATTGTAATCGTCTGCGATGATGCAGACTGACTTTGGCGAGCTTTTGGTGATGCAGGAATCGATTGACGCAAAGCGACGAACAGTGTCTTCCAGGAAAAACCAGGCAAAGGACGTTCATTAGTCCCATGACCCTCCCTCAGATCCTCGACCAGTTCAAGAGCGACGCCAGATTCATGAACAACGTCACGGCCTGGCGCGTGCTGCGCAGCCGGGAGGCCACCTATGCAAATTTCCCCGCAAAGATGAATTCCGTACTCGTTGAGGCGGTCCGGAAACGCGGCATCCAGCAGCTTTACAGCCACCAGGCTCAGGCGATCCGATTCGTGCTGGAAAAAAAGAACGTCGTCATCGTGACTCCGACGGCGAGCGGCAAAACGCTGTGCTACAACCTGCCTGTGCTCGACACCCTGCTGTCCAACCCGGAGGCGCGAGCGCTCTATCTTTTCCCAACCAAGGCGCTTTCCCGGGACCAGGTAACTGAGCTGCACGAGCTGGTCCAAACCATGGCCGCCGGAGTGGCGTTCGATATCAAGACTTACACCTTCGACGGCGACACCCCTGCTTCCGCGCGCAAGGCCATCCGCAGCTCCGGTCACATCGTGGTCACCAACCCCGATATGCTGCACCAGGGGATTTTGCCGCACCACACCAAGTGGGTGAAGCTGTTCGAGAATCTGCACTATATCGTCATCGATGAGCTGCATACCTACCGCGGCGTTTATGGCAGCCATCTCGCCAACCTGCTGCGGCGGCTGAAACGCATCTGCTGCTTTTACGGTTCCCAACCGCAATTCGTTTGCTGCTCGGCGACCATCGCCAATCCGAAGGAGCTGGCCGAGCTCATCATCGACCAGCCGGTGGAGCTGGTGGAGCGCAACGGCGCGCCGCGCGGGGAGAAGCACTTCATTCTCTACAATCCGCCCGTGGTCAATCGCGAGCTCGGGATCCGGCGGTCTTACGTCAAAGAGGCGCGTGCCATTGCACGCAGATTCCTGCTGAACAACGTTCAGACCATCGTATTTGCCCGCACGCGGTTGCGGGTAGAGATTCTCGTCACGTATTTGAAAAAGCTCATGCAAATGGGCCGGAAGTCAGCCAAACTGATTCGTGGTTACCGCGGCGGCTATCTTCCAACCGAGCGGCGCGCCATCGAACGCGGGCTGCGCAGCGGCGAAATTCTGGGCGTGGTGAGCACCAACGCCCTGGAGCTGGGCATTGACATCGGCCAGCTCCAGGCCGCGGTGATGGCCGGCTATCCCGGGACCATCGCCAGCGCCTGGCAGCAGTCGGGCCGGGCCGGCCGGCGCAGCGAGCTCTCCGTTGCTGTGCTGGTGGCCTCCAGTGCGCCCATCGACCAGTACATTGTCAATCATCCGGACTATTTTCTCACCAAAGCGCCTGAGTCGGGCGTCATCGACCCGAACAACCTGGTCATCCTGCTGGAGCACCTCAAGTGTGCGGCATTCGAGCTGCCGTTTGCGGAAGACGAGAAATTCGGCGTCGACACGACGCGCCAGGTTCTGGAATATTTGAAGGAGAACCATGTGCTCCACTTCGTGCCCGGCAACCCTGAAGCGGGCCAGCCCGGCAAATTCCACTGGATGACTGACGCCTACCCGGCCGAAGCGGTGAGCTTGCGCAGCGCCACGCCGGACAATGTCGTGATCATCGACACCACCAAAGAGGAGCGCGTCATCGGCGAGGTCAACCTGCTGGATGCGCCGATCATGCTGCACGACAACGCGATCTACATTCACGAGAGCAAGCAGTACCATGTCGACAAGCTGGACTGGGAGCGGCAAAAAGCGTATGTGCATCAGGTCGAGGTGGACTACTACACCGACGCTCATACCGACACCAGCCTGCGCGTGCTGGATGTCGCCGAAGAGGCCGGGGTGCCCGGCGGACGCAAGGGGTACGGCGAGGTCAACGCCAACTGGCAGACGACCAAGTACAAGAAGCTAAAATTTGAAACGCACGAAAATATCGGTTTTGGCAAGGTGGAACTGCCGGAGCTGGAGATGCACACGACCTCCTACTGGTGGGAGCTGGAGCCGGACCTCGCCGACAAGTTGCAGATTTCACAAACCAACCTCGGCGACGGCCTGAAAGCGCTCGCCAACGCCCTGCAAACCGTGGCCGCCGTCTACCTGATGTGTGACCCACGAGACATTCGCACGGCGCCCATGGTGCGCGCACCTTTGACGCAGAAACCCACCCTCTACATTTACGACAACCATGCTGGCGGCGTCGGGTTCAGCCAAAAGCTCTTTCATCTGCACGATGAGCTCAAGAAGGCGGCGCTGGAGCTGATCGCGAGTTGTGCCTGTGACAGCGGCTGCCCATCGTGCGTCGGGCCGATTCTGGAAGTCGGAGACATGGGCAAGGAGAGTGCGATTGGGTTGTTGAGACTTTAGCGATGTCCAAATTGCACTTGTGGTTTTGGATTCAAAGTGATCAGGCAACCTTGCGAAGGTTTCGAACCTTCGCAAGGTTTTAGATGGCCAGCCATGACGATGTCTGAAGATTTCGTCAGGGGTATTCTTTATTGATTACCAAACCCGACCAAACTGAAAGCGACAGGACACTCTGGCAGGAATTGGCCCGGGGCAGTCAGGCCGCCCTTTCACGGCTGTTTAGCCGCTATTACATCGAGCTGTTTTCGTATGGTCTGAAGGTCGCTGGAGAGCGTTTGCTTGTTGAGGATGCGATTCAGGATGTGTTCTTCACGCTCTGGAAAAACAGAACACGTCGTGGGGAGGTGAAATCCGTCAAGAGTTATCTGTTCACCTCGCTTCGACGGGAAATCTTTCGGATGCGGCAAGGCGAAAAGAACCGAATGCTCAGGAACCGCAAATACCTGGAGGAGTTGTCTGAGTTTTCACTTTCTCAGGAGGAATTTCTCATCAGCGAAGAGCTCGAAAGCGAGCAAAAGGCGCTCCTGAATCAAGCGCTTGACGAGCTTTCGCCGCGGCAGAAGGAGGCCTTGTACTTGCGCTTCTACACGGGTCTGCCTTATGAAGAGCTCGCGGAAGTCATGAGCGTCAGGAGTCAAACTGCACGCAATCATGTTTTCGAGGCGTTGCAAATTCTACGAAAACAGTTCGTCACTCTGTTGTTTCTCGTCCCTCCACTTCTCAAATATCTCACCTTGTGCGGTGCCTGACCTGAAAGAGACGTCGGAACCCCGACATGCCCTCCGGTACTTCTCTTCCATGCATAGGAGGCGTACATAAGACCAACAGGTTTCAACAACGGCGGGCCATGTTGACCCACCCCAGGTTCAGACTCTGAACGAGTCTGAACCTGTCCCCTCCAGGGACTTATCGTGTCCCACAAATATTGCTGGACACAGGGGCATAAGGTGTGGGTAACGATAAGTCCAGGGAGGGGAGCGGGGTAAATCTCCTCCCGGGAGGAGACCGAAAATGAACTTGTTCATTTTCAGAGGTGGGTTTGACTGGAGCTGGTTTTGCGCGTTTTCTTGTGATTTCGACTTAGCGATAGTGGATCAGTCTTCCACAGTCAGAGACCGTGTATGACCGGTGTTTAACAACGAGCCCTCTAAGTACTTGCTGGTTGGAATTTTCCGCTCTCATCGAACGAATCAAGAAATCTCGAAAATAACACAGTACAAACGTGAATCGGGTCACTCTTATTGATGAGGACAAGGGGACCTTCTCCGTGCAGGTTGAGAGCCTTTTCATATCCAGGATGCAAGGTCAAAGTCAAATAGCAAGATTATTTCAAACACAAAAGGAGCTTTCAACTCATATGAAGCAGCCGGAATTCAATGTCGCGGATCTTTTGGCAGACGAATCGTTTCAACGCTGGGCTCTGGACCAGGCGAGCCATGAAGAGCATCACCGGTGGGAAACCTGGGTTGAAAAAAGTGAGGAGCATCGCCGGACCGCAACTGATGCCCGGCGTATTGTTAAGAAGATACAGTTTAGACGAACACAACCAGATGTGAATGTGGCAGAGAAATTGAGTCAATTGCAGAAGAGGATTCGCGACTATGAAGGGCGAGCGACTGCTCTATCACGATTTAGCGGAATTCAGTCCGCCCCCAGGCTGTACAGATTTGCGGTCGCCATCATCCTTGTGTTTATGATTGGCTCCGGAGCCTGGTTGGTCAGACACGTTGATAGGCCGAAAGTCGTGACGACGGAGTACGGCGAACGTGCAAACATAACGCTTCCGGATGGCAGCACGATCACGTTGAATGGCCATTCATCCCTGAAATTCAATTCGAACTGGTTCCAGAACGATGACCGCGAGGTCAGCCTGGAAGGAGAAGCCTTTTTTTCCGTTCTCAGGATGCAGAGTGGGCCGTCTCCGGTCAAGTTCCTGGTTCACACAACAGATGGCACCATCAGAGTTCTCGGGACGCAATTCAATGTGACAAAGTGGGAGGATTTCACGCAAGTCGTCTTGAGCAAGGGGAAGGTGGAGGTGATGGTGGCGAATGCACCTGAAGATGACGATACAGTCGTGCTGAGACCGAATGATTTGGTCGAGTTTCGCGCAAATCATGATTCAGTGCTCATCAGTCAGGTCAATTCGGAGGTCTATTCGTCCTGGAAAACGGAGATGCTCATGTTCGACCATACGCCTGTGCGTGACATTCTCAAACGAATCAGACACACCTACGGAATGAACATAGAAATCGAAGATGCTGAGCTTTTGGATAAACGAATTTCGGGAAAAATCGAGAACCGAAAGGAGGTGTTGCTCAAGGCATTGGCTAGTTTATTAAATCGTGAGGTTCATAAGGAAAACGGGAGAATCTTCATCAAATAAGAATTTGTGTTCAAATAATAACATCCAAGGGAGGAAAGCAATGATTTCTTCAAAAAAACACGTATTACTCATTGCCATGGCCATGTCTTTCTTATACACACAACTGGTCGCCCAAAGTAATACGTTGATGGTCTCTTCTAGTGAGAAGTCCACTTTGCGTTTAGATAAGGTCCACCACGAAACAATCTCGTTAAGAGCCGCTCTCCAGGCGGTTGAAAAGAAATTTGACGTGGGGTTCTTATACTATAGTGGCGTGGGGGAGCAAGTATCGTTGCAAGATCCTGCCACAGTGTTAGATGATCTGCAAGCGACTCTGGCGGGCATTCTGAGGCCACTGAATCTGGTTTCTGTTAAAGTTGGCGCAAGCTCCTATGTGGTCGCGCATCCGTCGCAGAGGAGTGCGGTGCTCAGAGCCTTTGGGCAGGTTGAACCGCAAGAAACCACAGCAACCATACGCGGAAGAATAACCGTGGAAGGGACGGGCGATGCGATTCAAGGAACTCAGGTCGTCCTGGAGGGGACGGTGCTCGGAGACGTCGCCGATTCAGATGGAAATTACGAAATTGACGGAATTCCTCCGGGGAAGTACACCCTGAAGGCGTCGTTCATCGGGTACACGGTTCGAGCAGCCGAGGTAACGGTGAGCGCCGGCGACAACTTGTCGCAGGACTTTTCGTTGGCTGAGGATGTGCTGCTCATGGAAGGGGTGGTCACCACGGCCAGCCGGTTTTCGAGAACACAAAAGGAGGCGCCCCTATCGATAAGCCTCATCGACACCAAAAGAATCCGACAATTGTCTGCCAACAGCCAGGCGGATGTTCTTCGGACGGTTCCCGGGGTTCACGCCGAAGGTGGCGGCGGCGAGGTCGCCGTCAATGCTTTTGTTCGCGGTTTGCCCGCCGGCGGTCAATACAAGTACACGCCCATGCAAATCGACGGCATGCCGGTGCAGGGCACATTCGGGCTGACCTCCAGCGCTCAGGACGTCTATTTCAGGCCGGATTTGGGGATCGAGACGATGGAATTTGTCAGAGGCGGCTCTTCGACACTTTTTGGTGTTGGCTCTGTTGCCGGCATCATCAACTATCGCAGCAAGCGTGGAGGACCGGTTCAGCAGACAACGGTCCAGGCAGAGGTCGCAACCGAGGACAGATACAAGCTGGATTTCAACACCGGTGGACCGTTATCGCCAAAAATGTTTTACAACCTGTCCGGGTTCTACAGGTTTGATGAAGGACCCATTAACACCGGCTTGCCTACGGAAGGGTATCAACTCCGCGGGAATGTTTCGTTGAATTCCGTCAATGGTAGTTTTACCATCTACGGGCAAATCATCAATGACCGCGTCCAGTTCTTCCTGCCGCTGCCGCTCGAGGGCGGCTCGAGAGAAAGAGCCACTGGAAACGATGGCGAGGAAGTTTTTACGACTCAAACTGCCCAGGCAGCAGATATCAGCTATGCGACTCCGGACGGAATCTATGAAACACCGATTGAGGATGGCGTCGTCACCAAGGGAACCTCTTTGCTGATGGACTTCGATCAGGAATTCGGCGACGGATGGTTCTTCAACGGCAAAATGAAATATGCGCGCTATGAGCATCAGTTCAACCTGTTCCTGACGGGACCCGGGGGACCGGTAGACGTCGAAAGTCAGGACTCTCATGTTCGCAGGGTGTTCGGCGACGACTTCACCGATTTCACCTTCACGTTTGTGGATGATGGTCTGGAGCTTCCCGGCAACTACCTGTTGTTTGAAAACCGTTTGCTTGACAGAAAGCGGCCGTTCTTCGAGATCGCATCTGATATCAGTCTGTCGCGCGTGTTCAACACGGGGCAGTCTGAACACCAGCTTACCCTTGGCGCCTTTCTGACCAGAACCGAAGCCCGGGACATTGATGTCATCACAACTTACCTGGGTGATTTCCGGGACGTTCCGCGCCTGGTCGACCTGCAAGTCGTCAACAGCGAGGGCCAGACAATACAAATGACCAGGAACGGCCTTTCCAACCCTGGAACAGGGTACACGAATAATGACGCCAGGAGCAGTAAAGCAGCCATCTACCTCGGTGATGAAATAAAATTCGATCGCTTGCGGCTGGATCTCGGATTCCGCTATGAGAAGAACGTCGGAGACATTATCAAGGAAGGCAGTCAAGTATTTGTGATGAGTTCGGATCCCAATGTTGCCACCCGCTTGCAAGAAGTGAGATGGGGCAGCGGCAAGTTCAATCGACGTCGCATTGAACCTGACGCCTGGGGCGCGGCAGTGGCTGCCAGTTATGCTCTGAGTAACCGGTTGAACCTCTACGGCAATGTTTCAAGAGGTTACTTTTTCCCGGAATTGCGCAGCAATATCAGTTTTCGACGAGATAGCCGGGGCAATTTTGTCCAGCCGGATCCCGACATCGAAAAAATATACCAGGCGGAAGGCGGCGCCAAATTCAGTGGCGTCCAACTGGGCAGCAATGTTCAGTTGTCCGGAACGGCAGCAGCTTATTTCATCCGCATCAATGACCGGCTTGAAACAGACTTCATCAATGATCCGGACAATCCCGGAAATGTCATTCAATTCACCCGCGCCGTTGGTCAAAGCACAACCTTTGGAACGGAATTAACGGGCGCCCTTTCTATCGCCAGAGATATTGTGCTCGAGGCCAGTTTCACCTACCAGGACCACGAAGTCGACGATACGCCGAACGCAGCTTTGGAAGGCAAAGAGCTGAGAAGGCAGCCGAAGGTTATGGCAAACTGGGGCCTGAGCTACGGGAAAAAAAGCTTCGACGGCAGAATCTCCGGCAAGTTCATCGGACGCCGGTTTTCCGACAACGCCAACAACATCAAGCTGGATGAGTTCTCCATTTGGAGATTGGACGCCGGCTACACCTTCCCGCTCACCAGAAAGCAAACTATCAGACTGGGCGTTCACGTCTTCAATCTTTTCGATAGTGATGGCGTGACCGAAGGCGATCCAAGACAGGGAGACCTGCAGCTTGAAGGCAATTTCTTTGTTGGCCGTCCTATTCTGCCGCGGCGCACGATGTTCAGGGCTACCCTCAATTTTTAGTTTGTGCACCCCTCCTTGTAAAGGGAAGGCATTGCCCATGCCTTCCCTTTTTTGTAAGAACTTCTAAAATACACTGAGAGGCGAGCGACCGGATTGCTTAAGAAGCAAACTTGATTGAGTTTTACAGGATATGCGCGTATGCCTTTGACGACCACCCAGCGACAAGAAATGCTTCGTCAGGCCAAAGCTGTCCTGGACAGCAATTGGCGAGAGGGGTACACCGTTCCAGGCGCGGCTCTGTATCCCTTCCAGTGGAATTGGGATTCTGGTTTTATTGCTCTGGGCTATTCTCATTACGATCTCGGTCGGGCCAAACAGGAGATTCGAAGTCTCTTCAAGGGGCAGTGGCAGAACGGCTTACTGCCGCACATCGTCTTTCACGTGGAAAACGACAACTACTTTCCGGGTCCTGAAATCTGGCAGACAGAGATCACTCCCAGGGCACCCAGGAAGCCTCGAACATCCGGCATCATTCAACCTCCCATCATCGGTTTTATTCTCGAAGTGATGTATCAGAAATCGGCGGTCAAAAGGGATATCCTGGCCTTTGCCGAAGAGCTCTTTCCGCAAGTCTTACGCTTCCATCGCTATCTCTACACGTGCCGGGATATCCACCGGGAGGGCCTGGTCTACATTCAACACAATTGGGAATCGGGCATGGATAACTCACCAACCTGGGATACGGTGCTCGCTAAGATAGATGCAGAGGATGACAGGTCGATTGCGAGCTCGAGACGCGACCTACAGCAGGTGGATCGTTCCCAACGTCCTTCAGATGTCGAGTATCAGAAGTATTTGCACCTCGTCGATCTTTTTATGCAATGTAAGTACGAAGACAAATGCATCGCCGAATCATGCCCGTTCCTGGTTCAGGACCCTTTCCTGAACAGCTTGCTCATCCGGTCGAATCAAGCCTTGATCAACTTAGCCATACTGCTTGGGCAGAACGCCTCTGAGTTGAAAGATTGGAACGAGACCAGCATTCGCGCCATGAACACCAAATTGTGGAATGCCAGGAATCATTCTTACGATGCCCTTGACCTGACAACAGGAGAGCGGATAACGACCTCCACTTCCCCTGCTATGATCGGGCCTTTGTTTGCACGGGTTCCTTCCGAAAGTCAGGCACACCTGATAGTTGAAAGGCTCCGGGGCTCCTTCGCCAGGGATGGGTTTTATCTCTGCCCCACCGTGATGCCCGAACAGAATGAATTCGAGCCTCAGCGTTATTGGAGGGGGCCGGTCTGGATAAACATCAATTGGCTTCTTTTCCATGGACTCCGGCAGTACGGCTTTGAGCGGTTCGCAAAGCGCGTGGCGGACGATAGCCTGGTCCTGGTGCAGAAATATGGTTTTCATGAATATTTTGACCCCAGAAAAGGCGCGGGAGGGGGATATGGAGCCTCAGGATTCTCCTGGACCGCTGCCCTCATCATAGATTGGCTTGCATGAGACGCCATTATTCGGCACGACCTCTCGCTTGCCTCCGCATCTCGATAATGGAGAATAGATGATGAACAATCTTGACTGGTCAATCGTCGGCGTCTACATCGCCGCTTTGATTTGGCTGAGTTATCGAATTGGCAAATCTCAGTCAAATGAAGAAGATTATTATCTGGGCAGCAAGAACGTGCATTGGCTACCGGTCGGCATTTCGACGATGGCGACTCAATTAAGCACGAATTCCATGCTTGGTGCCCCGGCTTTTGTGGCGTTTTCTCTCGGCGGCGGCTTACTTTGGCTGCAGTACGAGCTTGCTGTGCCGCTGTCTATGATCTTTATCATGATTTTTCTCGTGCCGTTTTACAAGCGGGCGGGCGTCATTTCGGTTTACGAGTTTCTCGGTCTCAGGTTTGGTGTGGCGACGCAGACCATCATGAGTATCTTGTTCCAATTGGCGCGAGCTTTCGCAACCGGTGTCACGGTCTACGGGGTGTCACTTGTCCTGCAGGTGTGTTTAGACATCCCAATCTGGTTGGCGGTGGTGCTTCTGGGTGTCGTAACAATTATCTATGACACCCTGGGCGGCATCAGGAGCGTCATTCTATCGGATGTCCTGCAGATGGCCATCCTCCTGGCCGGCGTGGTCGTCTCGGGCTACTATGCCGTCAAGTTTAGCGGTGGCTTGGATAGTGTCTTCGAGAATTTTTCGCACGCGCGGTTCAAGGCCCTCGACTTTTCGGGTCATGGCTTAGGCGATGGCGCCGTCTTTTCTTTCTTGCCGATGCTGGTCGGGGGATTCTTTCTCTACGTCGCTTATTACGGCTGCGATCAAACTCAGGTTCAGCGTCAGTTGTCCACAAAACATGTTGACGACGCTAAGATGGCTCTGTTCTTGAATGGCATGTTGCGGTTCCCCATTGTCATCCTGTATTGTTTCCTGGGCGTGGCGATTGGCGCCTACGCGGCGGTCAACCCGGAGTTCATTTCGAGCCTGCCGACGAGAGAAGTGTTGACCGATGGCATTGCTCAAACTCTACCCAATTACAACACCTCGTTACCCATGCTGGTCCTGCAACGGTTGCCTCATGGCGTGATCGGTTTGATCATGGTCGCCCTTTTTGCCGCTGCGATGTCGAGTCTGGATTCAACGCTGAACTCGTTGAGCGCCTCCACCGTTCGCGATATCATCGATCGCTTCTTCAAAGGCCGACGACCGAGAAGCGAAAGGGAGGAGATACTCCTTTCCAAGGGGGTCACGGTATTTTGGGGCGTCGTTTGCGTCACCTTCTCGTTTTTCGTCGGCAATATCTCTGACTCGATAATCGTTTCAATCAACAAAATTGGCTCCCTGGCCAACGGCTCCATTCTCGCGACCTTCCTGTTGGCAATATTGACAAAACGCGCAACGGACTCGGGGACGGTGATCGGTATCGTCGCAGGATTTCTGGTCAATCTCATCTTGTGGTTATTTGTGCCGCAAGTCTCGTGGCTCTGGTGGAATGTGACAGGCTGCGCTGTGACCTTTGCCGTTGGCTACGGTGCCAGTCTATTCTTCAAACCCGCGGTTGAAAAAAGAATTGAACATCTCGTCTGGCGGCCCAACAAGAGCCATACGTTTGATCACAAAAGAAATTGGAAGATTTACTACGGGATTCTCACGCTCTACTTCCTGTTGATGATACTTCTCTTATCCACCTTTTGAATCCCTGCGACCGTGCCAGGAGTTGAACGAACATTCCTGGCAGGAATAGAGATTCTTTCGGCTTAAACAGGCCGCTGGCCGGAGAGGACAAATTCCTGCCTGCATTTTCCCCTGTTTGTCAATATATACATGTTGTTTACAGCAGTGGCGCTTACATTCCCCCTACAAAACGCTTGCGTTGTAAAATCTGCATTGATATATTCTTGTATGATTCTTAATGCTGATTAGTAGCGTAACATATCGGGCGGAGGGGTTTCTCTTGCACCGGATCAATTGGGGCATCATCGGCTGTGGCAGCGTAACGGAGGTCAAAAGCGGACCGGCTTTCAACAAAGTCCCGGGGTCGAAAGTGGTTGCGGTCATGCGTCGCAGCGGTGACAAAGCGCGGGATTACGCCCAGCGACATGGCGTCCCGAAATGGACGGACAATGCTGATGCGCTTATCGATGACCCCGAGGTGCATGCCGTCTACGTGGCAACACCGCCAGACTCCCATTGCGACTACACCATCCGGGCCGCCCGGGCCGGCAAGCCTGTTTATGTCGAGAAGCCGATGGCGCGAACCTTCCAGGAATGCGAACGCATGATTGCAGCGTGCCGGGAGGCGAACGTGCCGCTCTTTGTGGCCTACTATCGCCGCTGTTTGCCCAACTTCCTGAAGGTCAAAGACCTCGTCGATTCCGGTGCCATTGGCGAGGTACGGTTTGCGACGATTCAACTGGTCTATCCGGCCGTCTGGGAGAAACCGCTGAGGCGGGAGAGCTTGCCGTGGCGCGTTCAGCCAGAGATTGCCGGCGGCGGCTATTTCTTTGACCTGGCCTCACACCAGTTGGACTTTCTCGACTTCCTGTTTGGGCCAATCGAGTCGACCGGCGGGGTGGCCGAGAATCAAGCCGACCTCTACCCGGCGGAAGATATCGTGAGCGCGCATTTTAGATTTGCTTCGGGCGTTGTGGGCAGCGGTGTCTGGTGCTTCACGGTCGAGCCGGAGATGCGGCAAGACCGCATGGAAGTTGTTGGCAGCAAAGGAAGAATTGTTTTTGCTGCGTTTGACCGTGTGCCTTTCCGGATTGAGACCGCCCGCGGGGTGCAGGAGTTTGAGCTGCCCACGCCGGAGCACATCCAGCAGCCACTGATTCAGTCAGTAGTGGATGAGCTCAACGGCCGGGGCACCTGTCCCAGCACAGGAATAACCGCAGCGCGTACGAGTTGGGTGATGGACCAGGTCATCCGCGATTATCGAAAACGTTTTGTTTAGCAGAGGGCGCTTTATCAGGATTTGAGTCAGGGAATGAGATGAAAACGACTATCGCTTTTACGATTGTACTCTTCGCTAGCGTTTTGTCGGCCCGCGGGGGAAGTGCGCAAACCGAAACATACAATTCTGGCGGCACGTTGATGCCGGAGCAAGCAGCTTACGATGTCACGTTCTATGATCTGACCCTGTTCGTCAACCCGGACGACAGTACCATTCAGGGCAAACTTCGAGTGGAGGCACGGGTTCTTGCTGCTCTCGACCGATTCGTGCTCGACCTGGACACCTTGCTCGAGGTTGAAAGCGTCAAGCCGGCGGCCGGCACCAATCATGCAAGTGCACTGGCGTTTGAGCGCAAGAGCGGCAAGATTTGGATCCGGCTTGCAGAAGCTGCACAACCAGGCGAAACCCTGTCGATAGAAGTGGCTTACGGTGGCCGGCCCATGGTTGCCCCGGTTCAAAAGGGCAGTTGGTCTGACGGTTTCACCTGGACGAAGTCAAAAAGTGGCGAGCCCTGGCTCGGGATCATCTCTGTCCTCAATGGCGCCGACATCTGGTGGCCGTGCAAGGACCACCCGTCGGATGAACCTGACTCCATGGCGCTGCACATCACCGTGCCCGAGCCGTTGACCGTGGCCGCCAATGGCCGGATGCGTGAATACGAACGCTTTTGGAAGAATGGCAAACGCATGCACACCTTCCACTGGTACATTTCCACTCCGGTCAACAATTACGGCGTCACGCTCAACATCGCGCAGTACAGCAAGATCGAAGACTCCTATCGCAGTATCAACGGAGAGGTGATGCCGCTGACCTTCTGGGTGATGCCGGAGGACTACACGAAGGCGCTAACTCTGTTTCCGCAGTTCGCGCAACATTTGCGGTTCTTCGAGCGGTTGCTCGGGCCTTATCCGTTTCGAGCGGACAAATACGGCGTGGCGCAAACGGTGTACCTCGGGATGGAACACCAGACGATTATCTCGTACGGCTCTGACTTTCGGAACAACAAATATGGCTTTGACCGGCTCCATTTCCATGAGCTGGCCCACGAATGGTTCGCCAACCTGGTGACCGCACCGGATTGGAGCGATTGGTGGTTGCACGAGGGCATCGCTTCCTATCTGGAGGCCCTCTATGCCGAGTCCCTGCATGACCCGGCCGCTTATCACGAGTACATCGGGAGTTTTCGTGGCAGAATCCGCAACCACAAGCCGGTCGCGCCGCGCGCCGCGCAGCGAACGCGGGACATCTACGGTGGCGATATCTACGCAAAGGGGGCGTGGATTCTGCACACCCTGCGCTATTTGATCGGCAAGGATGCCCTGGTTCAATCCTTGCGCAAGCTGACCTATCCAGATGCTGCCATGGAATACGTCAGCGACGGCAGGCAATGCCACTTTGCCACGACCGATGCATTTCAGGAAATCGTGCAAGAGGTCTCGGGCAAGGAGCTGGGCTGGTTTTTCGAAGTCTATTTTCGCCAGGCGGAATTGCCGCGACTGATCTCCTCAGTCAAAGGCAGCATCCTGACCTTGCGCTGGCGGGGACCAGACGGTCTGCCCTTTCCCATGCCGGTCGAAGTCCACATCGGTGATGAAATCCACAAAGTCACAACGGAAGGGGGGCAAGGGACGATCATCCTGCCGAAAGAGGGAAGGCCAGAGATAGACCCGCAGAATTGGATCCTGAAGGCGGAGTTCAATTAGGCGTCTCCTGGGCTGACTCTTCCTCCTTCGCCGGAGACGCTCCTTCTATCTCCAGCACATAATGCAGCAATTCTTCCAGCTCCGGATGCCAGAACTCGTAGTTGGTGGCCTTCAGTTTTGCGGGCTCCACGCGCGCGCTGGCCAGCAACAAAGCTTGTGCCATTTCCCCGAAGGCGATCCTGGCGGCGAAGGCGGGCATGGGAACAAAGGTTGGGCGGCCGAGCACCCTGCCCAGCACTTTGGTGAACTCCCGGTTGGTGACCGGATTGGGCGCGACGACATTGACCGGGCCTTCCAGTGTGTCGGTCGTCAGGGCATGGTTGAGAGCGCCCACCACATCGTCGATGCCGACCCAGCTCCAGTACTGGTCGCCATTGCCGACGATGCCACCCGCTCCCATTTTGAACGGAGGTACCATCCTGGCCAGCGCGCCACCATGTCTGCTCAGCACCACCCCCAGGCGGAGCGTGAGCACGCGAATGCCCTTGACCGCGGCCGGCGTGGTGGCTGCTTCCCATTGACGCACCACATCGGACAAAAAGCCGCTGCCGAATTTGCTCTTCTCGGTCAGCACCTCATCGCCGCGGTCGCCGTAGTAGCCGATGGCAGAGGCGCTGATGAGCACTTTGGGCGGCGTCTCCAGGTCGGAGACTATCTTGCTCAGGAAGCGGGTGGGCTTCACCCGGCTGTCGAGAATTTTTTGTTTCTTGCTCTCCGTCCACCTGGCAGCGATGTTTTCGCCAGAGAGGTGAATGACGCCCTCGATGCCTTCCAGGGCCGCCCGGTCGAGCTCATCGGCGTACGGATCCCAGTAAAAATCACAACAGCTCGCGCTCTCTTTATGGCGCACGAGCCGGTTGACGTCATGCCCGGCCTTGCGCAGAAAAGGTTCCAGGGCTGAACCGATCAGCCCCGAAGCGCCCGTGATGAGGAGTTTCATTTAGAGTCCCTCCTTTGCGGAGTATTTGACAGATTGAGTTATTCCCGGGCTATATGGTTCAGAACAAAGCCAGGGAGTGTGAATCATACTTTTCTATATACTTACGTACCTTCATTTTACGGACATTGCTTTCCGAGCTCGGGCCTCTGACCTTGCCGAGAATCGGTTGTTCGGGCGCCCAGGGGCGATCGTAACGACCGAGGGTCCAGAAAATGCCGGCGTACGAGTTGGGGTTGCGGCCGTCGATGGCGTGTTTGTTGTTGAGCTCGATCATGATGGCCAGCGCTTCCTGCGGCGATGTTGTCCACTCCACAATCTTCTTCCCCCAGAGCATGCGCAGGTAGGGGTGAATGCGGCCTTCGCGCACCAACTGGGTTTGGGCGGCGTTCCAGAGCGTGTCATGGGTTTGCGCCTTCTCGAATTTTTCCAGAGAATAGATGTGTTCTCTGGGGTCGGTTTCATGTTTGGCAAGGGTCTTTTTTGCCCAATCTGGTAACGACTCGTACTGGTCGTAGTCTGGCCGCCGCCAGCAAAAGTTGAACCCGAGCTCGCGCCAGGTGATGAGCTGGTCCAGAAACGCCTCGGCGTTGCGGCTCATCCCCCACCAGCCGCGGGGGCTGCCGGTAACCTGTGGCGAGAGTTGGCCAAGAGACCACCCTTCCCGCTCCACAAGTTGTGAGAAAACCTGGTGCACGGACAGATGGCCGAAATGGAGGTAGGGTGACAGACCGCTTGTGCTCTCTTTGTCTGGATTGGTGCTGCGCTCTGCAAAACGCTGCAGGCGGTACTCGAGAAAAGAGTTGAGCGTTCGCTCTCCTGCTTGCGGCCCCCCTTGCAGGGCCAAAACCGGCACGGAGTGGTCGATCGGGAATTGGTACAAGTCGAATCTTTCTTCATCGAGCAGCTTCGGATTGGTTGGCGGCCAGCGTTGTTCTATTTCTGCCGGCAGGTTCCCCAGCTTCGGCAACGTTCGGCCTACCAGCGGATCGGGTTTGATGAATTCGCTCAAGTAAAAGGGCAGCGCGTGGTGGAGAAAGCGTCGAAAATCCAGCACTTTCTTGAACACCTCGCTGGCAGCGCGCATGGGCAGCAGGCCGTTGGAATCGATTTTCTCGAGGCGCACCTTCAGGCGGCGGACCGCATCCTCCACCATGTTCGGCACAACGAAGCATGGAAAATCGTCTGTCACCACCACGCACGCCCGTTTTGCCAGGGCGGCCAGCAACCCGCCGCCTGCGCCCGGTTTCGGCTCGACGAACGGGAAGTAGAAGGCGTTCTTGCTGCGCAACCTGCGCATGTTTTCGGCCATCCCATCGAGAACGAAACGGAAAACGCGGTCGCTGGCCCAGGGGTGGCCCTGGCGCAACGCCTCAAAGATGACCAGCGGTTTGTTGAGCTCCATGGCCCATTCCACGGCACGCTCCAGGCTGAAATTCCAATTCGTGCGGCGAAATGCCACCATCCAGTAGAGCACATACATGCCGCCCGCATTGACGGGCGCTTGATTGCAGCTTTGAACGCGAATCTCAGGAACCATAAGCTTGTCCCCGGTTTTCACGACGGTGAATCGGTGAGCTGTCGAGCCAGGAGGTGATTCCAATGAGCGGCCCGGGCCGCGCCAGGAGTGATAGCGATAATATAGGTTTTGTGTTCCATAAAATCAAGGAAACATCTTACGGAAGAGAAACATTTTGTCTGCCAAGTCTATGAAGGTGAAGAAGGCCAGAGCAGAGTGTCGCAAGATTTTCACTTTGTAAAAGGAACAATTCATCGTGCAGCAACGATGATGGTGAAAGGCGGGACTCTTGTCGTGGATTGTGGTTCGAAGTCGGCCGCCGTGCTCGCAGGGCGTGGTCAAACTCCTCGCCCTGCGGGCGCACCGGGCAGGCTGACAGTATTTTCCGACCGGATTTCCTGGCTAGAACACCAACTTGCAAATGAGCAAAGATCCGATCAAGCCAGCGGCGTCTGCCAGCAGGCCGGCCGGCACGGCATGGCGGGTCTTTTTGATCCCGACCGAGCCAAAGTAGACCGCCAGCACGTAGAACGTCGTCTCGGTGCTGCCGTACATGGTCGAGACCAGCCGGCCCAGGAACGAGTCGGGACCGTGCGTTTTCATGATCTCGGTCACCAGCCCCAGCGAGCCGCTACCGGAGAGCGGCCGCATGATGGCCACGGGCAGTGCTTCCGCCGGCATGCCGATCGAGTCTGTCAGGGGTGAGATGAATTTGATGAGATAATCCATGGCACCGGAAGCCCGGAACATGCCGATCGCCACCAGCAGTGCGACCAGGAAAGGAATAATCTTGATCGCAACTTCAAACCCGCCTTTGGCTCCGTCGACGAACGCTTCGTAAATCCTGACCTTCTTGAAGAATCCGTAACCGATGATCACGAGCAAGACAAACGGGATGGCGAAGTTCGAAACAGCACCGACGATTTGACTGAATGTTAGGCTCATTTCTGCTCCTGTTGATTTGTCTGTATTGGTCCACACGGATTTCGCAATGTAGACATCTTCCGTGTGGGTTTTTGATCCTTTTGAAATACGGCGCAGGTCACGAAGACAGAAAACAGTTCTTTAGGATTTCGTGCTGCATGCTATCGTAATCTCTTTAAGTTTAGCTCCTTGACCCCCATGACCGGTAGATCGTTTTCTCTTCGCGTTCTTCGCGCCTTTGCGGTGAATGAATTATTCAGCCTGATTCAGGCTGGTATCTTATCCTTCCACCTCATGCCCTTCACTGCCGTTGTCAGCACCCAGCTCCTTGCGAAAGATGGGGAGTTTTTCCAGCAACTTCGCCGCCAGAACAGCCATCGTGGTTGCACACACACCTGCAAAAATCGTGGTCCCGATGATCGCCTGCGGACTTTGTGAATCGAGCGAGATGCGAACGCCCAGGATGGTTGCCGGAATCAGCGTGATGGCCGCGGTATTCAGCGCCAGGAAGGTCACCATCGCATTGGAGGCGACCTCCCGGTTCTTGTTCAGTTTCTGCAGCTCCTCCATGGCTTTGAGACCAAACGGCGTGGCGGCATTGGCAAGGCCCAACCAGTTGGCGCTCAGATTCAGCAAGATGGATGCGATAGCCGGATGGTCCGGCGGCACGTCGGGGAACAAGCGTTTGCTGAGCGGTTTGATCAGTCTGGCCAGAATCTTGTCCATCCCGCTTTCTTCAGCGATCTTCATGACTCCCAGCCACAAGGCCATAATGCCGATCAGGCCAAAGGCGATGTCGACCGAAATTTTGGCCATATCGAAGGCGGCTTTCGTCACTTCAGGCAGAGTGCCTTTGATCGCCCCCACGACAATTGCGATGACCATTAATGCAAGCCAGACGTAGTTCAGCATGGTTCCTCCTGAGGTATCTCTTGTTAATTGATTTGTTCAAACACGACCGTCTATTGGTTTTTCGATTACATATCGCCTCACGCAAAGTCCGCAGAGAAATGAAGGTCAAAAACGAACGAACTCTGCGCGCATGGCGTTCTTTGCGTGAGACTAAGAACGCAATAGGTCGCGCTACTCAAAAGAACATACCAGAAAAACAGATTGCGAAATTTTGGCAGGTAAGCTAACCCTTTTCAAACAGATAGTCAAATGAATTTTCTGACCAAGTCAGTGGCGACATAGCTATTGAAAAACAGCAATCAATTTGTTAACTTACCGGGCTTGATTTGATATTCATAACCAAACAATAATGAGAAGGAGCTATGACATGGTTTCAGAATTCAGAAATCATCCGTTAACGGATTACTCGAACAATGAAAATCGCAAGAAGCAAGAAGCGGCTCTGGCAGAGGTCAAAAGCCAGTTCACCCGCACCTATTCCCTGTCCATCGACGGCAAGGAGGCTGAAAGCCGCGAGATGTTCACCTCCAAAAACCCGTGCCAGAAAGAGCAGGTCGTGGGCACCTTCCACAAAGCGGGTCAGGAGCACGCCGAGCAGGCCATCCGGGCAGCGGAAAAGGCGTTTCAAACCTGGCGCTTCGTGCCTGCGGCAGAGCGCGCTGACTATCTCTTCAAGGCAGCGGCGGTCATGCGACGCCGGCAGCTCGAGCTCAACGCCTGGATGATCTTCGAAACCGGCAAGAACTGGGTGGAAGCAGACGCCGACACTGCCGAAGCCATCGACTTCCTGGAGTTCTACGGGCGCGAGATGCTGCGCTACAGTGAAACGCAGCCCGTGACGCCCCTGCCGGGGGAAAAGAATGAGCTGTTTTACATCCCGCTCGGCGTCGGCGCGGTCATCCCGCCGTGGAACTTTCCACTGGCGATTCTGGCCGGCATGACCACCGCCGCCATCGTGACGGGCAATACGGTCGTGCTCAAGCCCGCCAGCGACTCACCGACCATCGGCCACAAGCTGGTTGAAATCATGCAAGAAGTCGGATTGCCCGACGGCGTGCTCAACTACATTCCGGGCAGTGGCGCGGTCATCGGCGACTTTATCGTGACACACCCCACCATTCGCTTCATTTCATTCACCGGTTCGAAGGAAGTTGGCCTGCGCATCAACCAGTTGGCGGCGCAGCCTCAAAAGGGCCAAATCTGGATCAAGCGCGTTGTGGCGGAGATGGGGGGCAAGGATGCGATCATCGTAGACAGCGAAGCGGACCTGGAACAGGCGGTCGAGAGCGTCGCGACTTCCGCTTTCGGATTCCAGGGTCAGAAATGCTCCGCTTGCTCGCGCGCCATTGTTGACGAATCCATCTATGATGACTTCCTCGACCGGCTGGTGGCGCGGACGAAAAAGGTTACAGTCGGGCCGGTCGAGCACGGAGAGAATTACATGGGGGCCTTGATCAACCGTGCGGCTCTGGAAAAAACCATGAAATATATCGAAATCGGCAAACAGGAAGGTCGGCTTCTCTGCGGCGGCGAGCAAGGTCCGGACGACGGCTACTACGTCCAGCCCACCATCATCGCTGACGTGGACGCGAAAGCACGGCTCGCCCAGGAAGAAGTGTTCGCCCCGGTTCTCGCTGTCATCAAAGCGCGCAACTTCGAGCACGCCCTCGAGATTGCCAACGACACGGAGTTCGGCCTGACCGGATCGGTTTACACGACCAACCGCGACAAGATGAATAAAGCCCGGCAGCTTTTTCACGCCGGCAACCTGTACTTCAACCGCAAGTGCACGGGCGCGCTCGTCGGGGTCCATCCGTTTGGCGGGTTCAACATGTCCGGTACAGATTCCAAGGCCGGCGGCCGCGATTATTTGCTCTTGTTCCAGCAGGCGAAGTTGGTTTCGGAGAAGGTGAATTGAGGAGAGGGACAACGCCTGTTGGTGAATCTTGAGCACTTCCCTTTGGTCGTGCTCAAGATTCATTGCGCAGCAAAACGCGGGCAATAGTCCGGCACCGTTTCTATAAGGTGAGGTTGTAATCCCGGGTGAATCAAGAGATAAACGGTCTAGCTAGTCAAAACACGGTCAGAGACGGTGTTGAATCTTGTTTTGACCTCGGCATTCTTACACGGCCGGTTTATTCCCGATCTGAGGCGTCGGAGGTAAAGAGAAGGGACCCAAGATTGTGTCCATCGATGGAGTTCGCCGGCTGAACCCCTAAGATATGCGCCAAAGTCGGTGCGATGTCGACGGTGTGCACCTCTTGTGTGGTGTGACTCTTTCGGACAGGCGCCCCCCAAAACACGAGCGGTACGTGCGTATCGTAGTCATAAGGGGAGCCGTGGCTGGTGCCATAGCGAGAAGCGCGCAGCAGACAGTACTTCTTGAATCTCACCACCAGATCGCCGCTCCGCTCAGGATGATAGGAGTGGCGGTACGCCTCCAGAAACTCATCCCCGTCGTGGCGCGGATGATTCAGATTCTCCCTGGTGTAGACGGCAGCAATGGCCCGGTTTTCTTGCAGGCGTGTGGCCAACATCGTGTTGATCGTGTTCTCTGATACCCCCAGTTCTTCAGCTTCCTCATAGTTCAAGAACAAACCGAAGCCCACCATCCGCTTGATCAGGGGCCGGGACAAGCCCAGTTTTTTTGTCACTTCATCGATGGCTTTGCTCAGGAGGTTTCTCAGGTCGCTGCCCATCACACGTTGGGCAGCGAAGCCGTGCCTGGCAAGCTCTTCGGGGATGGGCAGCCCGCCGTGGTCACTCGACAAAACAACGAGATAGCGGTTGCGACCGAGGTGCGCGTCGAGGTAGGCGAAGAAATCGCCGAGATACCGGTCCAGGCGGAGAAAATGGTCCATGCTCTCCTGGCTCATCGGCCCAAAACGATGACCGATGGCATCGGCAGCGGAACAGCCGACAAACAAGACATCGGTTGCCGCACCGGTTCCGAGGCCCTCGTTCTGGACCAGACCACGGGCAAACTCGAGAATGAGCTTGTCTGCAAAGGGAGTCGTTTGTAAGGCATCGTAGTAATTTCTGTCCGGGCGGTTTGAGCTTGCCGTAAACATGTACGGAAATGAGGTTTTCTCGCCATCGTTTTCAAACGCGTTGCGATCTTCGCGTGCGCGCCTGTAAAGCTCCTCCGGCATCATCCTGGCCCAGCCTTGCTGAAAATACGTGTCCACCAGCCGTGCCTGATTGAAGTCCTGAACCCATTGCGGATAAGATCCTGTGTAGTATTGGGACGTGATCATCTTTCCGTCGGCCGGGTTGTACCAGTAAACGCCGTCGGCGCTGTGGCCGGCAGAGAGGATAGCCGCACGGTCTTTGCGTGCAACGCCGAAGACCTTGCTCTCAGGTGAGGCCGCTTTTAGCCAATCGCCGAAGGTGGGCAAGAGCATTCGCCCGGGCGACCGCCCTTTGTCCTCGGGCAAACCCGGATAGCCCAGCAGGCCGCTTGCGGTATCTTCACAACAATACACCTTTTTTTGCTGCCGGCGGTCGAACCAATCGTTGGCAACGATGCCATGGTGTGAAGGGAAGGCCCCCGTGGCAATCGTCGCATGGCCTGGAGCTGTGACCGTGTACGCATGGTCGTGGTAGGCATTGGTGAACACAGCGCCCTCCTCGAGGAGCCTGGCAAAGCCATATTTGTACAGGTCTGCGAACCGGGTCAAGTGGTCCGCCCGCATTTGGTCCACGACCAGCAGGACAACCAGGCCAGGCTTGTCTGCGTGCGGATTCGGGTAACACCTGTCCGGAAAAATGAAAAAGAGGCTCAGGATAACGACGGTTTGCAAGACTCGTGATTTCATAGGCTCCTGTCCGTAAAGGGTGGTCAATATCAGGAACAATCGTTTCGATGTTCCAGTGAGGGCTTCAGCTTTTTGTCGTAGTGTTTCATCGTCGTTCGGGCTTTGTGTATTTTCAAATCCCCCCTGTCCCCCCTTTGTGAAAGGGGGGGATTCTCGTTGCCGATCTTGTTTTGCAAGTCAGGTGGCGTGCCCGAAGGGCGCGGCCCAAAAGTCCCCCTTTCGCAAAGGGGGATTTAGGGGGGATTTCCTGACTGATTCCACCTTGCCAAGGGACTCATCGATCACTTGCAGGACCCCATCAACATTCTTCAACACCTCGATGTTCGTAAAGCGCAGTACGTTCAGGCCAATGGAATTCAGATAGTTGTCTCGCTCAAGATCTTTCGCCTTGCCATCATCGGAGTAATGCCGGCCGCCATCCACTTCAATCACCAGAGTGCCAGCAGGGCAGTAGAAATCAACAATATAGCGACCGAGCGGTTTTTGACGGTAGAATTGAAAGCCCCGCACCTGCTTGCGTCTCAGTCGCGACCAGAGCAGTTTTTCGGCGTCGGTCACGGTTTTCCGCAGCGTTCTTGCGAGGGGCTTCAGAGTCTTGTTGTAGGGTTTCATCGTCATTGGGTCTTTGCGTGTTTTCAAATCCCCCCTGTCCCCCCTTTATGAAAGGGGGGGACTCTTGTCGCGGATTTTGGTTTGCAAGTCAGGCGGCATGCCCGAAGCGCGCGGCCCAAAGTCCCCCTTTCGTAAAGGGGGATTTAGGGGGATTTCTTGACTCATCCCACCTTGCCAAGGGACCAGCCCCTCTACGTTGCAAACATCGGCACACACCCGTAACATGGAAACGGCGGGGCACGTCTGTGCCTGCCCTGCCGCCGCCCGCCGGGGGTGTGTCCAAGATCTATCCATATTTTTCTTTCTTCCTCGCCACTGCCCGTTTGCCGGCATCCAGCTCCATCTTGCGCAGGCGAATGTTCTTTGGCGTGACCTCGACCAATTCATCTTCAGCGATGAACTCCAGCGATTGGTCCAGGGAGAGCGTCCGTGGGGGACGCAGGGTCACGGTCACGTCTGCCGTTGAGCTGCGCATATTTGTGAGCTTCTTCTCGCGGGTAATGTTGACGACCAGGTCCTCGCTGCGGTTGCGCTCGCCAACGATCATGCCGGCATACACCTCGGTGCCGACGTCCGTGAAGATCTCGCCACGGTCCACCATGGCGAAGCTGGCATAGGTTGTGACTTTCCCCGGCCGGTCGGCCACCAGCGCGCCGCTGACCCGTTGCGGGATCGGGCCGAACCACGGTGCGTGTCCTTCGAAGAGCGTGTTCATGATGCCGGCACCTTTGGTATCGGTCAGAAACTGGCTGCGAAAGCCGATCAGTCCCCTGGATGGAATGATGAATTCCATCGTCACCCGCCCATGACCGTGGTTTTGCATGTGGGTCATTTTGCCTTTGCGGCCCGACAGTTTTTCGGTGACCACCCCGATTTTGTCCTCGGGAATGTCGATGAAGACGCGTTCCATCGGCTCCATCACCTTGCCGTTTTCTTCTCTGGTGATGACGCGCGGCTTGGAGACCATGAATTCATAACCCTCCCGTCGCATGGTTTCGATGAGCACGGCCATCTGGAGCTCACCGCGGCCGCAGACTTCGAAGGCATCGGCGCGCTCGGTTTCTTTGACCTGCAGGGAAACGTTGCCGAGGATTTCTTTTTGCAGCCTTTCTTTGAGGTGGCGCGAGGTCAGGTACTTGCCCTCCTTGCCGGCAAAAGGGCTGTTGTTGACATAGAATATCATCGACACGGTCGGTTCATCGACTTTGATGCGCGGCAGCGGCTGAGGAGAGTCATCGGAAGAAATGGTGTCGCCGATCGTGACATTGTCTACGCCTGAAACTGCGATAATATCACCGGCTTCCAGCTTCTGTACCTGGGTTTTTCGCAATCCTTGAAAGGTGTAGCAGGCCGAGAATTTGACGCCGCGCGTGATACCGTGTTCGCCACACAAACTGTAGGTCTTGTTCATTTCGAGCACACCGTTGCTGAGTCTGCCGATGGCAACCTGCCCGACGTACGGATCATAATCGAGATTGGTGACCAGGAATTGCGGCACGTTGTCATCGCTGGCCACCGGCCCGGGGATTCGCGCCAGGATGGTTTCGAACAACGGCCGAAGGTCGGTGGAGCCGTCCCCGATTTCTGCATGCGCCACGCCGGCCTTCGCGTTGGTGTACAAGACCGGAAATTCGATTTGCTCGTCGGTGGCATCGAGGTCGATAAAGAGATCATAGACCTCATTGACAACGGCTTCGATGCGGGCATCGCTGCGGTCGATTTTGTTGATCACGAGGATGACCGGCAGTTTCTTAGCCAATGCCTTTTTCACCACGAACCGCGTTTGGGGCAGCGGCCCTTCGCTGGCATCCACCAGCAACATGACCCCATCCACCAGATTCAGACTGCGCTCGACTTCGCCGCCGAAATCCGCATGGCCGGGAGTGTCCACAATATTGATCTTGACGTCTCTGTACCACACCGAGGTGTTTTTTGCCATAATGGTGATGCCGCGCTCGCGTTCCAGATCCATCGAATCCATGACGCGCTCAGCGACTTCCTGGTTTTCCCGGAAGGTGCCGCTTTGTCTCAGCATGCCATCCACAAGCGTGGTTTTCCCATGGTCGACGTGGGCGATGATGGCGATGTTGCGGAAGTTCTCTTTTCTCATGACCTCTCAGGCGGCGGAGCCGCAGTAAGCTGTTGCGTTCTTCAATCTGCTGGCCAGGTGTCTGTGCACTGTCTCAGTCCCAAAGGTAGGTGACCGGGAACAAAAAGTCAAGCAAATGAACCGCACAGGTAAAAGTCGCGAAAAAGCGGGGCAAACTTGAGAAAAATCTCGACTCTTAAGCTGGAATGTTTTATATTCCATGCTAGTGTACTTTGTGCGAAAGATGAGAAGTCGGCCCAGGCGGGGAGCGGAGAGATTCTGCTCCAAGGAACGAGGAAGGAGGATCAGGTCAATGAAGTACTTGCATACCGCATGGTTGCTTATTTGTATCAGCACGGCCGCCGTGGCCCAGGAGACGGCGCTGACGATCGTCCAGAAGGCGGACGACTTGATGCGGGGCAAAACCATGTACGGCCAATACACCCTGACCATTATCCGGCCGGAGTGGCAGCGCACCATGGTTTTCAAGTTCTGGTCCGAGGGCACGGAGAAGTCCTTTATTCTCATGCTCGCGCCGGCAAAGGACAGGGGCGTGACCTTTCTGAAGATCAAACGCGAGATGTGGAACTACATTCCGAAGATCAACCGCGAAATCAAGATCCCGCCATCGATGATGCTGCAGTCGTGGATGGGGTCGGATTTTACCAACGATGACCTGGTGAAGGAGTCGAGCGTGGTCACAGATTACACCCACACGCTCCTGGGCCGCGAGCAGGAGGCCGGCTTCGAGGCGTATAAGGTCGAGCTCAAACCCAAACCCGAGGCTCCAGTGGTATGGGGCCGGATCATCGAGTGGATTCGAGTGGCCGACTACCTGCCGTTGCGGGCACAATATTTCAACGAGCGCGGCGAGCTTGTCCGCACACTCGTCTTTTCCGACATCAAAGAGATGGGCGGCCGCGTCATTCCGGCGAAGTTTGAATTGATCGAAGAAAAGAAGCCTGGGAGAAGGACCGTGATGCTCCTGGAGGAAGCGGTTTTCGACAAGCCGATCAAGAAGTCGGTCTTTACGAAACAATACTTGCGGCGGGCGAGGTGAGGAATCTGAAGCAGACTGAGTTAGCCACGAATTTGCGCAATTGACACGAATAAAATAAGTTTTGAATATGCAGTATCTGGTCTGTTGAGATGAACAAACTACTCCGCCTGGCATGGCGAAACGTGTGGCGCAACAAGCGCCGGAGTCTGATCACGATTACGGCCATCGCGCTTTCCATCCTGATCATTGCCGTGACACGCTCGTTGCAGTACGGCACCTATGATACCATGGAATACATGGCCGTGAGACTGTTCAATGGCGAGCTCCAGGTGCACCGCAAGGGGTTTCAGGAGGAGCAGACGTTGACGTACCACCTGCGACAAAACGAGCTGGACTTGCAGAGCGTGCTCGAGCAGCACCCGGAGCTCACAGCCTTCAGCAGGCGCATCACCAGCTTCGGCCTGGTCAGCTCGGATTCAGCGAGCGCCGGGGCGTTGATCGTCGGCATCGAGCCGGCACAGGAGGGGGCCATCACCCAGTTTGCCGGCATGGTGCAGGCGGGCAAGAAATTGCAGGATGGGGATGACCACCTGGTGTTGCTCGGGACCATGCTCGCCCGCAATTTGCAGGCCGGGGTCCGGGACACCGTGGTGGTCTTGACCCAGGGCTATCGCAACCAGTTGGGGGCAGACACCTACGTTGTCAAAGGACTGCTCAGCGCCGGCCATTCCGAGCTCGACCGGTCGCTCATGGTCATGCCTCTGCACAATGCACAGGAACTGTTCTCGCTCGATGACGGCATCACGCAAGTCGTGTTCAAGTCCTCCAACTTCAGAAATGCGCCCCGTCTTTCAAAAGTGCTGACGCAAAGCTTCGATGATGGAGCGTTTGAAGTGCTCTCCTGGGAGGAGCTGATGCCGGGCTTGAAGCAAATCATTATCATCGACAATGTCAGCGGCGCCATTTATCTTGCCTTCATTTTGATCGTGGTCGGCATCGAGATTTTTAATGCCACGATGCTGAGTGTTGTCGAGCGCACGCGTGAGTTTGGCATTTTGCAGGCCGTGGGCATGAAGCCGACCCAGATCAGCGGCCTGATCCTGCTGGAGTCCATGATCAAGATTTCGATTTCGATCGCCGCCGGCTTCTTGCTCTCCCTGGTGGTCGTTTCGACCCTGAGCCAGTTTGCGATTCCATTGCCAAAGGACATTGTCGAGGGCTACGCAAGTTATGGCTTTGTGTTCGATGACTTGAAATTCTCGGGAAAAGCCCGGGTCTATTTTGAGCCAGTGGTCTCGATCGCGATTATCGGTGTGCTCGCGGTGCTGTTTCCGGTGTACAAAACATCGAGGTTGTCGCCGGTGGAAGCCTTTCGTAAGACCTGAGCCGGACAAGCCGGAACAAAAGGTTTCAAGGCTTGAGAGACTCCAAAACCGTGTTCGGCGTGGACATCGCTAAAGCGGGAACACCGATCTCAACAGGCTGGAAGCCTGTTTTACGATTCCATTGAGGGGAAAACACGTTGGCGCATGAACACCCTGGTTCTGAACATCTGAACCCGTTGAGC
>JBHHXT010000025.1:0-40909 GCA_046757165.1 bacterium | reverse complement strand
TTTCAGTTTACCCACTTATTCTTTATTATGAGTGCTTTACTTTATTACTGCTAAAACGCGTGATTATCTACCTACTTCTCGACCATCAAGGCGTCGACTCGGCCGTTTGCAACGTAGACGTTCATCGGGTCCGGAATCGCAACTTTTCCCCTGGCCCCCCTTCGTTCCCGATACACCCACTCTTGAACCGAATTGAATTCTTTGGATTCGAGCGGCTTGATTTCGTCCGGGTCGCCAAGAATTGCTTTGAGTGTCTCGCTAGGCATGCCCACGATAACTTTGTTGTCAAGGGCACTCCTTAGGGGTTCGCCTTTCGAAAACGCATAGCCCGCGAGTGAGATCTTGTTAAGCTGGCCCGCGATGCGTCCGAGGGTAAACCAGGAACCCACATCATCCGGGTTCATCTTCGTCGATTTTTCGAGATACGGAAAGGCCAACTCAAAGTCTTTGACATATGCCAGGTCCTCCGAATCATCTGGCAACGCCTCCCGTTTGCTGACACCGCGATTCAGATACGCTGCCCCGAGGTTGTAGTTAATATCAGCCGACTCGGGATCGATTTCGTACGCTTTCGACAATTGCTCGATCGCCTCATCGTACTCTTTCGCCTCGAGTAAGATGGTGCCGTAGTTGTAACGGAATGAAAAATTCTCGGGATTGCTCTCTATGGCTGCTTTATACACGCCCTTCGCCTGCTCTGGCTTATCGACTTTGAGATACGCCCGCGACAGGTAGTCGGCCACCTCGACGCTGCGAACATTCTCGGCCCACAGCTCTTCCAAAAAGGGCAAGGCCTGATCATAGTGGTTCTCGCGCACATGGACTTGCGCCAGCATGATCTTCACTTCCTTATCTTTTGGATTGACTTCCAGGGCTTTCATCAACGGCGCGATGGCATCCGTGGTTCTCTCGGCGTTTATCAACGCCGCGGCCCAATTGCGATAAGCCAGACTGCTGTCCGGCGCAATCACGGCTGCGGCACTGAACATGGCAATGGCTTTATCAAAGTTTTCCTGCCTTGCCTCCTCTTCTGCGGCATTGACGGCATCATTAAAGTGCCTGACCCCGCTGTTAAATGCGTTGGCCCAGACCACCCTAAGAATCGCATCTACACCGTGTTTGGAGTGAAACTGTGTTCCGCTGTCCTTCCCAATTCTGACGCCCTTCTGCCGAAACTTCGGTTTCAGCTCCACCGCCCGATTGAACGCCTCAATCATTTCCTCATACTTCTGCTGGCGGGCATAAACATATCCCAATAGGTACCAGGCGTCCTCATTTCTTTCATTTACTTCCTTGACCTCCTTCGTCAGCACGCTGGTCGCCTTATCCAAATCGTTTTGCTGGATATACAGCTTTGCGCCGCCAACATTTGGTCCCCCGCCGGCAAAAGCCCGGCCGACGAACAAGCAAAACATCAAACCAACTCCCAGCAACCAGATCGGCCGCCCAACCAGGCCGGAATAAATACTTTTGGTAGCTCCCATAGCTCCTCCTAAATGCACACTTTTGATTATCAAAACCTGTAAAAGTAACAAAAATGAAGCTTGAAGTCAACAAAAAACATCCGACGGCAGAATTTGTTTCGTGATCCGGTTCAGCCGCGAGAAAAGCAATTCCCGACCACAGAACAAGCCTAGAAAACACATTTTTTCCTGTTTCGACACTCTTCTCTTGTGGGAAATACCTGCTTTTTTTCTTGACATTGAGGGTCTTTTTCTTAACTTTTACGAGTCCTTCCTAGACGGTTCCGCCACATAAAAAGATGTGGATAACTTAACAAACGTGACAATTCTGAATCGAGTTTTAGAGCCTGTAGTTGACATTTTATGTTCCTTTTGGTAGTTAATTCTTGCTTTCATAAGTGGTATAAGCTGTTTTAAATATGCGTCTTACAGGACAAGGGGAATTGTTGATAGATTGTGGATACTTTTCGCAACGTCTCAACAAGTAGAGAGGATCTCTGGTGGATCGCAGTGTCGAACATTGACCTTGCTCCACCCTTGCTTCTAACATTAAACATCGAGGGGTATGACAAAATGGCCATGACGTACACAGCAGCTTGGGACCAGTGTCTTGCTCTCATCAAAGAGAGCATCAATCCTCAGAGTTTTACAACATGGTTTGAGCCGATCAAATCGCTCAAGCTGGAGAATCAGAAGCTTACCATACAACTTCCCAGCCATTTTTTTTACGAATGGTTAGAGGGGCATTATCGCGGTCTTATCAATCATGCCCTGTTGCAGGTGCTCGGAGAGGAGGCGACGCTGTCTTATACGATTGACCCGGGACGGAAGCGCAATGGCGAAGCTCCACCGATTCCAGTCCTGGACAAAAAGAAACTGCTGAACAGGTATGACAAAAAGAGCAATCTGATCGCGCGCTATAGTTTCGAGAACTTTGTGGAAGGATCCAACAACCAGTTCGCGCGCGCAGCCGCCCTGGCCGTGGCAGAATCTCCGGGCAAAACCACCTTTAATCCACTGGTCCTGTATGGCGGTGTCGGCTTGGGGAAAACACATCTCATCCAAGCGATCGGCAACTACATCTTGACGCATAACGATGGACAGCGCGTGCTCTACGTCGACAGCGAAAGATTTACTATCGAGTTTATCAATTCCATCAAATACAACAAGACGACTGAATTCAGCGCCATCTACCGCAATGTCGACCTGTTGATCGTCGATGATATCCAGTTTTTCATCAGCAAAGAGCGCACGCAAGAGGAGTTTTTTCACACCTTTAACGCCCTCTACAACTCCGGCAAACAGATCGTCCTGTCATCGGACCGCCCACCGAAGGAACTCGATGGCATTGAAGAAAGGCTATTGTCGCGCTTTCAGTGGGGCCTGGTTGCGGATATTCAACCCCCTGACCTCGAGACCCGCATCGCTATTCTGCAACAAAAAGCAGATCAAAATGAGATCGCGCTTTCTGGTGACATCATTGAATTTATTGCGACCAATGTCACATCAAACATTCGCGAGTTGGAGGGCGCGCTGATACGCCTACTGGCGCACGCCTCGCTGAAGGGTCTGGATATCTCCATCGAGGTAGCAAAGGATGTGCTGAAAAATCTCAGTTTGAGCAAAAAAAAGAATATTATGCCTGAGGAGATTCAACGCATCGTCAGCGACCACTACAGTATTCCAGACGACATGCTGCGTGCCAAGACGCGCAAGAAGGAGATTGCCTACGTGCGCCAGATCGCCATGTACCTGACAAAACAGATGACTAAAAGTTCCCTGAAGACCATCGGTTTGCACTTCGGTGGTCGAGACCACAGCACCGTTATTCATGCCATCCAGTGCGTTGAAAAGCAAATCGAAAGGGATAGCAAGGCCAGGGATGACGTTGTCGAGCTCAAGAAAAAGATTGAAATGTCCAGCATGTAGAACCCTTATCCACACGCACGTGTGTATAACATGCAGAATCCGGGGGATTGGGTGTGAATAAGCGGCAGATGCTGGCAACACCATCCTCAAGGACGTCAACGTTATCAACATGCGTAACGGGTTATTAACATCTCCATAACAGCCAATCCACACCAGCCCGGGGATTTGCAGAGACGGTTAAGCAGCCAGCAAACAATTCAGTTACAATCGAGTCAAAATCATTTATCCACATACCCACAGACCCAACTACTACTACCATAAAATTTCCTTGAATTATAATTAATTATTTAGTAGATTTGAATTTACACACTTCATAAACTTGACCGAGGCTCCTATGAAATTCAGAGTTAACAGGAGAGAGTTGCACCAGGCCATTCAAAACATCATCGGTGTGGTTCCCGTCAAGACCACTATTCCAATGCTGGGCAACATTTTGCTGGATTTGCAGGGCAATCAGTTGACGTTGACCGGTACGGATTTGGAAGTCTCCATTTCTACAAAGATCGAGGTCCAGGGAGGCCATGACGGGGCCGTTGCGATCCCGGCGAAGATTGTGTTCGAAATTGTTCGCGAGCTCCCAGATATCCCGGTGGACTTCAGCTGCGACGATTCCTACAAGATAGAGCTCAATACGGACAGGGGGTTCTACCGGCTCTCTGGCGAGGCGAGGGATGAATTCCCGAAGATCGCTGTCGGAGAAAGCCAGGGGGGGTTTGACATCGACGCGCAGCGCTTTGACAACATGGTCAACAAAGCCCTGTTTGCTGTTTCCATCGACGAGCTGCGTACGACCCTGATGGGCGTCTATCTGAAGGTCATGGCCAATGAACTGCGCCTGGTTTCGACCGACGGCCACCGCCTGGTGAAGATCGTCGACACCACGTTTAGCTCTCCCGGTTTTGAGCAGGAAGCCATCATTCCCACCAAGGCGTTGATTCTGCTTTCGAAGAATCTTAACAGCAATAAGAAGATCACCGTTGGCTTGAGCGATGACCATATCGTGTTTACCCTTGCCAATACAACCATTTTCAGCAAGGGCATTGAGGGGCAGTTCCCGAACTACGAGCGCGTGATTCCGATCGATAATGACAAAAAGGTGTTGATGAACCGCGAACTGCTGAGCTCTTCCGTCAGGCGCGTTTCTATCTTTTCAAATTCGATCACCCACCAGATCAGATTGTCGGTTTCAGACGGGGCTGTAGAGATTCAGTCCGAGGACATCGAATTCGGCGGTGAGGCGCGGGAGAAGATCGAGGCGGATTACTCCGGCGAAAGCATGGATATCGGCTATAATGCTGTTTACCTGCTCGACATTTTGAAACACCTCGAGTCGGACGACATCGAATTGACGCTCAAGGACCCGGTAAGCGCTGGCATCATTTATCCTGCGACGCAGAAACAGGGGGAGGACGTGCTCATGCTCTTGATGCCAATCCGTCTAAATGATGAATAGGAATGCATGAATCTACGCAGTTTGGCCTTAGTTAATTTCAGAAATTACAACAACGCGAAGATAGAATTCTCTGTAAGAATCAATTTAGTCTACGGACAGAATGCACAAGGGAAAACGAACTTCCTGGAGGCCATCTATCTTTTGTGTCTGGGACGGAGTTTTCGTGGTGCGAAGAACCAGGATTTGTTGAAACACGACGCACAGTTTTTTACGGTTCAAGGAGGACTCATTCAAGACAACGAGATTGAAAAGAGAGTCGTTCTAAGATACGTCAAGGATGGAAAGAAGGAAATCAGCGTTGACCGGAAAAGAATTCGCTCCCATGCCAGGATTTTCGGTCAGTTTCCGGTTGTCGTCATGGCACCGGATGAATTCAAAATTACTGCCGGCGGGCCCTCCGAGCGTCGAAGGTTTCTCGACGTTTTGTTATCGCAAGTGAGCTTATCTTACCTCAGCGACCTGCAGGAATATACTCGCGTTCTCAAGCAGCGCAACAAGATTCTTCACGACATCCGCCAGGGGTTCAATATGTCAGAAGCGACCATCGTGCCCTGGACGGAGAGGTTGGTGAGCATTGGCACCAGAATAATCAGTTTTCGAAATCACTTTATTTCGGATTTTTCAAAGATGCTCAACGGGGTTTACCGCCGGTTCTCAAAAGACGGAAACCGACTGGAAGTTTCGATGGAATCATCCGTGTTTGCCGGAGATGACGATAGCGTCGAGCAGGCCTTTCTATCGGCGCTGGAAAGAAGCTCCGGAAAGGAGCGCGTGCTAGGAATGACCGTGGTAGGACCACACCGCGATGATGTCGCATTTACCATCGACGGAGAAGATTTGCGCAAATATGGTTCACGCGGAGAGCATAAGTCGGTACTTTTTTCCATTAAGATCGCCGAGTTTAACTATTTGAAGGAAAAAACACAGGAAACGCCGATCCTCTTGTTGGATGACTGCTACTCTGAGTTGGACGACTATCGCGAGAAAAGCATATTCGACACCTTAGAGGGAGTGGGGCAAATCTTCTTGACCAGCCCAAAAGGGGAGTCACTCCTGGAATCATCTCGGTGGATGAATAGTGAGACCAGCACATTCTGTGTTGAGAATGGTGATATCGAGCATGTCACGGCGTAAGCAACCACAATTGCTGCAGAAGTCGATTTCCAGTGTCTTACGCAACCTGGGAATCGAGAGCCGGGTGAAGGAATATCAAGTGATCGCCAAATGGCCTGCTCTCGTCGGTAAACGTGTCGCCAATGCCACAAGCGCCGTGAGAGTTGCGGATGGCATTCTATTTGTAAAGGTCAAAAATAGTGTCTGGCGCAATGAGCTCATCTACCTGAAGCGGGATCTGTTTAAGAAGATAGATAAGGAAGTTGGCATGGGGGTTATCAAGGACATCAGGTATATCTAAATCAAGAAGGTGTGAAAGAATCCATGGCAGACAACAGCAAGGTCAAGCAAGAAGAAAAGTACACAGCCGAACAGATTCAGGTGCTGAAGGGGCTGGAAGCGGTGCGAAAACGGCCGGCGATGTATATTGGCGATATCTCTGTGCGCGGCATGAACCATCTGGTTTACGAAGTCGTCGACAACAGTATTGACGAAGTTTTGGCTGGCTACTGTAGCAAGATTGAAATCAGCATGAACGGTGATGGCAGCGTTACGGTCAAAGATAATGGCCGCGGCATCCCGGTGGATATTCATCCGACGGAAAAACGCCCGGCGTTGGAAGTGGTCATGACGGTGCTGCACGCCGGAGGAAAGTTCGACAAGGACTCCTACAAGGTTTCCGGGGGACTCCACGGAGTTGGCGTTTCGGTGGTCAATGCATTGTCGGAGTGGTGTGAGGTGGAAGTGTCACGCGACCGCAAAGTCTACTTTCAAAGATATCACTACGGCGTGCCGGTGGAAGATTTGAAAGTGAGGGGCAAAAGCAAGTCTGCCGGCACGAAAACGACGTTCTTACCCGACAGCCAGATTTTCAAGAATACCAGGTTCAATTTTGATGTTTTGTGCGAGCGCATGCGGGAACTTGCCTTTTTGAACAAGAATCTCCAGATCACTATCCGCGACCAGGCGTCAGGCAAGAGCCACGACTTTTTGTACAAGGGCGGCCTGATTTCCTTTATCGAATACTTGAACGAGAGCCGCGAACCCCTGCACAAGAGACCGATCCATATTAGCAGTCGAAAAGACGATGTCGATATCGAGATCGCGTTTCAGTATAATGATTCATACATTGAGAATATCTTTACTTATGTGAATAACATCAATACCCACGAAGGCGGTTCGCATCTGGTTGGGTTCAAGACGGCGTTGACCCGCACGCTAAACAATTACGCCCAGAAGAACAATTTACTCAAAAAGGAAGATTTCACGTTTACCGGCGAGGACGTGCGCGAAGGTCTGACAGCGGTGATCAGCGCAAAGGTGATGGAGCCGCAGTTCGAAGGGCAAACCAAGACGAAGCTCGGCAACAGCGAAGTCAAGGGCATCGCAGAATCCATCTTCGGCGATGGGTTTGCGGCCTTTTTGGAAGAAAACCCCAGCGTTGGCAAGAAGATCATAGAGAAGGCCCTGACCGCCGCTCGCTCGAGGGAAGCTGCGCGCAAGGCGCGTGAATTGACGCGCAGAAAGAGTGAATTCGATGGCGGAAACTTGCCCGGCAAGCTGGCCGATTGTTCCAACCGCGATCCCGCGCAGTGTGAAATCTACCTGGTTGAGGGCGACTCAGCAGGCGGTTCCGCCAAGCAGGGACGCGACCGCCGTTTCCAGGCGATCTTGCCGCTGAAAGGAAAAATACTCAACGTGGAGAAGGCCCGGATCGACAAGATCTTGTCTAACGAGGAGATTCGGACCATTGTCTCGGCTCTCGGTACTGGATTTGGCGCCGAGGAATTCGATATCGAAAAACTGCGGTACCACAGAATCATCATCATGACGGATGCCGATGTTGACGGCTCACACATCCGCACACTGCTGCTGACTTTCTTTTTCCGATACATGAAAGAGCTGGTCGAGCAAGGCCATGTCTATATTGCACAGCCGCCGCTGTACAGGCTACACAAAGGCAAAGAGGAGCATTACGTTTATTCGGATGATGAGCGGGACAGCATACTGAAGCGGTTGGGAAACAACGGTGTGAGTGTGCAACGCTACAAAGGACTCGGCGAGATGAACCCAGACCAGCTCTGGCATACCACCATGGACCCGGAACAACGCACCAATTTGCAGGTGACGATCGAAGAGGCGATCGATGCCGACCACATTTTTTCTATTCTGATGGGCGGGAATGTGGAGCTGCGCAGAAAATTCATTGAGGAGAATGCACAGTACGTGAAGAATCTGGACGTCTAAGCGTTCAACTAACTTTGAGGTTTGTGCTGCATGGAAAATCAACGTGATCGTGTCGTCCCGGTTTTTATTGAACAGGAGATGAAAGAGTCCTACATCGATTACTCGATGTCGGTGATCGTCTCACGCGCGCTGCCCGATGTTCGTGATGGCTTGAAGCCCGTGCACCGCCGGGTGCTCTACGGAATGAGCCAGTTGGGATTGCGCGCGAATTCGTCTTATAAGAAAAGTGCCAGAATCGTGGGGGAGGTGCTCGGTAAGTACCACCCCCACGGAGACTCTGCTGTATATGACAGCATGGTACGCATGGTGCAGGATTTTTCTTTACGCTATCCTCTGGTTGATGGTCAGGGGAATTTCGGCTCTGTAGACGGTGATTCACCAGCGGCCATGCGATACACTGAAGCGCGCATGACCAGGATTGCCGAGGAGGTGCTTCGGGACCTCGATAAGAGTACCGTCGACTTTGTAGCCAATTTTGATGAGTCGTTGCAGGAACCGACGGTCCTGCCGTCGGTGCTCCCGAATCTTTTGGTGAACGGCGCCTCCGGGATCGCCGTTGGCATGGCGACCAACATTCCCCCTCATAATCTCTGCGAGGTGATCGATGCTCTGATCGCGTTGATCAATCGGCCTGATTTGAAGGTGGAGACGCTCATGAATCATGTCCAGGGACCGGATTTTCCGACTGCCGGGATCATCTATGGCGTCGAGGGCATTGATGAGGCCTATCGTAGCGGACGCGGCAGAATCATCGTCCGGGCACGGGCCAACGTTGAGACGCAGAAAAGTGGCCGCGAAAGAATTATCGTCAGCGAGCTTCCTTATCAGGTCAACAAGGCGAACTTGATGGAGAAGATCGGACATCTGGTGCGGGACAAGAAGCTCGAAGGCATCGCGGAAGTGCGCGATGAGTCGGACCGCGATGGCATGCGTATGGTCATCGAGTTGAAGCGTGACATCCCGGCCGATGTTATCTTGAACCAGCTTTTCAAGCATACCCAAATGCAGACGACCTTCGGCGTGATCATGCTGGCATTGGTCAAAGGGGTCCCGAAGGTGCTCAATCTCAAAGAGACGTTAGAGCACTTCATCACCTTTCGCCACGATGTCGTGGTGCGCCGGACACAGTTCGAACTCGAGAAAGCGGAAAAACGCGCCCACATATTAGAGGGCCTGAAAATCTGCCTGGATAACATTGATGAAGTCGTTGAAGTTATCAAGAAATCACGCAATCCTCAAACAGCCAAAAGTTCTTTGATGAAGCGGTTCAAGCTTTCGGAGCAGCAGGCGCAGGCGATTCTAGACATGCGCCTGCAAAGATTGACCGGCCTGGAGCGCAAGAAGATCGAAGATGAATATCTGCAGCTCATCAAGCTCATCGCGAAGCTGCGTTCGATTCTGGACAGCAAAGCCAGGAGAATGCAGTTGATCAAAGAGGAACTCCTGGAGTTGAAGGACAAATATGGCGACGACAGACGGACCGAGATCATCTCCGAGACTGAAGAGTTCACTATCGAGGACATGATCGCTGAAGAGGACATGGTGATCACTATTTCTCATACGGGATTTATCAAACGCATTCCAGTGACCACCTACCGCCGCCAGCTTCGAGGAGGCCGGGGCTTAACAGGCGCGTCGACCAAAGAGGCAGACTTCATTGAGCATATGTTTGTGGCTTCCACCCACAGCTACATCTTGTGTTTTACCAATACCGGTCGATGTCACTGGTTGAAAGTTCATGAAATTCCTCAGGGCGGCCGGGCGACGAAAGGGCGCGCCATTGTCAACCTGCTCGAGATTTCAAAAGGAGAGCGCATCGCTGCCATCCTCAACGTGCGCGATTTCAAGCAAGAAGCTTATGTCGTGATGGCGACCAAGAAGGGCACGGTCAAGAAAACGCACCTGACGGCATATAGCAATCCCAGGAAAGGCGGGATTAACGCCATTACGATTAATGATGGCGACGATCTGATCGAGGCCAAGCTCTCGAATGGCAACCATGATATTTTGCTCGGGACGCGCCAGGGCCTTTCCATCCGGTTCCACGAAAAAGAAGTGCGTCAGATGGGCCGGACGGCCGCGGGTGTGCGGGGCATAAGGCTAGGTAAGGACGATGCCCTGGTCGGCATGGTTGTGGTCAAACGTGAAGGGACCGTGCTGGTTGTTACCGACAAGGGTCTGGGCAAGCGGACAGACATCAAAGAATATCGCGTTAGCCATCGCGGCGGCAAGGGTGTCTTCACGCTGAAAGTAACGGAGAAGACCGGTTGCCTGGTGACATTGAAAGAAGTCATGGATGACGATGACATCATGATTATTACCACCAACGGCATCCTGATTCGCCAGAGTGTCAGGAAAGTGACAACGCAAGGCAGAAATACACAAGGGTTTCGCCTTATCAGGCTCGATGCGGATGACCGTGTTGCCGACGTCGCGAGAGTGATTAAGGAAAACAGTTGACTCTCTGCCCGTAGCTTAGCGCCCGAAACCTCATTCTGCAACAAGCCGTGAAAGGTCGTTCCGGCCCCGGCCTTCGCGAGGGCCGGCGCGGAGGCGCGACAGGGCTTTCCGACCGCATTTCTAAGAGACAGCCATTTTATTATTGGCTTTGGGGAGAACGAGCGATGACATCCGAATTCTGGCACGACGAGATCCAGCGGCTGGCCGACACACTGGTGAAAAGATGTCTGACCGACAGAGAGAGGGTGCAGTTGCGAGACATCGCTGATCAGGGGTTTCCCGAAATCTTTACTTGCATGGCAAAAAGCCATGCAAGAAAGCTTTTCGCTCTGGAGCGGCCTTTTCAACTTGCACAGTCTGACCGCTATGATTTCGAATCTACTGCCTTTCGGCGGATCGCCGATGAATTCATGGAAGAAGTCCTTGCCGAGACGGTTTTTCATCTCGCAGAGTTGCAGGAATTAGCCAACAAAAGCGTCGAATTTCAGATAGATGTTTTGGTTCGGCCGCGGCAAAAATTTCTACAGGTGCTATTTCAGGAGCAGGAGCAATTTGGGCGCGACGATGCGCTTACGGTCATTCGGGGTTTCGGGGAGAAACGCGCGTTTGTTGAGCGTATTGTGGCGATTTTGAAAAGCAAGGAAGAGCCGAATCTGTTAAAGTTAGACATGAGTTCGCTTGCCAGGAAAGCTGAGATGGCCGTGTACAAAGAGACCCCGGTTTCCACCTTCTTGAACGAGATTCTGTTGTATCTGGAGTTTGAAACGGAGGTGACCGGCGAAGCGCAAACCCTGTTGTCGTCTCAAATCCTGCTGGAGATGCTGAAAGAGCGGGAGTTGGACGACGTCTTTGAGGACCTGGGTCAGGAAGCACAGGAGAAGGACTCTTGGACCGTGACGGAAATCGAGAGTGCGCTGGAGAGGCATTTGCTCGTGGGCATCCTGGAGCAACGGAGCGCGAGCGGGGGCGAGACGGATTCTTTCGTCGCCGGAGGGCTCGATCTTGGCGGCTTACACCTGCCAAAGCGGCCAAGAGCCCCCCACAAGAAGAAGAAACATGAATTCGATTCCTTGCAGTTCAGTTTCCTGGATGATGAGCACGTCGGGACAGAGGAGCCCACCGGCAAACACGAGGAAGAGATTCTCGAACACTTTTCAGAACCCGTGAGCAAGCCGGGCAACGGTGAGTCAGAGCCGGATCAGATTGAAACAAGGAACGAGGAGCCGGAGAATGAACCGTGGTTGATGGCCATCGACGCTGCGGACAGGGAGTTTATTCTGAAGACTGTCTTCAAGGGTGACGACAAGGGATTCAGCGCCTTCCTGGGGCGTGTTAAGAAAATGCAAACATGGTTAGAGGCGAAAGCAGCGATCGATGACGAGCTTGTGAGACGGAGAATAGACACGCAGGCTGAGGCTGGTGTCCGTCTCGGGGACGTCGTCTTCGTGAGTTTCTTTCGGGGAAACAGATGGCCGCGGGAGTGAATCACAGCAGGGCCAGGATTCGCTTTTATGTGCTCTCCAGTCTGATGGCCGCCTTGACCGCAGTCGGGGCGTTCATCAAGATTCCCATCCCTTACGTGCCGCTGACCCTGCAGACCTTTTTTGTGATGCTCTCGGGCTCGATTCTCGGACCAAACTTCGGGGCGCTCAGTCAGCTCTTGTATTTGACGGTTGGTCTAATTGGGGTTCCGGTCTTTGCCTATGGCGGCGGGCCGGGCTACGTTTTGCAACCCACTTTTGGCTATCTGCTCAGTTATCCGATTGCGGCATTTGTGATCGGGTACCTGATCTGGGGCAAACAGGGAGTGGGGCAGAGCGAGACGCCAGGGTTCTGGCGCATCCTGCGGTCCTGTGCTATTGGCGTTGTCGTCATTTATGCCCTGGGCGTTTCGGTGCTTTATCTCAACCTCAACCACGTGCTCGGTAAGCCGACATCCTTTGCGCACGCGTTGTGGATCGGCGGCGCTATCTTTCTTCCCGGGACGATCATCAAGCTGATTCTCAACGCTTACCTGGCGTCGAAAGTGAACGCCAGGATGCGGGTCGAGAGCGGCACAGGATTCAACCTTGAACAGCAGCCCTTTTATTAAGCCCGCTTAACATGGAGCAGCGAGTCAAAACCGGCATCAGCTACTTTGGCAACCGCAACCCGGACCATTTCAAACGGGACCTGGAGGAGATTCTGCGCCACTCCTGCACCTATGTTGTCCACACCTTTTCAGAGAACGATCAGCAATTTTACAAGGAGGCCGTGACCGAATTGGTCGCGCTTTCGGAAGAGGCCGGTCTGGAGTGCTACCTGGATCCCTGGGGCGTGGGACGCGTCTTTGGCGGTGAAACCTACAGCGGTTTTGCGCTCAGGAACCTCGATACGCTGCAGATCTTGCCGGACGGCAAGCCGGCGCCGGCAGTCTGCTTCAACCATCCAAGGTTTCGCCAGTTCATGCTGGCCTGGATCGCAGACGGTGCTGAAATGGGCGCTCAGGTACTGTTTTGGGACGAGCCGCATTTTTTTATCAATCTGCAAGAAAAGGACAGATTCGATCTGTGGTACTGCCGTTGTGATTGCTGCCAGGCCAAATTCCAGCAGAGCTTTTCGGGTGCGATTGAGAAGGCGTCGCACGAGGAAATTAAGCAGTTCCGCGAGGCATGTGTGGTGGAGTTTCTGACCGAGCTGTGCGACGCCACGCGGGCGAAAGGGATGAGAAATGCCGTCTGTCTGCTGCCGTTCAAGGATGCCGGCATCGGCCTTTCCGATTGGTCGAGGGTGGCGGCCATCGACAGCGTCGACATTTTTGGCACGGATCCGTACTGGATGTTTTTCAACCAGGAGGTCGAGCCATTTGTGCGGGAGTTTTCGCGCGAGGTCGTGGGGCTGTGCCGCCAATTTGACAAAGAAGCGCAGATTTGGATTCAGGCGTACAAGATCATTTCCGGCCGTGAGGGCGAGCTGAAGCAAGCGATTTCCGTCGCTTACGCCGAGGGCGTGCGGAATTTTGCGGCATGGAGCTATTACGGCAATGCTTACATGTCATACAATCGCAGCGAGAATCCGGCCCGGGTGTGGGATGTGATTGGCGAAGTGTATGAGAAGCTGTCGGCCGGTCAGCCGCTTTGATCTGTGTTCGCTGCTCCAGCGAGAGAGGAGGGTGCCTATGTCAGAGAAGCGTGTTTCAAGAAATGCACGTTGTCCTTGTGGCAGCGGCAAGAAATATAAAGCATGTTGTCTCAACAAAGAGACGCCAGCTGCATCAGAGCTTTTGAGGCGTCAACTCAGAGAGGTTGATGAGAGAATCGTAGCTCAACTTTTCAATCACTTTCAAAAGGAGTGGAGAGTGGAAGGAATAGTTGAAGCATGGCTGGAGTTTGCGACCTACCGGGAAGACCAGGTTTTTGATGTCGATTCTCCTCAGAACGAGGCGTTTTTCCCCTGGTTTTTGTTCAATTGGGAGCCGGAAGAGTGGGAGCAAGAGGATGAAGGTGTGTCCCACCACCATGATCCCAGATCGTCACCCATCGCCAAATCCTATTTGGAAAGACACCGTTGGCGACTATCGGAAATGGAACGACGGTTCATCGAGTTGTCCTGCGCAAAAGAGTTCAGTTTTCATGAAGTTCTCACGTGCCAACCCGGGACCGGATTTACCCTGAGAGACATTCTGCTAGGTGTTGATGTCGAGGTGGCAGAATGTTCCGCCTCAGAAAGTGCCCGACGGGGGGACATTCTTTTTGCGAAAGTCATACAGTATGACCACTTAGGATTGATGGTGGGGTGCGGACCGGTTTTGATTCCTCCGCGGTACAAACCTGCAATTGTTGATCTGCGGGTGTTAATGCGTTCGGTGGAGGACGGTCTGACCGAAGAGGCTCTTGATGAATGGAGTCTTGAAATCCGCGATCTTTATTTTGACATCTATGATGAAATGCACACACCGCCCCAAATGTGCAACACAGATGGCGACCCGATTTGCTGGCATAACCTGTTTTTCGAGATCACTGCGCCCGAAATTGCTTTCGAACAACTCAAAGCGCTTGCGTTGGATCGTCCCGAAGACGAGCTGCTGCAAGGTGCCGAATTCGACCAGGCCGGAAATCTGAAAAAAGTCGAGTTCTGCTGGTTGAGAAAAGGTCGGTCTGAATTGACGTTGGGTGAAACCCTGGGTCATATTACCATCGAAGGCACAGAGCTGCGTGCTTCTGTCAATTCCAGGAGTCGCGCGACAAGCCTTCGTAAAGAGATTGAAAAGCGGCTAGGGGAACGGGTGACGCATCAAGCTACGGAGGAAGTGCCGCTCGAGTCATTGCTGGAGGAAACGGCTGACATCCCAGAAGAAGACCTCGCGACTGAAGAGAGTGCGCAGATGGGTGAAGCGGTCGATGAGATACTTGAAGCCCATTGGATGCGATGGCTTGATGAAAGAATTCCCGCGCTGGGCAGTCTCACTCCGAGGCAGGCGGCAAAGGATGAGGATGGCCGCGAGAGACTCATCGCATTGCTGCAAGATTTTGAAAGGCATGAGAAGCGCAAGCCCGGGGGGCGAAATCAGCTCGAGTATATTCAGGGAGTGCGAAAAGAGCTTGGCCTGGAGTGATGGATTGTTCAGAGGATCCGGTAGTGCTTGAAGCCCCAGGCAAGCTCACGCGCCGTGACCTTGATGATGCTGGCGGTTGGCACGGCGAGCAGCATGCCAAAAACGCCCATGAGCTGAGCTCCGATGAGAATGACGATGATGATGGTGAGCGGATGGAGTTCTACACTCTTGGAGACAACAAACGGCGACACAAAGACATTTTCGAAGAGTTGGATGCTTGCAAACGCCACGACCACCGTCACCACCGCACCCAATGAGCCGGTATCGATGAGTGCAATGACCAAAGCTGGCACAGCACCGACGATAGGACCGAAGTACGGGATCATGTTCGCCAGGCCTGCCAGGGCGCCGATAAAAAAGGCGTAGCGAATGTGCAGCAAGGACAGGGCGAGTATGCTGAGCGAACCGACGATAAGCGCGACCAGCAACTGCCCGCGGATGTACCTGCCGAGCTGGGTACTGATCTTGTGCAGGATAATAAGGGCCATTTCAAAATAGCGGTTGGGCACCCAGCTGACGATTTTCTTCTTCATCCGGCGTCCGTCTTTCAGGAAAAAGAAGGTGATAAAGGCGAGCATGATGATGGATACAACTGCCGACAGGAGGTCGACCACGATAGTGAAGCTCTTTTTCAGCATGGCGTCCACTTTCATCCGCAGCTCTTTCTGCACCATGGGATTGGAAAGCAACGGGATGTCGTCGCCGAGCCTGTCTTGCATCTTTTGCATGACATCGCCAGCGGAGCGGTCCTGGAGTCCCGTGCTCATCTGCTGTATTTCCTCTGAGACGATCGGCGCCAGAAATTTGAATCCGACCACCCCCAGGAAAAGGATGAGTGCGAAAACCAAAATGGAAGCCAGCATGCGATTGATGCCGCGATTTTCCAGAAAATTGACGACCGGGTCGAGGATAGACGCCAGAAAGAGAGCGAAAATGATGATCGAGAAGACCGATCGCAGGGCGGGCAAAAGGCTAAGGATCCAAAAGACAATGAGGCCGAAAGCGCTCCACAAAGCAATTGTACGGACGGTTTTCGGTTGTAGTCGCAGGGTGAGGAGTTGTGTGGGTTGGTTCATGGGATTGCGCACTACGTGATCAGCTTTGAATCGTCCAGCTTTGCCCAAACAGATTGCAACTCTTCGTTGGTATGTTTGAGCCGCTCTCCGATCAAATGCGCCAACTCGAACAAAAGCTTGTTGCCCAATCGCGGTTTGCGTTCGATCAATTCCAGCAAATCCGGACGGAACAGGCCCAGAATCTTCGATTCTTCCAGCGCAACAGCGGTGGCGGAGCGTGGCGATTCGTCCAGTAGCGCCAGCTCGCCAAAGAACTCACCACGGCCGAGCTCGACCAGTTCTTCGCGTTCCGTCTCTGATTTGTTCTTGTAGATGGCGATGGTGCCCTCCTGCACGATGTACATCCCGACACCGGGCTCCCCCTCGAAAAAAATGGTCTCGTCGGCGCGGTACCGCCGACGGTGGATGAGCTTCTCCAGCTCGTTCAGCTCGGAGGAGCGCATGCCTTTGAAAAGGGGCACGTTTTTCAGGATGGCAAGCGCAGTTTGTTTCTTGCTGCCCTCTTTTTTGAAAATGTTCCCCCAGATAGCGTCGCCAACGTGAAAATCAAACAGCGAGGTTTTTTTTGATGGCTTGTTGTTCGATGACATGTTGATTCTGAGCGTTGCTGCTACGGAAAAGTGCTTTAATATAATTCAACACAACTCTTTAGTCAAGTTCTTTTTCGGTCAATCACATAGTTACCCGCGTCATCTCGACAATGGCGATTCTGGCCGCGGAGGCTTACGGTTACGATGCCTTACGGCGGGCCCCGCATCTTACTCAACGGTGCCCCCATCCACTAACCCGCCAGCACGTCCCCGCGCTCCTGAGCAGTCAGCTCGAAAAGATGTCTGAACAACGCCTCATAAGCCGTCGATATCTCGACGTTTCTACGCAACATCACACGAGCTGCCGTGGCAAGAGCCCGTTCGAGGTTGTGTTCGACCAGACGGTCCTTGCCTCCCCATGAAAAGGAGGGGATAAATTTTGGCGGAAAGTCTGAACCGAAAAGATTGCTCATGACTCCGACTACCGTGCCGGTATTGACCATGGTGTTGATGCCGGTTTTGGAATGGTCGCCGAGGAACAAACCAACGAAAGTCGAGCCGCTGTCGACCATGTCCCCGTTGATGTAGACTCTCACGGAGCCGTAGTTGTTTTTCAAATCGCTGTTGTTGGTATCCGCGCCGATGTTGACCCATTGTCCGAGATAGGCGTGCCCCAGGAAGCCGTCGTGTTGTTTGTTGGCATAAGAGTGGATGATGGATTCTTCCACCTCACCACCGACCTTGCACACTTCGCCAATCGAGGTGCCGGCGTAGATCTTGGCTCCAGCTTTGATCAGTGAATTGTCGCCAATAAATGCCGGGCCCTGGATAACCGCATTCGACATGATGGCGACACTGTTGCCGACGTAGATAGGGCCGGACTCGGCATCGAGGACGACACCGGGTTTTATTGTGGAGTTTGTCCCCAGGAAGATTTGTTCTTCATTGAGCAGCACAGCTCCCGTGTAGATTTTGCCGTGCCGCTCGCCTCCCTTGTCGAGGGTCGCAAAATCGTGGCAAATCTCCGCGGCATTGTTGTGAACGAGATGCCACGGATAGGCGATGAGTTTCGTTTCTACCGTTGATGTTTCGATGGAGTGCAGCAGGCGGTCGAAAGGGAGCGGATTGTCAAGCGTGAGGTTTCGGAGAGTCGGCCCTCTGAGTAGAGCAGCGACAACCGTGCCCCGGTCGACATAGAGCCGTTCGCGCTCGGCATCGAGCTTGTTGACGAAGTCGGAATCGACGAGTATGCGGCCATTGATAAAGAGGCACTCATCTGCATCGATCTCATTCACCTCGACTCCCGGATTCTGCTCCCGGACCACCTCCTGCAAATAATCCCGGCAGTGCAAGCTAATGGTCGATAGAGGAAACTGCCGCACAATTTTTTCTTTGAGTGTCGTGAAGCCACAGCGCAGATCGTAAACCGGGCGGGTCAAGGAAAGCGGGGTGAGCTGAGACGCCTCCTTATCTTCGAAAATACAAACTGCTTTGACCATTGTGAAACTCCTTTTCAGGAAAACACCTGCATCTTTTTCAGTCAAAGGCATATTTTGCCGAGGACAGTGGCTGCCCGTGCGCCCGTGGCCCCAGGCACGTTTCCCGGGTTGCCAGACAGCGTTTCGTTTGCCAACACCGCGAAACAGATGGCTTCCTTGGCATCAGACGGAATGCCCAGCTTGTCGATAGAATAAACATTTATGTCGCCGGCGAGCTTGCCGAGCCGGTCCATAATATATTGATTCTTTGCACCGCCCCCGCTCACGACAAACTCATCGAGACGGGTTTCCGGTGCGACGTCGTTCTGGTAGCTCTGCCAGATCGTGCGGGCGGTGAGTTCCGCCGCTGTGGTGATGATGCTTTCGGCGCCAAGTTTCAGCTTTTCTCCCTGCCGGCGAAACCGGTCTGCGAATGCTGCTCCAAAGGTTTCCCGTCCAGTTGCTTTCGGAGGCATGAGTTTGAAATAGGGATGCTCGAGAGCCCAATCCATGAGAAGGACAGAAACCTCTCCCTGCAGAGCCGTCTTACCGTCAGCGTCATAAGGGCGGCCAAAGAACGCTTGCATCAGATAATCCACGACCATATTTCCAGGACCGGCGTCATAGGCCAGGAGATCTTCAAGCGTACCATTTGTCTTCAAGATGGTCAAATTCGCGATTCCCCCAATGTTGACGAGGGCACGGTTTTTTTGAGGGGAGCGGAAGACTATGAAGTCAAAAAGGGGCACGAGTGGCGCGCCCTGCCCTCCGAGGGCCATATCCGCCGGCCTGAAATCCGCCACCGTTAGAATGCCTGTGCGCTTGGCGATGACTGAAGGTTCGGCCAGCTGCAAGGTTGAGCGGATAGGGTAACCAAAGCTGGTATGCTCGTTGGGCAAGTGGTGCACTGTTTGGCCGTGGGAGCCAATGAAGTCGACGTCCCCAGGCGCGACGTTGGCGGCCTGAAGCACGGCCAGGGCAGCGTCAGCAAAGACCTCTGCCAGAACAAAGTTGAGCCGGCAGATTTCATCCACCGTGCCCGAGCCCGGACTCGAGCAGTCCATGACTTTCTCTCGCAGACCGTCCGGATAGGGAAAGGTGAGAAAATGTAACAGCTCGATCTCTGTCTCGAGCCCATGATTCTCGAGTGTGACCAGGGCGGCGTCTACGCCATCCAGGGAGGTGCCGGAGATCAGGCCGATGGCAAGTTTTTCAGATTTATGCAGAAGCGTCAGTAAGGTTTGCATGGTTGCACGACTCGGTTTGAGTGCCTGCAAGAACCGCTCGAATGAATAGCTTAGCAGGCAGCACACACGTCTATAATAGATATTTGCGCAATGAATGTCAAGACAATACATCTTTCAAGGCGGAGTTGTGTTTGCCGTTTCAGGGGGGGGCGGTTAGAATTGCCTTGACTTTTATCCGAAGTTTTCATACGTTTGGAGGTTTTTTATGAACGGAAAGAAAACATCCCGAGCGAGAGGAACATGAAGAGGACATTCCAGCCAAGCAATCGCAAGAAGTTGAATAAACACGGGTTTAGAACGAGAATGAGCTCCAAATCAGGACAGGCCGTTCTCAAGAACAGGCGGGCCAGGGGACGAAAGAGCTTGACGGTGAGCGATCGCTGACGGTTCCCTTTTCGGTGAAGCGAGAGCGATTAGATAGAGGCAGAATCATTAAGCGCTCCGATGAGTTCAACGAGATTTTCAGCCAGGGGAGACGAGTCTCATCTGCGCATTTTGTGCTGTTTGTCACCGACAACGACAGTTTGAAATACGGCTTTGCGGTTTCGAGGCGAATGGGTGGTGCTGTAAAACGAAACTATGCGAAGAGGAGACTGCGGGAGATTTTGAAACTCAACCAGGACCTGCTTCCTGAGGATAAACGGTTCATTTTGCTCGCTAAGCCTGGCGTCGAGCGCCAACGCTTCAAACACCTCAACGACGAGTTTGTGCGGCTTGTCAAAAAAGTACGAGCTTTGAATCTTAGATGAAGTTTATTGGGATTGCTCTGGTACGATTCTATCAGCTATTCATATCTCCTCTGCTTCCGTCCGTTTGTCGCTTTACCCCGACTTGCTCAGACTATACGCTCCAGGCGTTGAAAAAATATGGCTTTTTGAAGGGTGTTTGGAAGGGGCTCGTTCGCCTGTCCAAATGTCATCCTTGTCATCCTGGAGGTCATGACCCACTACCATAACATTCACTCGAATCATATTGAAAGCTGAAAGACGATGGAGATTGACAAAAAGACAATCATAGCGGTTTTGCTGATAGGCCTGATCTTTTTTCTGATGAACACGGAGTTCTACCAAAAACACTTCCTGCCACAGCCGGCTCCGCAAACCGTTGGTCGACAAGGAAAAGAACCACAGGAGTCGGGTTACGCTCAGGACAAGGAACTCGGTCAGAAGACGGAAACTGGAAGTCCAGAAGCTGATACGCAAACGAGCCTGCTGGGCGCGCAAACAGCCGTGAATCTGTCTTTAGACTCTCTGCTGGCTGAAGGGGAGGACATCACGGTTGAGACCGACCTGTATCAAGCCGTTTTCTCGAGCCGGGGGGCGACCCTCAAATCCTGGCGGCTCAAAAAATATCAAGGTCTGGACAGCGCGTCCGTTCAACTCTTCGATCTCGGCGCGCAAGATAGCACCGGCAATCTGGGACTCGTGCTTCCCGGCCTCGGACTGCCCTCTCCTGGCGATAAGACGACAGATGATACGGGCCTCAGCGTTTTCAAGTTCGATAAGAGGGAGATTGTTCTGAACAAGGAAGGCGAGGTGAAAAGCCTCGAGTTCGTGCTGGACCTGGGAGGCGGGCGTCAGATCAAGAAAGTATACACGTTCTATCAGGGATACTACTCGTTCGACCTGAAGGTGGAGATCTCCAATCTCCACAGGGCACTCGATGGGATTTCCTATTACCTGACCTGGCGCACGGGCATGAAATCGACAGAACAAGATTTCGAGAAGGATATGCAAAGGGCAAAGGGTTACGCCTATCAGGGCGAGGTGGATGATTTTGATATGAAGGATGAAGCGAAGTCAGAGCTTTTCGACACCTCGACGGACTGGGTTGGCATCCGTACGAAGTACTTTGCCAGTGTGGTTATCCCGAAATCCTCAAAAGGCGAGTCGGTGCGCTTTGGCGGAACTCCGGTGAACGTGCAGCAGGAGGTGCCGTTGAAGAAATATTCATATGACCTCGAGATGCCGTTCGTGCCGCAGAGAAAGAAGGTCGACCATTTTGTTGTCTATTTGGGGCCTCTCGACTACGATATCTTGAAGAGCTACAATGTCGGCCTGGAAGACATGATGGACCTGGGCTGGGCGATCTTCAGACCGTTTGGCAAGTTCGTGTTGTGGAGCTTCACGCTGCTGCATACGGTCATCCCCAACTACGGCTTTGTCATCATTCTCTTCTCAATTCTCATCAAAGTCGTGCTTTTTCCGCTGACCCGGAAGAGCTATCAGTCGATGAAGCAGATGCAAGCTCTGAAGCCGCTCATGGACGATCTCAACGAGAAGTACAAGGATGACCCACAAAAAAAGCAGCAGGCGGTCATGGAGATGTACCGGGAGTACGGGGTCAATCCACTGGGAGGGTGCATTCCCATGGTGTTGCAGATGCCATTGCTCTATGCCATGTTCAACGTATTCCGGTCCACGATCGAGCTGCGCGGCGCCGGGTTCATCTGGTGGATCACGGATTTGTCGCGGCCGGATTCGGTGGCGACTTTGCCATTCACCATCCCGTTGTACGGCGACACGGTGAACATACTGCCACTATTCATGGGCATTACGATGTTTATTCAGCAGAAAATGACCATCACCGATCAAAAGCAGAAGGCCCTGGTTTATTTCATGCCCATTTTCTTGACGCTCCTGTTCAATTCGTTCCCATCCGGGTTGAACCTGTATTATGCGCTCTTTAACCTCCTGTCTATTATGCAGGAGAAGCTTATCCCTTATAAGATTAAGACGCTGGAAGAACTGAAGCAGGGGAAAAAACAGACAAAGGTTAAAAAGCGTCGTGTCAAGTACGATTACCGGGGCAGAATGCGCTAAAAAAGAATGCAGCCGCTTTCGTGCCCGCTGCTGCGAGCGGCGTGCAGCCAAACTATAGCCGTAAAGAATTGTGAGAAGCCCTGCGTTTTGTGGGGCTTGTTTATTAGGGAATGACTGGTATTGAGGACACAATTGCTGCCGTCTCCACCCCGCCAGGCTCCGGGGGGATTGCTGTGATTCGAATCAGCGGTGGTGGTGCCATCGCCATCGCAGACAGCGTCTTTGTTGGCAGCCAGCGTTTGCGCGAGGCGGTTTCACACAAGGCATATCTGGGCAAGATCGTAGACCACAGCTCGCGGGAACGGGATGCTGTTCCGGTGGAAGAAAACGTGCTCGACCAGTCGGTGGTCACGGTGTTCAGAGCGCCACATTCCTACACGAAGGAGGATGTGGTCGAGATTAGTTGCCATGGGGGCCGCTTTCTCAGCTTTCGAATCCTGGAGCTGATTCTGCTCAACGGGGCTCGACTGGCTGAGGCAGGAGAGTTTACGCAGCGGGCGTTCTTGAACGGCCGGCTGGACCTGGCCCAGGCCGAGGCGGTAGCAGACCTGATCCGGGCGAAAACCGAAGCCAGCCTGAAGAGCGCCATGGCGCAGTTCCAGGGCGTCCTTTCAAAGCAGGTGAAACAAATGCGGCAGGATCTGGTCGAGATTTGTTCGCTGCTGGAGTTGGAGTTGGATTTTGCAGAGGAGGATATCGAGTTTGCCAACAAAGAAGAAGTCGAGGCACGGCTGAGGCGGATCATCTCGGACATCGAGCAGTTCCTGGACACGTACGACCGCTGCCAGATATTGCGCGAGGGCGCAAAGGTGGTGATTCTCGGGAAACCAAACGTTGGTAAATCCAGTTTGCTCAATGCCTTTCTCAAGGAGGAGAGAGCCATCGTCACAGAAGTCCCCGGCACCACCCGGGACACGCTCGAGGAGCAGTTGGATATCCGCGGCGTTTTTTTCCGTGTTGTCGATACCGCCGGGGTACGCGAGACCCGGGATTCGATTGAGCTGGAGGGTGTGCAGCGGACCTACCGCCAGACCAGCGAGGCGGACATCATTTTGATCCTGCTGGACGGCTCTCAGCCTCTGGACCAGGAGGATCGGATGTTGGCGGAACATGTACGGTCACTCCGTCCGGAAACAAATGGCAAAGCGGTGCTGGTTGCGATCAACAAGAGAGATCTGGAGACGAAGTTGACTCGGCAGGCCGCGGCCGAACTTGTTCGCACGGATGAGATCGTCGAAATCTCAGCCAAGGAGCATTTGGGACTCAAGGGGCTTGAACAGGCTCTCGTGCAGGCTGCGCTCGGAACCGAGGGCGTGTCGGTATCGGAGCCCATGGTTGGAAATCTGCGCCAGAAGCAGGCACTGGAACGCGCCCTTGTGGCGTTGCATCATGCGCTGGAATCGTTAGGTGGACAGCTTTCCGGCGAGTTTGTGGCTCTCGATTTGCGCGAGGCCTTGCATTCTCTGGGCGAAATCATCGGCGAAGTCACCACCGAGGACATTTTGAGCAACATTTTTTCAAAGTTCTGCATCGGTAAGTAGCGCCATGTTTCACGTGAAACATGGCATCCAGGATAGGGAGGTTGGTTCGTTCCTCATGAGCACAACGAAGCGCGCGGAAGATCTTTATGATGTGGTCGTCGTGGGCGCCGGCCACGCCGGCACAGAAGCCGCCCTGGCTGCGGCGCGCATGGGCGCCAGAACCATGCTCCTGACCATGAACATCTTTACCGTCGGACAGATGTCCTGCAACCCGGCCATTGGAGGACTAGCAAAAGGGCAACTGGTCAAGGAAATTGACGCCATGGGAGGCGAGATGGGCATGGTGACGGACCGTGCTGGCATCCAATTCCGCATGTTGAATCGCTCCAAGGGGCCAGCCGTGTGGTCCCCCCGTGCTCAGTGCGACCGCGAGTTGTATGCTCAACGCGTGCGGCAAGCGTGTGAGAATCAGGCCAGCCTCGACTTGCGTCAGGGCATGGCCGTGGCTTTCAAAATCAAAGGCGACCAAGTTGTCGGTGTGCAAACCGAGTCCGGCAGCGTGGTCGAAACGCGCTCGGTGGTGCTGACAGCCGGGACCTTTCTCAACGGCGTTATCCATGTTGGCGAGGTGCAATACGCCGCCGGTCGTGCGGGCGAATTTTCGGCGCGGGGCCTGACGGAATGCCTGGTGTCGTTGGGATTCGAGTCCGGACGCCTGAAAACAGGAACGCCGCCGCGAGTGGACGGCACCACCCTCGATTTTTCCAAAACCGAAATTCAGCCTGGTGACGATGAACCCATGCCTTTTTCCTTCCGCCACCAGCGGCTGGAGCTCGAGCAGCTCCCGTGCTATCTGACATACACAAATGTGACCACGCACAAGACGCTGGAAAAAGGCTTTGATCGTTCTCCGATGTTTACGGATCGAATCAAGGGAGTGGGGCCGCGCTACTGTCCCTCGATCGAGGACAAGATTCACCGCTTTTCCGGCCGAGACCGGCACCAGATCTTTTTGGAGCCAGAGGGCAGGAATACAACCGAGTACTACGTCAACGGCTTCTCCACCAGTTTGCCCGAGGAGATACAACTCGAAGGCATTCGAACGGTGCCCGGGTTGGAGGCGGTCAACGTGACCCGCTTTGGCTACGCGGTCGAGTACGATTTCTTTTCGCCGACACAACTGTATCCGAATCTGGAAACGAAGCGGATTGAGAACCTCTTTTTCGCCGGACAGATCAACGGCACGACCGGCTATGAGGAGGCGGCTTGCCAGGGATTCATGGCAGGGGTCAACGCGGTGCTCAAAATTCGAGCGGCGGCGCCATTTGTGCTCAGCCGCTCACAGGCGTATGTCGGCGTCCTGATCGACGACCTGGTCTCAAAGGGCACCATTGAGCCGTATCGCATGTTCACCTCGAGAGCAGAGCACCGGCTCATCCTGCGGCAGGATAATGCGGATCTTCGGTTAATGGATTTCGGGCATGGGTTTGGCCTGATCTCCCCTGAAGATTACCACAAGCTGCAGCTCAAACGGGGTCGAATCAGTGAATCGCTGCACGCACTGAAACACCTGAAAGTGCGACCCGAAGAGATCAATTCCATCCTGGCGCGGGTTGGGTCTTCTGAGATCGAAGAGAAGGATTCGCTCTACAATCTGCTCAAGCGCCCGGAGGTGAAGCTCGACCATCTGCGGGAGTTCAATCGGCTGGATGTTTTCAACCACTGGCACGATGATTCCTGGAACCGGGTGCGGGAGCAGGTGGAGATAGAGATCAAATACGAGGGGTTCATTCGACGTCAGAACGAGACAGCCGAACGGTTGCGCAAGCTCGACGCCAGACCGATTCCAAAGGGATTTGATTTTGCCGGGCTTGAGGCGTTGTCAACGGAGGCGCGCGAGAAACTGAGTCGGATTCACCCCGGAACCATCGGGCAAGCCGCCCGCATTTCTGGCGTGTCGCCAGCAGATCTGTCGATACTGCTGATTCATCTTGGCCGGCCGCGAGAGAAGAATGTTTCACGTGAAACATCGCCGCGATGATGTTGGAGCTTGACGGAGAAGAAACTGCGCTCACGTTTCATGCGGCAGGTCTTTCTCTTTCTGGGAAGCAAATAGAGCAGTTCCAGCTCTATCATGCCGAGCTGCTGAAGTGGAATCTCAGAGCAAGCTTGATTTCCAAGAAGGATGTGAGCCGCGTCCTTCACAGACACTTTTTGGAGTCAGCCGTATTGTCTTTGCTCCCGGAGTTCAATGAAGAGGGTTCGGTGCTCGATTTGGGCAGCGGCGGCGGCTTTCCCGGCATGCCACTCGCAATCGTTCGTCCGCGATTGAAAATGATGCTGGTGGATTCCAGGCGCTGGAAGGTGCTCTTCCTGATGCATTTGGTGGCGGAGCTGGCCCTGGAAAATGTCACCGTCGTGGGCGAACGGGCGGAGGTCCTGGGGCAACAGCCCGAGTTTCAGGCCAGAAGCGACCTGGTCGTATGCCGCGCTGTGGCAAAACTCTCCAGATTGAGCCATTGGTCTCGCCCCCTTGTGCGGCCGGGAGGGAAGTTGCTGGCGGTGAAGGGGTCCAATCTGGAGGCGGAGATCGAGAGCCTGGTCGAAGCGAATTCGAGAGTGCAAATTGATGTTCGGCAATTTCCAGGCGGATGGGCGGAGTGTGACAAGCTGAGGGTGGTTGTTGTTTCGTTCTGATGGGGCTTCGTGTGGTCGACTCCAGTGTTGACAGCAGGAGCGAAAGGGGGTAAACCCCGGCTTTCAGAAAACGGCAAGTTGATTCAGTCACAAAAAGCTAAATGAACAAACCGGCGACAAAGCGACTCATCGAAAGTGTCACGAGCTCGCAGCCTTTCAGGAGGACAAACGAGCTTCTGTGCCAGGAAGACGTCATTCATGTCAAAGGCGCCCTGGGGGCTTTGAAGTCGCTCCTGCTGGTGGATCTCTTCCGCAAGCGCCCTGCCCAGATCGTCTACCTTTGCGCTCATGCGGAGGAGGCAGAGGAGATCAAAGAGGAAGCTGAACAGCTTGTCGGCGAGAAGAATGTGTGCTATTTTCCAGCGACCGTCTTCTTCGGCGCTGGCTTTGAGCACTACAACTTTGAGTCTCTGGGGGCACGGCTCTTGACTCTGGAAGCGTTATCAGAGAAGGCTTCGAAGATTGTTGTTGCCCACAGCTCGGGCCTCCTGCGCCGGTTGCCCGCCCCGAATAAGTTCCTGAAGCAAAAAGTGGCGGTTCGCGTCAACGACACAGTGGAGTTTGAATGGCTTGTCACCCATTTGATCGAGGAGCTGGGTTTTGTGCGCGAGACCCGTGTTGAGCATCCCGGCGAGATGTGTGTCCGCGGCGGCATCATCGACGTCTTTCCGATGTCGGCCGGGGAGCCGGTCAGAATTGAGTTCTGGGGCGATAGCGTCGAGTCGATCCGCAGATTCGATGCGGAAACGCAACGGTCGACCAGGAGCCTGACTGCAGTCCAGCTCTATCCACAAGAAATGGAGCCAATCGCGCACGATGATTCGCCTGCTCCAAAAGCGAGCTTGCTGGCTTACTTGAACGACAATGCTGTGCTTTTGCTGGATGAGCCTGAACGAATCAAGAAGAACCTCGAGGAGATGGTCGCAGGGGACACGGACGAAGATGATGAAATCTGGCCCGTCATCGAAAAAACCTGCGCACCGTTCAAACAAGTAAGATTGGTCTCAATTGGCCAGCAGTACTCGAACCTGATAGACTTCCATGCCAAAAATCCGGAAGGATTCAGGGGAGATCTTAAATCCTTCAAGTCGTTTCTGGACGGCCTCAAGGATGGCAAACTCGCCGAACAAACCCTGCCATCGGTCTATTATAGCTGTGACAGCGACAGCCAGACCCGGCGACTTCAAGAGATTTTCAGTGACGAGGAGATCGATTTCCCCGATCTGACCATTGCGCCAATCGAATTGCACACGGGCTTCGTCTTTCCCGCCGGTAATATCATCCTGTTCACCGATCATCAGTTTTACGGCCGTTCCAAACGGCTGCGGCTGCCGAAGAAGCAGTACAAGGGACTGACCCCGAAACAGTTGAAACATCTCAATCTGGGCGACTACGTTGTCCATGTGGATTTTGGCATCGGCATCTTCCGGGGCCTGAAGAAGATCACGGTTCAAGGCCACGAGCGTGAGTGCTTGCAGATTGAATACCGGGATCGCGATATGGTCTATGTCAGGGTTGAACGCATGGACAGGGTGAATAAATATTCATCCAAAGATGGGGCCGTGCCGCAGTTGAGTAAACTGGGGTCGCCAGAGTGGCAACGCCTGAAAGCTCGTACAAAAAAGAAGATCAAAGACATCGCGAAAGATCTGATCGACATATATGCTAAACGCAAGTCGCAGCCCGGCTTCGCTTTTTCCGATGACACGCTTTGGCAGCGCGAGCTGGAGGCCTCGTTTCCTTATGAGGATACACCGGACCAGGTGACCGCGACGCTGGATGTCAAGAAAGACATGGAGAGCCCTCGCCCCATGGACCGCCTCATCTGCGGCGACGTCGGGTTTGGCAAAACAGAGATCGCGGTGCGCGCCGCGTTCAAGGCAGTGCTGGCTGGCACACAAGTTGCGATCCTGGTGCCGACCACGATTCTGGCTTATCAGCACTACAACACATTCAGAGAACGTTTGGGGAATTTCCCGGTAGAAGTCGAGATGCTTTCGCGCTTCCGCACCCGGCCGGAGCAGAAGAAGATTCTCGAGAGACTAAAATCAGGCGAAGTGGACATTCTGATCGGGACACACAGGTTGCTGTCAAAAGATGTGCACTTTAAAGAGTTTGGCTTGCTGGTGGTGGATGAAGAGCACCGGTTTGGCGTCACCCACAAAGAAAAGCTGAAGAAGATGCGAACGACGATTGATGTGCTGACGCTCACGGCCACACCGATTCCGCGCACGCTGCAGTTTTCACTGATGGGCGCACGCGACATGACACATATCAATACGCCGCCGAAAGACCGGCTGCCCATCATGACTGAGATTCTGCCGTTCAACAAGCCGTACATTCGCCAGGTTATCGTGCGCGAGCTGGACCGGGATGGCCAGGTCTTTTTCGTCCACAACCGCGTGCGCTCCATCGATCGTGCCGCACACATGGTGAGTGAGCTCATCCCGGGGGCAAGGCTGGCGGTGGCGCACGGCCAGATGAGCGAGCGTGAGCTGGAAAAGGTCATGGTGGATTTTATGGACAAGAAGTACCAGATCCTGGTTTCGACCATGATCATCGAATCCGGCCTCGATATGCCGAACGTCAATACAATAATCGTCAACCGTGCCGATAAACTAGGGTTGGCTCAGCTTTACCAGCTTCGTGGCCGTGTGGGACGCTCCTACCAGCGTGCCTATGCCTACTTCATCATACCGCCGCTCGAGACACTGACCGAAGAGGCGATGAAACGTTTGCGGGCCATCGAGGAGTTTTCGGACATTGGCTCTGGCAGCCAGCTTGCCCTGCGCGATCTCGAAATTCGGGGGGCCGGCAATCTGCTGGGGGCAGAACAGTCGGGGTTCATCGATACCCTTGGCTTTGACCTGTACAATAAGATTCTTGACGAGGCTGTACGCGAGCTCAAAGACGAGAAGCTGCCCGAGACCGAGAAGAAACGCGAAATCGAAACGCAGGTCGACATGGATTTCGATGCCTTCCTGCCGGAGCGGTATGTGGCGTCTGGCCCTGAGCGCGTGGACATCTACCGACGTCTCACCGATGCCCGGCAGACAGAGGAGATCGAGGAAATGGCACAGGAGCTGCAGGACCGATTCGGCCGTTTGCCGCGACCGGTTTCAAACCTGCTGAACTTTCTGGCCATTCGCATTCTCGGCCGGCAAATCGGTCTGCAAACAATCACGATTTCAGCAACAGAGATGACCGCGGTCTGTTCGTCAGAACTAATGAAACACACGGGGGAACCTTTTAAAAAATGGTTGGGTTCAATTGTGGCACAAGCCTCTCATCCATTTGAATTCTTTCAAAACGAAGGGTTAGGAATCCGATTGAGCCTTGCCGATGAGAAGGATGATGGACTCTCTGTTGTCAAAGGGTTCTTAAGAAGCCTGGCGTCTGTTCGCCCAATCAGCACTTTTATGGGAAAGGAAACTCAGGAGGCTTGAATTGAGAGCAAATAAAGAGAGGTGGTTCGCATTCTTGTTGCTGCTAACCACAACAGCCCTTGCATGCACGAAGCCGGAGGCGAAAGGAAAAATCATTGCCATGGTTGGCGACGAAGCCCTGACCTTGAACGAGCTCCTGGAGGACCTGCCGGAGCACGTTCGGTCCGATCTTTCCTCAATCGAAATACGCGCGTCTGTCATCGAATGGATCAATGAAGAGGTGCTCTATCAAGAAGCGATGACCCAAAAACTGCACGAAAGCGCTGAATTGCGGCGAGAATTCGAGAACCTGAAAAAAGAGCTGGTCATCAACAGGTTGATAGAACAAACCCTGAACAAGGATATCTCCGTTTCAGAACAAGAAATTCAAACCTATTATGATGCGAACAAAGAAGGGTTTGTTTTGCCCGCAGACATGGTCCATGCTTACCACATTCTGGTTAGCACGCGCAAGCAGGCCGATCAGGTGCGCAAACGGTTGAAGGCCGGAGAACCGTTTGAGAAGGTGGCGCGCGAAGTGGGAGAGGACACTCTGGCAAATCTCGATTGGGATTGGGGCTACTTTGCTAAAAGCGACGTCATTCCAGAGATCTCAAAGGTCGTTTTCAAATTGGCGGTCAACTCCTATTCGTTTCCTGTCAAATCCGATTTGGGATTCCACGTCTTCAAGGTGGTTGACAAGCAGAAAAAAGGGGACATCAAGCAGTTGGACGCGGTCACAGAAGAAATCCGGATGAAGTTGCAGGAAAAGAAAAAGCAGGACAAGTATCAACGCTTCCTACTCCAAATGAAGAGCAAATACAAGATTCAGACAAATTTTCAACTGTTGGATTCGGCAGTCTTAGACTCACTACTCTATCGAGGAGCGTAATCGGCATGCTTAGAAAATGGATAGGATTGTTTGGCGTCTTGCTGGTGTGTGTTGCGGGTTTGCGCGCGCAAGACGTTTTGGACAGAATCGTGGCCGTCGTCGATAACACGATTATCTTGCGATCGGAGCTGCAACAATTTGCCTACAGTTTGGCGATTCAGTCAGGTGTCGACCCCCTGAAGGAACCGGAAAAATTCAACGACATCATGCAGAAAACGCTTGACGATCTCATTACACAAAAGGCGCTTCTGGTCAAAGCAAAGGAGGATAGTGTTGAGGTCAACGAGCGGCAGGTGGACGCCGTGCTCGACCAGCAAATCCAACAAATGGTGCAACAGCTCGGCTCAGAAAAAAGCGTGGAGGACTACTTTGGCTCACCCCTGCGGCAGATCCGTAGAGAGTTTCGGCAAGAGGTCGAAGAGCGTCTGCTCGTGCAAAGGCTGCGTGAGATCAAGAGCTTTGAGACGCAAATCTCGCGCCGTGAGGTGGAGGAGTTTTACAGAACCTTCAGAGATAGCTTGCCGGTGCTGAAAGAGGCGGTCAAGATCCGTCACATCCTGGTGAATGTCCGGCCGAGCGAGACGGCGATCAACGCGGCCAGAGAGAAAGCCGAAGAAGTGGTGAAGCGCTTGCAAAAGGGGGAGGACTTCTCGGAGCTCGCGAAACAATTTTCCGAGGGCCCGTCCGGACCGAAAGGAGGGGACCTCGGGCTAACCGCGCGCGGCGACATGGTCAAAGAGTTCGAGCAAGTCGCATTCTCGCTGGAGCCCGGTCAAATCTCTGACATCGTGCAAACGCAGTTTGGTCTCCATATTATTCAACTGGTCGAGCGGGTGGGTGAGAAAATTCACACCCGTCACATTCTGTTCCGTGTGGATACTTCACCGGAAGATGAGACGAGAACCGTTGAATGGCTGCGCGTTCTGAGGCAGCAGATCCGTGCTGGTGAATTGACTTTCGAAGCGGCGGTGGAGAAACACTCCAAGGATCAAGATTCATCTTCGAAGCATGGCGATTTAGGCTGGTTCGAGCTGGAGGCCTTTCAAATTCCTGCCTTCAAAACCGCGGTCGTTGGTCTAAATCCGGGTGACATCTCTGAGCCGATCAAAACGCGCTTTGGGTACCATCTCATCCAGGTGCAAGAGCGACGTGACGAACGCCAGCTCGATATCCAGGAGGATTGGGAGCAAATCGAGAACTGGGCCCTGGACTTGAAGCGCCGCAAAGAGTTCGAGAAGTTTATCGCAAGCATCAAGAAGGATGTCTACATCGAGATCAAGCAGCTATGATCGTCCTCGAGGTTCTGGGCCACATTCTCTTTTGGCTGGTCATGGTGACCAGCATCCTCATTATCCCCATTGGCATTCCAGGCACCTTTATCATCGTTTGCAACGCTCTGGTTTACGGCTGGCTGACGGGGTTTGCGCAGGTGACGTGGGGCATGCTCGGCGTGCTGTTGTTCATCGCGCTTGCAGCCGAGGGGTTGGAGTTCTTTATTGGTGCGGCTGCGGCCGGCAAATACGGCGGCTCGCGAACGGCGATGTTTGGGGCCATTCTAGGGGGGATATTCGGCGCGATCTGGGGCACGTCATTGCTTCCGCTTATCGGCACGCTGGTTGGCGCGTTTGCGGGCGCCTTTGCCGGGGCAGCGGTTTTTGAATACTCGGTGACAAAAGATTGGGATAAAGCATTGCGGGTGGGGTTCGGTGCCTTCCTGGGGACGCTGGGGGGCAAGGTGACGAAGATTGCGGCGGCGACAGCCATGGTGGTGATGGTGGGGGTGAGAGTTTATTCGTAGCGGAGCCGATGATTGCGCAAAGTCAGCCTTTGTTGGATACTCTCTCAAAGACCCGTTCCCTTTTGGGCCACGGATTTACACTGATAAAACACAGATTCTTATGGATTTCATAAGATAACATATTTGGAACGAATCCGTTATGGGCTGCTTACTGTAAAGACTACCAAAATAGGCCGACGCAAAAACAAACTGAAAATCTTCAATGAAGCTGTTTCTAAAACTTTGCCTCATCTTGCTTCTCCCCGCAGTGCTTTGCAGCCAGTCGAGAAATGCCAGGAGCGAGTTCATCCTGGCGCGGCTGAAGTACAGCGGCGGCGGTGATTGGTACAACGACCCCTCCATCATCCCGAATCTGCTGAAGTTCATGGCCAACAACACCAACGTGGATGTTGGCAGAAACGAGGCGGTGGTGGAGATTATGGACGAGGATTTGTTTTCCTATCCATTGATCTTCATGACCGGACATGGCAAGGTGTCCTTTTCGAAGATGGAGGCTGAGCGCTTACGAGCCTATTTGAGCGCCGGTGGCTTTCTGTACGCGGACGACGACTACGGGATGGACAAAAGTTTTCGCCAGGAGATCAAAAAAGTTTTCCCGGCCGAAAAGCTGGTCGAGCTTCCGTTTTCGCATGAAATCTTTCACAGCCATTTCCGTTTTCCGGACGGCTCTCCAAAGATTCATGAGCATGACGGTGGTCCGCCCAAGAGTTACGGAATTTTCCACGAAGGCCGGATGGTTGTATTCTATACCTTCAATACCAACATTTCCGACGGCTGGGCAGACGCCAATGTCCACAACGACCCGCCCGAAGTGCGACAGAGAGCGTTCGAGATGGGCACAAACATTGTCGTTTACGCTTTGACCAACTGAGGTGCCGATGAGCAAGTATGAGCAGGCCTATCACTCTTTAGTCCGGCGATTGAACACGTTGAGGAAGCGGGAGAAGCGCCTGGATGCCGGGAAAGGCGCGCTGATTTTGCTGATTCTGTTGACCTCGGCGACCATGTTGGCGCTTGTGTTGGAGGCTGTTTTTCATTTGAGCAGCCCGGGCCGTTTCCTTCTCCTTGCTGCTGGCTCTTTCCTGAGCATTGGAGCGTTGCTCTGGTTTGTTGCTCGACCACTGTTTTTTCTTCTGTTTCGTCCGGATTCTCCAGACGACATTCACCTGGCGTTGGAGGTGGGGAACCAGTTCTCCCAAATCCGGGATCGGCTGGCCGACGCCCTGCAAGTGTTTCACAAGCATGAGGAGAATCGCGAGGGGTACTCACTCGAGCTGGCGGACAAGTCGTTAGCCGCCGTGCATGAGGAAACCCGGGAGCTGGATTTCGAGTCGGTGGTCAGTTTGCAGCCGGTGAAGAAGATGTTCAGGTGGCTCCTGACGACTGTCGCTGTGAGCGTGCTTATCTTCGTCCTTTTTTCATCGTCGTTAACGAGTGCCTCCTACCGGCTAACCCATCCTGCCCGGAAATTTGTGCATGAAATCGGCCTCATCTTTGAAGTCACACCGGGGGATGCCGAGGTGGTGAAGGGGGAGACGGTGGATATCAGCGCGGCAGTGCGCGGGGCGGACCTGGCAGAAGTAGAGCTGTTCGTCAAAAACGAGGCGGCGAGCGAGTTTGACCGGTATGTCCTTTCGGCCAGCGGGGACCGGAGATTTTCATACCGGCTCGAGAATGTGATCAACAATAAGGCGTACTATCTGGCCGCGAACGGTTTCCACAGCGATGAATTCTCGATTTCTGTCATCGAGAGGCCGTTCGTGCGCAGCCTGCAGGCAAAGCTGAGCTATCCGTCATATTCAAGACTCGGGAGCCAGCTCCTGGACGAAAACGTCGGGGATATTTCCGCGCTCAAGGGGACGAAAGTGGTGCTCTCTTTGCAAACCAACAAGACGGTTGGGGTCGCCACCATTGTTTTTGACGATCAGTCGCACGCGCCGCTCGAGATTTCAGGGCAGGGGCTCTCCGGAAAATTTACGCTGACCCGCAGCGGCAGCTACCACATTGAGTTGACAGACCGGCAAGGTCTCAGCAACGAGGCGCCGATCGAATATCGCGTGTCCCTGGTTGACGATCTGTTTCCGATCGTTGAAGTCCCGTTTCCCGGGCAGGATGTGGATCTGAACAAGGACATGCTGCTGCCGTTGAGCATTGAGGCGCAGGATGACTTTGGCATCTCGAAACTGCGGATCGGCTATCAAATCCTGCGGCAGGGCGTTCATGAAAGTGGACTGGACTATCTGGAGCTCCCGCTGGCGCGCTCAACTCCGGACAAGCTTCTCACCAACCACAATTGGGACCTTTCCGAGCTGAATATCTATCCCGAGGACATCATCCTCTACTTCGCAGAGGCGTTTGATAATGATACGGTCTCCGGACCGAAGAGCTCGCGCAGCCTGACCTACCGCGTGCGCTTTCCTTCGATTTATGAGCTGTACGAGGAGGTCACAGAAGAGCACGAGGAGACCTTTGAAGAACTGGAGGAGCTTTATGAGGAGAGCAAAGCGCTGAAAGAAACCGTCGATGAAGTCGTGCAGCAGATGAAGCGCGATCCGGAGCTCGATTGGGAAGAAAAGCAGGAAGTCCAGGAGGCCGCGCAAGCGCAGGGCAAGATGCGGGAGGAGCTGGAGCAGTTGCAAGAAAAGCTCGACGAAATGGTCACGCGGATGGAACAAAACGACCTGATCTCTCCGGAGACCCTGGAGAAGTATCGCGAGCTGCAGTCTCTGATGGAGGAGATGCTGAGCGAGGAGATGAAGGAGACGTTGCAAAAGCTGCAGGAGTCGATGGCGGAGCTGGACCCGAAGCAGCTCAAGGAAGCGATGGAAAAATTTTCCGCGACCCAGGAGGATTTTTTGCGCAGCATGGAGCGCACCTTGAATCTGCTCAAGAAGCTGCAAGTGGAGCAGAAGCTGGATGAGTCCATTCGCAAGGCGCAAGACTTGCTGCGCCGGCAGGAGGAGCTGAACAAGCAGGCCGACAACTCGCCCGATGCCGCTAAGCAGGAGAAATACGCACAGCAGCAGCGTGGCATCCGGCAGGACACGGGCGGGCTGGAACAGGATTTGGAGGATTTGAAAAACAAGATGAGCGAGTTTCCGCAGATGCCACAGGAGCAGATAGATGCAGCGCAGAGCCAGATCAGCGAATCCGGCCTGCAGGAGCAGATGGAGCAAGCGGCGTCGCAATTCCAATCTGGCCAGATGCAATCGGCGCAGCAGAGCGGACAGCGCATCTCGCAGGGGTTGCAGCAGGCCCTGCAGTCCTTGCAACAGGCACAGGAGCAGCTTTCGCAGCAGCAGAAACAGCAGATCATGCAGGCCTTGAAGCGGTCCTCTCACGATCTCCTCGACTTGTCAAAGCAACAGGAGAGCTTGATGCAGTCAACCCGCAGCTCGGACCGTAACACACCGGGGCTCGGGGAGACGGCAAACAAACAGCAGGGTTTGCTCTCGGGACTGAACCGCATTACGCAGCAGCTTTACGAGCTGTCACAAAACACCTTTTTTGTCACTTCTGACATTGGCAAAGCTTTGGGCAACGCGCAGCACGGGATGCAGGAATCTCTCGAGGGCCTGGAGGCGCGAAATCCCGGTAAGTCAGGGAAGGAGCAGGGGCAGGCGATGGCGGGGTTGAACGAGGCGGCTTCTCACCTTCGCAGCTCGATGCAGAGTCTGAGCGGTGCCTCTTCGGGCATCGGGTTCCAGGAGATGATGGAGCGCCTGATGGGACTTTCCGGCCAGCAGCAGGGCATCAACCAACGCACGCAGGGGATGGGCGGTGAGCAGGGCGGCCTGACCATGCAGCAGCAAGCCGGCATGCAGCGGCTGGCAGCGGAGCAGGCCGCGGTGCGCAAGTCGCTGGAGCAGCTCATGCGGGAGGCGGGCAAACGCTCGGAGGTGCTCGGCGACCTGGAGAAGGTGGGCGAGGATATGCAGAAAGTCGTTGAAGATTTGCAGAAAAAGAAGGTCAACAACAACACCTATAACCGGCAGAAACGGATTCTTTCGCGGCTGCTGGACGCGCAGCGTTCCATGCACGACCGGGACTACAGCCGGAAACGGCGGGCCGAGACCGGCAAGAGTTACCAGACCCTCAGTCCGGCCACGCTGCCGGAATTGGCGGATGCGGAGAAGGAGCGGTTGAAGAACGAGCTGTTGAAGGCGATGAAGGAGGGGTATTCGAAGGATTACAAGGAGCTGATTCAGAAGTATTTTGAGGCGCTGGCGAGTGAACAGGAACAGGGCGTGGAGAACTGACGAATGCAAAGAATCAAGAATGAAGATGCAAAATGAGCTGTTAGCTAATTCACCGCAAAGGCGCGAAGAACGCGAAGAGAAAGCCATGTGAATTATTCAGGTTCAGTTTAATTTCTTGGGATATGCAGAGATTGATCTTTCATGAAACGATGCGGAGGGCGACCCCGCAGGCCCGCGCGATTGTTGGGCGCACTGAACCCGGTTTGTTCCGGGAGGGTGTGAGGGCGCTCTCGCGCTTGTTCTCTGGCGCGGGCCGAGGAGGCGCGCGGAGCCGCGGAGCGCGACCCCGCAGTCCTGCGCCGTGCCTAGCCGCACTGAGCTTGATGGACCCGCTGAGCTTTTGCCAGGGCGGTGCAGGTGCCGTTCCGGGCGCGGGCGAGGAGGCGCGCGCAGCCCGCGGAGGCCCCCGCAGCCCCGCGCGGGTTCGGGACACCTGGCGTGGGCGTCGGTCTTCGGGTTGCGGCGGGAGGCGTCACGCGGCGTTCCATCGCGGGGCGAGGAGGCCGGAGCGGCCCTTTCAGCAAGCGGATGCCGACGGGCTGATGACGTGTGTGCGCTTTTTTCGCGCGGCGGTGTTGGCTGGCCTCTTTTTGGTTTTTGTGGCTTTGCTGCTTGCGGCAGCGCCGGGGCAGCTTTATTCGCAACAGGTCATCAAGGGGAGGCCGAACCCCGAGCAGAGTCGTATTCGCCTGGCGCAAGACTATGAACGCCGGGGCAACTATGTGGCCGCGCTGCAAGTTTACCGCAACCTGTACGAGCAGGTGCCGAGAAACCAGCTCTACTACGAGGGGGTGAAGCGCAACATGATTCGGCTGAAGCGATTCGATGAGCTGGTGGAAATTATCCAGGCGCAAATAGCCAGGACGAATGGCGTGCGCTTTTATGCGGATTTGGGCAATGTTTACTACAAGCAGGGTCAGCATGAGCGCGCCGCCGGGGTCTGGCAGGAGGCGTTGACTCGTTATGCCGACCAGAAACCCGGTTATAGCTACATCGCCAACGCGATGATACGCAACCGGATGTACGACGAGGCTATCGAGGTCTACCAAAAAGGACGGCAACATTTCAACCAGGAGAGTTTGTTTGTTTTTGAATTGGCGAATATCTATGTCCTTCGGCTGAAATACAAGGAAGCGACTGTGGAATATCTCAAGCACCTGGAGCGCAACCCCAATCAGTTTGCTTATGTTGAGAGTCGCATCGTCAAGTATACGAAAGATCCTGAAAATGCGCGTCTGGTGGCGGAAATTCTGGCGAGCCATCTGCCACGGCATAAGCATAAGTATCTGGTGAGAAAGCTGCTTGCCGACCTTTATCTGCGCATTGAAGCGTTCTCTCGGGCAATGGAGCAGTTCAAGATGCTCGAGAGCATGGAGCCGCCGACTGTGCCGAGGAAAAATAGTTCTGGCAAGGAGCTCTATTTCTTTGCTGAAAAGGCGCTGAATGCCAATCAGCTCCAGTTCGCCGAGCAGGCGTTCAATCTGATTCTGAGCAAGTATGCGAGATCCCCTTTCAGGGTGCGTGCCCTGTACGGCATCGCCATGGCGAAGCAGAAACAAGGTCTTTCGGCGCAAGCCCTGGAGAAACTGGAAGAGTTGGTGCAGCTCGACAGGCGATCGCCGTGGGCCCAGAACGCCATGTTTCAGATGGGGGAAATCTATTTTGTCGACCTTTTCGAGCTCGATAAAGCGCTCGAGGCGTATCATGCTGTCATTCAGAAATACCCGACCGGTAACAAGGCGCGGCAGGCGTATTTTCGCATCGGTGACTGCTATGCCGCCAAGGGCACGTTTGATCTGGCGCGGGTCTGGTACCAACGCGCTGCCAGCCTGACGCGCGCGGGCTCGCCGCTGCGCGACCAGGCGGATTACAAAATCGCCTATCTCTACTTTGTCATGGGCGAGTATGACAAGGCACTGGAATCGCTCAACAAAGTGACGGAAAAACTCGGCCAGCCGGACACGGAGCAGGATTTTGTCAACGACGCCCTGGAGCTGATATTTCTCATCGAGGAGAATCGAGGCGCTGCTGAGGCTGCGCTGCAGGCCTATGGCGAGGCCCAGAAGCTCAAGCTGCAACGAAACTATGCCGAGGCGATCACCAGTTTGAAACACGTGCTGGCCACCTACCCTTCGGCCGGTGTGGTGGATGAAACCCTGATGGAGCTGGCCGAGCTGGAGCACCAGCGCGAGAACTACGTCGCGGCGATCGATTATTTTGCCCTGCTGCTACAAGAGCATTCCGAGAGTGTGTACAATGCGCTGGCGCAGAAGCGGATTGCTGAGATCTACGAAGGCCGGCTGGGGGATTTGCAGAAGGCGTATGAGGCATATGAGAAGGTCTTGATCGAGTATCCGAACAGTTTGTATGTCGAGGAGGTGAGGATGAGGTTGCGGACGCTGCATGAGAGGCGGTTGAATAATTGAGGTAGTACGGATTGAACACGGATAGAATGAGCTTAGAATATGAAGATGTACAGAAAAAGGAATAGGGGGTGATGGCAGCATGAAGAAGTTCAACTCTGTTCGGCAACTTACGTTTTTGATTCTCACGCTCACCGTTCATCCCGTCCTGGCCCAAAAAATCCTCATTCCCATGGACTTGAAGCAAACCGACCATCTGAAAGCGTACGGTGTCGCCTTCTGGTGCCTGGAGCGCACCATCAACGTCGAGTGGCTGATCAATTACCGGGGCGGCTCGTTTCTGGTCGACCACTACACGGCGGTCGAGCGTGAGCTCAGGCTGCGCGGCGTGACGTTCGACAATATCAGCGCGTCTGCTGCGACGCAGATCTACGCTGAAATCGAACAGAACAACATGGATGTGGTTTTGCTGGAGAAGGCGCCGAAAGTGGCCGTCTATACGCCGCCGCACAAACAGGTGTGGGACGACGCCGTGACGCTGGCGTTGACCTATGCGGAGATTCCCTACGAAACGTTGTGGGACGAGGAGGTGCTGCGCGGTGATTTGGATAAGTATGACTGGCTGCATCTGCACCACGAGGATTTTACCGGGCAGTACGGCAAGTTCTACGCCAACTTTCGCAACGCGCCATGGTACATCGAGCAGGTGCTGAAGAACGAGGAGCTGGCCAAGCGGATGGGTTTTTCAAAAGTATCGGAGGAGAAAAAGGCTGTGGCACGGGCGATCAAGCACTATGTGGCCAAGGGCGGCTTTCTGTTTGCGATGTGCTCGGCGACCGACACCATCGACATCACGCTGGCAGCGGAGAACACGGATATCGTTGCCACAGTCTTTGATGGGGACCCGCCGGAGCCGGATGCGCAATCGAAGCTGGATTACTCGAAGTCCTTTGCGTTCGAGAATTTTCGGCCGGAGCAGAACCCGCTGGTCTATGAGCACTCGGACATCGACTATCCGCCGAGCAACATGCCGCGCGTGCGGAGCGCCGAGGCCGACTACTTCACGCTGTTCGAGTTTTCCGCCAAATACGACCCGGTGCCGTCGATGTTGACGCAGAATCATGTCTCAGTGGTGCACGGATTCATGGGCCAGGCGACGGCGTTCAAACGCAGCCTGATCAAGAAGGCCGTGACGATTCTGGGGGAAGTCGAAGGCACCGAGGAAGTCAAGTACATCCACGGCAATTATGGGCGCGGCACCTTTACCTTTTACGGCGGCCATGACCCGGAGGACTACCAGCACTTTGTTTATGACCCACCGACTCAGCTTTCCCTGCACAAGAACTCGCCAGGGTACCGGCTGATTCTGAATAATATTCTGTTTCCGGCGGCGAAGAAGAAGAAGAGGAAGACTTAGCAGACTAATTCGTAAAGACTCTTCTGTACTTAATCTCACACAGAGACCGCTGAGCTCGCAGAGTTTGTTTGTTTTTGTACTTCATTTCTCTGCACGCTTTGCGGACTCTGCGTGAGGCCATCTAACTAAAACCTTGCGAACGTTCCGAAACCTTCGCAAGGTTGC
>JBHHXT010000024.1:0-41720 GCA_046757165.1 bacterium | reverse complement strand
AATATTCATTTGACAATGAACTCGAAGTTGCTTATCTTTTTCAAGGATTTATACCTGTTTCGGACACAGTTAGGTTTCAGAGATGAAAGCCATCCAAATTGATACCGCTAGTTAGAAAGATTTCAGGGGTCCGGCCGGGCGAGCTCAAGCGCGTCTTCATCATGGCGAGCTACATTTTCATCATCATCGCCTCCTACAACGTTTTGAAGCCGATGACGCGCTCCCTGTTCGTCTCGAATATGGGATTGCAGCAGATGCCCGTGCTCTACATGATGCTGGCGGTGGTGGTGGGCGTCTTCATGGTCTTCTATTTGCGATTCTCGGCCAGGCTGAGGCTGGATAGGCTGATCAACTATACCACCATCATCTTGATGGCCACGTTACTTCTTTTTTGGTGGCTGCTTCAGCTCGAGATTCAGTCGCGGCTGCTTTACTACGGCCTGTTTATCTGGGCCAGTATCTATGGCATGGTGACCACGACGCAATTCTGGTTGCTGGCCAATTACGTCTTCAATTCCCGTGAAGCGAAGCGTCTGTTCCCGATTCTGATCGCGAGCGCGTTGTCGGGCGCTATCATGGGCGGGTATGCCACGCATTTTCTGGTCAAACAAATTGGCGGCACGGCAAACCTGGCTTTCTTTTGTATCGCGCTGTTGCTCATAGCTCTGGTTTGCATCAACGCCGGCTGGCGCAACCGTGTCCAGGCCAGCGACCTCCGCCGCCGGCCGCACCCGCCACAAGACCCCCAGAACTCTTTCAAGATTATCGCGGAAGCCACTTCCCTGATCAAAAACTCCCGTCATCTGACTTACCTGCTCGGTATTGTCGTGTTGACCTATGTGGTGGTACAAATTGCCGATTTTCAGTTCATCGCTTTCGCGAGTCAGGAGATGGTTAGCCTGGACGCCCTGACGGGCTTTCTCGGATTCTGGATTTCCAATCTGAGCGTGATCGCGTTGATCTTTCAGTTTATGTTTGCAAACCTGATCTTGCAAAAATTCGGGGTCAAGGTCACCATTCTGTTTCTGCCCCTCGCTCTGCTCATCACCTCCCTATCGGTATTTCTGAGTTACGGTTTGATTGCGATCCTGGCCATGAAAGTTAGCGACGGCGCTTTCCGGCACTCCATCAACCGGGTCGGCATGGAGCTGCTCTACCTGCCCCTGCCGGCTGAGGTAAAAAACAAGACAAAGGCTCTCCTCGACATGTTGGCGGACAGGTTTGCCCGCGGCATGGCCGGGGTGCTGTTGTTGATTTTTTTCACCGGCCTGGGGTTGAGTGTCGCACAGATAAGCCTGGTCTCCCTCGCTTTGATTTCACTCTGGCTCGTGCTCGTGGTCCTTACCGCTCGCGAGTATGTCAACTCATTCCGGCAGGCGATTGCCAAACGGAACATCGATTTGGAATCCGTGTCCGTGTCGATCAAAGAGCAGGATACCATCGCGACCCTTCTGACGGCATTGGAGAGCAAAAACGAACGCCAGGTGGTCTATGCACTGCAACTGCTGCAGTCAGTCAGTGACATCAAACTGAGCGGCTATCTCAAGCAGAATCTGTTCCAGCACAACTCCCCCGAGGTGCGCCACCACACGCTGCAGCTCGTCTACCAGCACAAGCTGAAAAACTTGCTTGCGCCGGTCCAACCCTTGCTCAATGATGCAGATGAAAACGTGCGCCGGGAGGCCGTACGCATCGTCGCTGAATTCTCTCAGGACGGGCCCGAGGCGCTCATCAGCGGCTGGCTGCAGGCCGATGACTGCAAGTTTAGAGGCGCAGCATTGTACTATCTGGCCGAAAACGGCGAGCTGGCCAGGAAACTGCTCAGTCCCGAGGCGATCCAATCTTTTCTGAAGGGAGACCAGGAGGCAAGGTCACAGATAGCCGGGGCCCTGGGAATTCTCAGAGACAAGAGCACCTACCGCTACTTGTTTGAGCTGCTGCAAGATGGCGACGAAAAAGTCAAAATGCGCGCGATTCAGAGTGCCGGCATGACTGCTGACAAAGAATTTGTCCAGGTCTTAATTACAAACCTTGACTACCACGCCTTTCGCGAGCCGGCACGGGAAGCTTTGGCTCGTTACGGGGACCGCGTGACGCCTGAATTAGCCGAAGCCCTGCAAAATGAAGATGTGCCGCTGGCCAGTCGCGTCAACATCACGAAAGTGTTGAGCCGGATCGCCAGCCAGCGCGCCGTAGAAATACTTTTGGCCCTTCTCGACCGGCCGGACGAGTCTTTGCGGTATCACACCATCAAAGCCCTCAACAAACTGAGGAAACGCCTGCCGGACCTGACCTTTGACCAGCGTGTCGACACGGCGTTGAAGGCCGAGCTGAAACGGTATTTCCGCATTCTGGCGATCTTGCACAGCTCAGAGATGGAAGAAAACGGCCGCCATTCAGCGGGCGTGAATTTGCTGCAGCAGGCGCTGCAGGAGCGGCTTGACGACCATCTCGAGCGGATCTTCCGGCTGCTGGGGTTGCGCTATCCGCCCAGAGATATCTACAATGCCTTCGCGGCTTCAACAAGCGACAATATGTCTGTACGCGCGAATGCTGTCGAATTTCTCGACAACATCCTGTCGAAGGAGGTCAAGCGCGTCCTGTTGCCGATTGTAGAAGACTGGCCCGTTGAGCAGGTCTTGCAGCGGGCGGATGGCTACCTCGACATCGAGATCGGGAATCACACCGAGGCGCTGCACTATCTGATAGCAGGAGAAGACGAGTGGCTCAGGGCTTGTGCGCTCTATGTTGTTGGCAACAGCGATCTTGCCAATGCGTTCCAGCATCAGATAGAAAAAGCCCGAACCGCACAAAGCTTGCTTGTCAAGGAAACGGCGGAACATCTGGTGAGAAAATCCGAATAGAATCTCGTTGTGTTTTTGACTTGTTATTCATAAATTAAACGTTCATGTATTCCGTCATCGAAAAAGTTATTTTCTTACAAGATATCGACGTTTTCAAAGAGGTACGCGTTGAGGACCTGGCCTACCTGGCACGGATTGCTGAGGAAATTTCTTTCTTGCCGGGTGCCGCGCTGTACGAGATGAACGAATCTGCGGATTCGCTCTACCTCATCATAGACGGCAAAGTCAAGTTGCACCGCAATGGTGAGGAAATCAGCACAGTCGGCAGCCATGAAGCGGTCGGCACGTGGTCCCTCTTTGATGACAAACCACGCGTCGCAACGGCGACCGCGACTGAACACACCAGGACGTTGCGTATTGCCAAAGATGATTTTTATGATTTACTCTCTGACCATGTTCGAATCGCTGAAGCCGTTCTCCGCTCCCTGGCACGGCGTCTGCGCGCGCTGAGCGACCTGGTCAGACCCATTAACTGATGCCAATTTCTAGCGAGCTAGGCTTAGACTTTCATAGGAGTTCATCCATGTCAACGAACCAAGAAGAACCCACCCGAGCAAGAATCCTAATCCTCGATGATGATGAAATTGTTTTGACCCCCTTGAAGACCTTTCTGGAGATGGAAACCGATTACGAAGTCGTCACTTTCATGTCTGCTCACAAGGCCCTGGAATATGTCAAACAGAACCGGGTCGACCTGGTTATCTCAGATTATCTGATGGATGAGATGGACGGAATCAGTTTTCTGGCCAATGTCAAGAAGATAGACCCGCAGATCACCCGTATCATTTTGACCGGATACGCAGACAAAGAAAATGCCATCAAAGCCATAAATGACGTTGGCTTGTATCAATATGTTGAAAAACCATGGGACAATGACAACCTGAGGATTGTGTTGCGCAATGGGCTCGAAAAACAGAAACTGATGCGTGAGCTCGAGAAGAAAGTGCTCGAAATTCAAAAGGCTTATGGGGACTTGGAGAGTCTGCATCGCGAAATTTTGAAAGCGTTCGCCTAGGTTTGTTGTCCGAGGCGCGCACCCACTGCCAATCAACTCTGACGATTCGATGCAAAACCAGCCCAATATCACCTACCCGCAGCTCATCGCCCTCTACGAGGTGAGCCGCAAAATCAACTCCCAGCTCAACCTGCAGAAACTGCTTGATGAGATCATGGATCTGGCCATCGAGCTGCTCAATGCGGAAAAGGGCGTTTTGCTGCTGCGCGAGACGGGGTCCCAGGAGCTCTCCGTACAAGCAGCACGCCTGATGGACAAACGGAGCATTCAGGATGTGGTGGCCTTGATCAGCCGCAGCGTCATCAAGAAAGTGGAAAGCGGCGGCCGACCCATTCTAATGCAAAATGTTCCGGACACGCCTGGCATGGATCCGAGCATGAGCCTGATTCGTCACAAGATCAAATCCGTCATCTGTGTGCCGCTGCGCACAAAAGACCAGCTCATCGGAACGATTTATCTCGATACGACCGACAAGCAGCATTTCTTCAAACAAGAAGATCTTGCCTTTCTGGAGGGATTTGCCAATCTGGCCGGCATCGCCATCGAGAACGCGCGCAGCTACCGAGAAATTGAAAACCTCAACACCAACCTCGAGAAGCTCGTCGACCAGCGCACCCGGGAAGTGAACGAAAAACACCGGGAGCTGAAACATGCCTACGACACCTTGAAAGACACACAGATGCAGTTGTTGCGCTCAGAGAAGATGGCTTCTCTCGGCATGCTGGTCGCCGGCATCGCGCACGAAATCAATACACCGCTTGGCGCCATCAATTCCAACACCGATACGTTCGTCCGCTGTTTTGAAAAACTGCGCGGCAAGGTCGGAGACAGCGGGGAAGCCACAAAAACAGTGGCGATTCTGCAAAACCTGGCCAGGGTCAACCTCACCGCGTGCGGCCGCATCACAAACATCGTCAAAACCCTGCGCAACTTTGCCCGCCTGGACGAGGAGGATTTCAAGACCGTCGACCTCCGCGAAGGCATCGATAGCACGCTCTCTTTGACTGCCCACCTCAACCGCGACCGCATCAAAGTCATCAAGCAGTATGATGACATCCCGCCAACGCGATGTTATGCCAGCCAGTTGAACCAGGTATTCATGAACCTCCTGGTCAACAGTTGCCAGGCCATCCAGGGCGAAGGCACGATAACCATCAAAACAGAATATCATGATGGGGAGATCCACGTGCACTTTGCAGATACGGGCGTCGGCATTCCGTCGCAGAACATCGACAAGATCTTCGACCCTGGCTTTACGACAAAAGGGGTCGGCGTGGGCACCGGGCTCGGATTGTCGATCTCCTACAAAATCATCGAGGAGCACGGAGGACGGATTGAGGTCAAAAGTGAGGTCGGGAAAGGGACGGTCTTTTCCTTACATCTCCCCGTTAAGAGAACGCCAAAGGCATCTGGACAGTAAGCCTGGCGCGTGTTCTCAGCGGCCAGTCGACGTGACAGTCTATTCCTTCGTTGCACAGCCATACCCACCTCTGAAAATGAACAAGTTCATTTTCTGTCTCCTCCCGGGAGGAGATTTACCCCGCTCCCCTCCCTGGAGGGGACAGGTTCAGACTCGTCCAGAGTCTGAACCTGGGGTGGGTCAACATGGCCTGCCGCTCTGGCCAGGTCAGGATCTCAAAGCAAGATTCCTCTCAGCATCTCCACTATCTCTGAGCCGAAATCACAAGAAAACTCGCAATATTTTTGGACAACCCCCTGTTGGACATCTGTTCGCAGTAGGCCGCATATTTATGCAAGGAAGGATTAGATTGAGGTCTGGCAAGAATTGAGAAAACATGGCCAGCACAACTCCTGGCATCAGGCGGGAATTATCCCTCTGCCGGAAGTGTAATGGTGAATTCAGCAAACTCTCCCCATTGCGAGGTCACAGAAATCTCACCGCCGTGCGCTTCAACGATGTCCTTGCAAATCGTCAATCCCAGCCCGGTTCCCTGATTGCCCTTTTTTGTCGTAAAGAACGGCTCAAAGATCTCTTCCAGATTCTCATCCCGTATTCCCGTCCCGTTGTCACGAATTCGAATGAGGACCTTCCCCCTGCAACCTTGCGTTTGTATGGACAGCGCTGGCGAATAGCCTGGCCCGGTGAAGGAATCCTTCTCCGCCATGGCAAAACATGCGTTTGAAAAAATATTGAGAAGCATCCGGCTGATATCCTGCACAATCCCCTCAACAAGCCCAACTCTGGCGTCGTAGTTCTTTTGGATACTCAGCGTAAAGGTGGTGCTTTGAGCTCGTGCGGCGTGATAAGCCAGAGCCAAATATTCATCGATGAGCTTGTGAATATCGGTCGGTTCAGGGGGCTGCTTCTTGGTGCGGGCATAGAGCAGGATATGCTGAATCGTTTCGTTCGCTCGATTGCTGTTGTCCGCTATTCTGGTGAGATTGAATTGCAGCGTCTCCAGCATGTTCTCGATTTCCGGCTTGCGCGAAAAAGTGTTGCCTTCTGCAGCGATGGCGATTTTCAGCTCGCGCAACGTTTCTTGACCAAGCTCGCAAAAATTCTTGATGAACGTCAACGGGTTCTTGAGATCGTGGACGATCCCCGTGGCCAGCTCCCCCAATGTCGACAGCTTTTTCATTCGCTGGAGCTGGCTCTGGAGTTCACAGATATTCTTCTGCAGGTCGGCTGGACTTGACTTGTTCATGGTTTAACCCCTACGGTTTTCTGATGGAAGGTCGGTGTGTAGACGCTCCTTGTTTTAGAATATGACCCCCATGCGAGACCACCAGCTCACTCCGGATGGTCGGCGCGCTATAGTGCTTTGACGACGACCACGGTCTGGTCATCATGCGGCAGCTCGTCGTCGAGAAAGTACCTGACTTCGGCTAATACGCGGTCACGAATGTTGTTGGCATCGAGCGCAGCATTTGCGCTCAAGACTTCTATCAGTTTGTCCTCACCGAACTCACCTCCCGCTGCGGTTTGCGCTTCGGTTACACCATCGGTCACCAACAGAAAGACATCGCCGGCTTGATAGGAGATCTCGCTTTCTTCCAACTCACTGGCGAAGACCTCGGCGCCGTCCAGGCCAAGACCCAGCCCTCTGGGCGTGAGCAGTGAGACCTCCTTTGCTACAAAGCTAAAATAGAACAATGGCAGGTGGCCCGCACGCGCCAGGACCAACTTGCGCTTGCCCGGGTCGATGAAGGCGCCAATTGCCGTGATGAAGGATTTCTTTTCGAGATCCTGGAACAAGAGCTGGTTGGCGCGCACAAACAGCTCTCCGGGTGATAGGTTGAACCCATGCAGAGAACGAATGATCCCTTGCACCTTCGACATGTAAAGCGCTGCAGATGTGCCTTTGCCGCTGACGTCGCCAACAATGACCGTGACACCAGCCGAGACGCCATTGAGGTAATCGAAATAGTCGCCGCCAACCTCGAGCGCCGGGATGGAGATACCGGCGATTTCCAGGCCGTCCACCTGTGGCGTCGTTTGCGGCAATGAGGCCATCTGGATACGGCGGGCGATCTTCAACTCGTGTTTCAACCGTTCCTGCTCGGTGAGCTCTTCGTGTAAGAATGCATTCTCGATAGCGATGGAGGCCTGCTTCGCCACGGCTGCCAGAAAGCTCAAATCTTCGAGATGGAGCGGCGACTCCGAGAGCTTCTCCCCGATGATGAACGTCCCGACCAGCTTGTCTTTAAAGCGGATAGGGATGAGGTGACGAAAACCTTCCCGCAATAAATCCTCTTTGATGCCGTAGGGCAAGTAATCGATACTGAAGCGGGACTCGCTGCGGAATTTTTGGATCTCATGGATAAGCTTGTCACTAACGGTTACGCAAAACACCTCCCACTCGGTGCCATCGAAACCATGAGCCTCCTGGCAGCAACAGCTTTTTTGATCGCGAAAAAACATGATGCCGATCCGTTTGAGCTGCATGAGTTTTGCGAGTTTTTCGACCACACCCCGAGCAAGCTCCTTCATGCCAAGTTTGGTCGCCATGACTTCGGCCAGCTCGCTGGTTGCGCGGTTGATGTCGTAGGCGCGCCGATTGAACAGCCTCTCGAGCACGCCCTGCCCCATCTTGCCAAGCCGCCAGAAAACGAGCGCAAGCCCCAGAGCGAACACCATGATGAGCAATTTTTCCCAAAAGTCATGCAGTCTGGGATCAGGTGGAATGTCCAGGACAACGAAGGAGGTGCCGGTGAACTGAATATTTGGAATATTGAGATCCAGGCTCGGCAAAGCAAGCAACAGCTTCACCAGAACTGAGGACATGGCGATGACCCAGAGGGTGGATGCAATGCTATATTGCACATTCTTGCGAACGCGCAACTTCATCTCCAGAAGCTGGAAGCGAGCGATGCTATAGAGATACGCAACCGGAATAATCAAAAAATAGAAGCCGATCAGTCCGAACTGTCTGGGTTCGCCTGTGCTGATAATCAGGTATCCCGTAACCGCGGCCAGAATACAAGCTGAGAAACTCAACCAGCCTAGCGGCCGTTTTATCTTCTTGTATTGCGTACTTCGCTGCTTACGGTAAATCAAATCAAACAAGAAGCTGTACCCCAGAATCAAGGCTCCGGCGCTCCAGAAAACAATCCGGACAGCCAATTTGCTGTCTACATTCAAGTAGATCATGGCAACAAACACGAGCAAGAAACCGGTTGCCATCAGGTAAGGCGCGAGGGTTTGCCCTCGTCTGGTTTGTATTTGTGGTTGCTCCAGAGGAAAATAATATTTGCTATGGCCCCACAAGACGAAACCGAACAGGAAGGCGCCCAGCGCCATGACCGTGCGCAATTTCGCAAAGACGTCAAACACCACATCCCGTTGCGCCAGCAGCACCATCATGAAGAATCCAAAGCACATAAATCCCAGGCCCAGGAGCCGGGCCGCCAGGATGTGCGGCTTGCTGAGCGCGATGAACGCTCCGGTCCCCCAGTAAACCAATCCGACCAGAAAGAAAGAGAACACCGCCAATTGCAGACCAAACTTAGCCAGGGTGACTGGTACGACGATTTTCTTGTTGTTGCGGATAACGTCATAGAGGATGGTTTTGCCACTCTCCACACCACGCAGGATGAAGTCCGCTTCGTTGGTCGTGCTGAACGCCTCACCATTTATGCGATAGATGAGGTCGCCTACGCGCAGGTCTGCCAGGTCAGAAGCGCCTCCGGGAGTCACATGATAAACCAGTACACAATTGGGCAGGTCTGTCAGGAAACTATCCGGCAGCGCTGATTTTCTGACCAGAAAGTTGTAGCGTTCACCCTCCGAGATCCGGAGGATCCCGAATGTTATCTCGCTGTCATGTGGGAGAGGGTGTGTGATCTTCTCGAACTGGGCAACTGTTTTGACGCGCTGATGGTCGACAGAAGACAAAATATCCCCTATCTTAACCGAGTCAATGGCCGCATTCGGGTTGGACGGGTGACTTGCTCTGCTCTGATTCAGGGTCGGGAAACTGGTGGTGACATACAGGTGGGAAGGAGGCGCGCGGAAAAGGTTCTCGTCTGTCGTGGAGGTCGAAAAACGGTAGAAGTTTGCACCAGCAACGATGATGAACAATGAAGCGAGTCCTGCAATAGCACTTCGAGATAATTTCGGATAATTGACGAGGTCAACCATAATATTTATAAGAAGTTCAGGCCTGTTCCCTGCCTCGCAAGCAAAGGCGCGCGAACGAACTTTCGTGACGGTGTTGCTTAGCCTTGAGAATTCAAGGTAATCTAATAGAGCCATTTATGCAACATTTAATTGAACACTTTGATTGATTTTGAGGGTGGACTTTAATACCTTTTAGGCAAAGTGGTGTAGACCTGTTAAAACAAGCACTTGAAAATGAAAAACATTCACTTGCTCTATGTTGAGGATGACGCGCACGCGCGTCAAGATTTGAGCGCAAAGCTGGAGGCAAAGGGATTCCGCCTGTCTCTGGCAGCCTCTGGCAGCGAGGGGCTGGGACAGTTTCAGTCTGCTGGCGCCGATGTCATCCTGTGCGACCTGCACATGCCCGAGATGGACGGTCTGGAAGTTTTGCGGCAGGTCAAGCGCATCAATGCTGAGACGCCCGTGATCATCTTGACCGCTCGCGGCTCTGTTGAACAGGCAGTAAGCGCTATCAAACAGGGAGCGAATGATTTCGTTCTCAAGCCGGTCGAAATCAACACCATCGAGACGACCATTCAGAAAGCACTGGAGCAGGCCAGTCTCGAGCAAGCGCTCACGCGGTCGGAATCGAATCTACAGATGCTTTTGGAAACCGTGCCGGATCTCGTGTATTCGCTCAATTCAAAAGGAAGGTTCTTGAGCGTGAGCCCCGCAGGGGAAAGGTTGCTTGGTTATGCGATTTCCGAGATGCTTGGGCGCTCAGTCTTCGATTATGTCCATCCGCACGACAGAGAACAGCTCAAAGCCAGTTTTCAGAAAACCAAGACCGCAGGCGATTCCAAGATTAAGACTCTACAGTTTCGCATGATCTGCAAATCGGGCAAGACCAGGCACTTTGAAGTGAACAGACGCCTCATCTTTGAAAACGGCAAGGTCGTCCGACAGGACGGTATTGCGCGTGACATTACGAAGCGGAAGGAGCTGGAACAGGAGCTGCGAAAGAAAACCAGGGAGTCGGAAAAGAACACCTATTCCCTCGCAAGAGCAAATATCGAGCTGCTTTCTGTACAGGAGCAGCTTGAACACAAGAACAAGGAAATGGAGCGTTTGTTGCGCAAAGTTTCTGAGACCAACAACCGCCTGCAAGCCATTCTGGACTCTTCGCTCAGTGCGATTGTCATGGTTGATCTCAACAACAGAATTATCGCCTCGAACCGGCGTGTGAAAGACTTCTTCTGCATCGACACAACCGCGATGATGAATCAGCCCATTTCGAGGTTTAACAACGGCATCAAGTCCTGCTTCAAGGCGCAGAAGAAATTCCAGCGGTTAGCCGAACGGCTGCTGGCGCACCCGGACACAGATATCGAAGGCTTGTCTGACATGGAAAAGATTTATGAGCGCGCCTTCGAGTTGTCGACACCCAATATTAGATTTGTCTCTGTGTTTGCCATCCCAGTGCTGGACAAGGACAACAAGGAGCTGGGCAGCGTTTGGATTTATAACGATATCACGAAGATGAAGCGGGCGGACGAGCAATTGCGTGCCATCATGGAAGCCTCGCCGTTCCCGGTGATTGTCACGCGCAAACAAGACGGTAAGATACTCTATGCCAATCACCAGATGGCCGACCTCATCGGCGTGAAAAGAAAGGCGCTGACCGGCGCCTCCGCACCGGACTACTACGCCAATCCCGAAGAACGTAAGATCGTGCTCGAAAAAGTGAACCAAAACGGCTCCCTGCGTAACCACGAGGTTGAAATAAGAAAGGCAGACGGCACGACAGCCTGGATGATCTTTTCCATCGAGACGACCGAAATCGGTGGCGAGTCTGTCTTCATCAGCTCTCTTTATGATATCAGCGAGCGAAAAAAAGCTGAGGAAGCACTGCGCGAGAGCGAGGAGAAATTCCGTCAGCTGAATGAGAACATCAAGGAGGTCTTTTGGATGGTCGACCTCGAGCTGCATGAAATGATCTATGTGAGCCCCTCCTATGAAGACATCTTTGGCCGGCCGCGTGAACTGCTTTACAAGAACCCGGACAACTGGCTGAACGCTGTCCATCCGGACGACATCAAGAAACTCTCCAGTGACCTGGAACAAGCTGGGCGCCGCGAAAACGAACAGGAGTTTCGCATCATTCGCCCGGACAACTCCGTGCGCTGGATTCGCTCGCGCGCTTTTGCCGTACGCAATGCAGATGGGGAGATCTACCGCTATTGCGGCGTCAGCGAGGACATCACAGAGCGCAAGCTGGCACAGGAAAAGCTTCACCTGTATAAAGAGATCTTCCAGAACTCGAACGATCCGATCACCATTCTGGACCCTGACGGCTTCTTTCTGGAGCAGAATCCTGCCGCCCGAAAGCTTTACCGTTACACCGATGAGGAGCTGCGTGGCAAGACCCCTGCTCTATTCACCTCCGAAGAAACCTTCAGCAAGATTGGCGAATCTTTGACGAGAACCGGCAGCTTCCGCGGTGAAATCGTAAGCCATCCCAAGAACGGCGCCCCGGTAGATGTAGAACTCTCTGCCTTCTCGATGTATGATGACAAAGGGGAAGTGACATGCCGAATCGGATTCGCGCGCGACATCACCGAGCGCAAACAGGCGGAAAAAGCGCTGCAAGAGAGCCTGCGGGAGCTGGCGCGAGCAAACCAGCATCTGCACCAGACACAGGGACAGCTCGTGCAGTCGGAGAAGATGGCCTCTCTGGGCATGTTGGTCGCCGGCATCGCACATGAAATCAACACACCGATCGGGGCCGTTCATAGCATGCACGATACGCTCAAGCGCGCCGTCGTAAGACTCGAACAGACGCTGGAAACCAAATACGCCGAAGACCTGAAAAATGATGGCGACCTCTATGGACCGCTTAGAATCATTCAGGATGCCAACAAAGTCATCGACACGGGGAGCGAACGGGTCACCACGATTGTTCGCAGGCTCAGGAGCTTCGCACGGCTGGATGAAGCAGAGCTCAAACTCGTCGACATCCACGAAGGGCTCGAAGACACGCTCACGCTGATTCATCACGAAATCAAGCACAACATTACGGTCGACAAAAACTACGGGGATATCCCTCCGATCCCTTGCTTTCCGGGTCGGCTGAATCAGGTCTTTCTCAACCTGCTCATCAACGCAAAACAAGCGATCCGCGAACGAGGGACAATCACCATCACGACCAGGCTCGTTCATCCCAAAGTTCAGATTAGAATGAGCGACGATGGCGCGGGCATTCCACAGGAAAAGCTTGACAAGGTTTTCGATCCTGGCTTTACAACCAAGGGGGTTGGAGTTGGCACGGGACTCGGGTTGTCAATCTGTTACCAAATCATTCAGGACCATAAAGGCAAGATCACCGTAGAGAGCGAGGTCGGCAAAGGGACGACGTTTACGATTATGTTGCCGATGAATCTGGATAAATTGTTGGAGCATGAACACGTCGACCGTTCTCGGCCCGCGCCACGCTGAATGGGTTAGGCAAAAACATCTACGGCGGAGGGGGCGCTCCATCCTCGAGCGAGTGCGAAAGTTTCTCCTGTTTATGTTGCGCCAATTCTCGACAGGCCGTCGCACTCTTCTTCCATCACTGAAGCCACGACCCAGAGAGTCAGATCGTCTGGCATGCCAATTATCTTCAACAAGCCGCCGGCATTAACGAATGATCTCCCCGGCCCACAGTTTTTCCAAGAAAATCGTCCAGGGCAAAATTCGAATGCCGGCGTGCACTCTTTCCGTTTTTTCATTGCAAACCACAAGCGCCTTTTTGGGCGCATGCTCTTCGATGAACGCCAGCAGTGGTCGCAAGTCGCGGTTGTCAACGCGGCCGGTTCCCTTCACTTCCACCGCCACCTCTCCTTTACCCAGAATGAAATCTACTTCCAGGCCCGACCTGGTGCGCCAGAACTGAATGTCGTAACTGAGTTCGGAAAGCGAGCTGTGAGCCGTCAGTTCCATGAAAACAAAGTGCTCGAAGGCCCGGCCGAATTCATCACCTTTGTCTTCGGTCAGGCGGCGATTCACCAGTGCCCCGGCCACGCCCACATCGAAAAGATAGAATTTGGGCGCCTTGCCGATCACTTGCCGGCTCTGCCTCCTCTTAAACGGCAGCACCATCCGCCCCAATAAAGTATCTACCAATATCTGGTAGTATTCCTTTACGGTCTTGGCATCGACGCCGCATTCCCGGGCAATGTTGGCATAATTGGTCATTTGCCCGTGCGAATATCCCATGGCCTCAAAAAATCGCGAGAATGCCGGGATGTTGCGGGTCAGCCCTTCATTGAAGATTTCTTCTCTGAGATAATCGGTGACATAGCCCAGCAATGATTTTCTAAAATTCTCCTGCAAATAATGAACAGGAATCAGGCCGTGGTTCAAAGCTCGCAGTAACTCGAACTCGCCGATTTCAGGCGTAACCAGAGGAAACATTTCATAGCGCCAGGCGCGGCCTCCTAACAAGTTAACCTGACCTCGCCTGAGTTTGCGGGCGCTGGAGCCGCACAGGATGAAGCTTACCCCCTGGTTTTCGATGAGCCAGTGAACTTCGTCGAGTATTTGCGGCACTTTTTGTACTTCATCCAGAATAATCGGACGCTTAAGAATGCCCTTGTCTTTGGCCTCGAGCTGTTCACGCAAAAGAAACGGTCTTTTGGCGAATTCCATGAACAAATCTGTCTTGAGAAAATCAAAGACTAAGCTGTCTGGAAATCTCATTTTGAGGTAGGTCGATTTGCCGGTCTTTCGCGGCCCCCACAAAAAGGCTGACTGTCCCACAGGCAGATTGAGATCGAGCTTCCTTTGAATCCAGTCCATTACGGAGAATGCTCCAGAATAGTTTAACTAAACTGCAGTATACTCCAAAATAGTCTAACAGTCAAGCGTTTTTTTGTCTGTTACCAAATCATTCAGGACCATAGATGAATCTGTATGAATCCTTGGAGCATGAACACGTCGACCGTTCTCGGCCCGCGCCACGCTGACCGGGTTAGGCAAAAACATCTACTGCGGAGGGTGGACCTCCATCTTGCTCCCCATCCTCGAGCGAGTGCGAAAGTTTCTCCCGCTTCTGTTTCGCCAATTCTCGACGCGCCTCGACTTCCATCTGGCGGGCTTTGGCCGCAACGCGCCGGTCTTCCGAAGAGGGATCTCTGGGTGCCAACGCTGCCCGTCTGACGGCTTGCGCCTTACGGATCGTTGCTTGCGGGTTGTCAGGCACCTCCGAGGTGTCGATTTTGATTTCACCCCCGACGGCGTATTGCTTACCATCTGGCCCGGTGACGTATTTGTACACCGGGCCGCCTGTTGCGTAGGGCCCCGCGGTTGCTTTGTGCGCCTGCTCGTGCCGGCGAACCTCCATGTCAAGCTGGCGAAGTTCCTTAAGAATCTTCTCTTCCTCCGGACTCAGCTCCTGAGCCCCGATTGAGAACGTCTGCTTAGCGCTGACACTTGCGTAGTGCGCTTGGACACCAGGAGATAGAGAAGTCGAAACTTCCATCACGCTGACTCTTGCCGCTGGTCAAATGAAATGGCTTCTACCCAAATACGTCGACAACGGAAGAACTTGCTTGTGGTTCAGCAAGTTGGCCGGAGCGGTCAAAAAAACGCGCCTTTTGTTCTGCCTGACGGGTTTCTTCTGCACTTTGTTGGTTTTTCTCTCCCTGGCCAGAAGATTCCCGGGAAGACTGACTTTTCGCCTCTCCCGTCTGGTCCTGTTCTAGATGATTTGTCCCGGCGGTGCCGTGGACCGCATCTGGGTTGCCTTGAATATTCACAATGTCCTCCTGACCTTCGGCATGATGTGAATCAACTTCCCGGCTGTGATTCTCGCTTTGAGCATGCTGTGCCCGACTTGTGTTTTCATCTTTGAGGGCTTCCGCAAAGAACTGCGTGGGCACAAAAGGAGCTTGAGAATCGGCACCTGATACTTGCATGGAAAAACCACCCTTTGTTTGAAGTTTTGTGAATAGTTTATTTTCGGTAATATCATCGACTTCTTGCCCTCAAACTTTAGTTTTTCCAAAAATTTCTGGTCAGTAGAGGGAGCCCGGCAGTTTCTGTCATGACAATTCGGTGTACAGACCAGACGGCTGAAGATCAGACCATAAAACGAAATCGCTCATGGATCTGCGGAAAATCGGGCGGCGCTAAATGGCGCCAGAGGAATGGAAGGCTGACCGCTCAATACGAGCTCGGAGATGAGTCTTGCAGTGATGGGAGCCAGAAGAACTCCATTTCGAAAGTGGCCGGTCGCGATAATATAATTTTGAATTCCGGTACAACCCAGAATGGGTAAGTTGTCACTCGTATCCGGCCGCAGGCCAGCCCACATATCTTTGACGACCGCTTCCTTAAGCGCCGGAACAATCTTGATAGCGGCGCTCAAAAGCGCTTGCACTCCGGCGGCCGTGACGCTATTGTCGAATCCGACATTTTCAAGTGTACTGCCAATGAGAGTGCGTCCATCCGGCCACGGTACAATATAGCAACCACTCGAATGGATGAGTTGGTTCAGCATCTGCGGCTGAACTTGCACCTGCACAATCTGACCTCGGATAGGCCGTACGGACAGCCTGATATTGCTCGAGGGGTCAAGCGTGCCAGCCCAGGCGCCTGCCGCGTTCACGACCACGTCCGCCTCCTGAAGGCCATCCGGGGTCAGAACGCCTGAGATGCGCGACTGCTCACACTCGAGTCCAATCACGGGCGTCATGGTTCTAAACTGAACGCCGTGTTTGCGCGCGCTGGCCACCAGCGCCTTCATCAGTCGGCGGTTATTGACATAATGGTCGTGCTGAAAAAAAAGCGCCGACTGCACGCTTTCTGCCAGCCCGGGTTGCATATCGTGTACCTGCTGTGCGGTGAACTCCTCTGCCGGCCTGTCAACTGCCAATTGCCGCTCGAGGAGCCCCGCCAGCATCGTGGCTTCCCGATAGTCAGTCGCAACCACAAGACTGCCCCCGACTTGATAGCCGATTTGAATACCAGTTTCCTCCTCCAGTTCCGCCACAAAATCAGGGTAAAGAGCATGGCTCGCCTGCATCAAATTGCTCGAGACGCTTGGTACACTATGGGCGGCTTCCGCGTGCGGCGCCAGCATCCCGGCAGCCGCCCAGGAGGCTTCCCGCCCTGGTTCGCCTTTTTCGATGATGGTGATATTCAAACCTTCCGCAGCCAGGCGGTTGGCGATGGCGCAGCCGATGATGCCACCGCCGATAATGATGATGTCACTCGATGATTTCATGGCCCCGGTCGATTCAGGATGCAGTTGTCATTATTCACAGTATTCAAGATGGTACTGAAGGATGAACTCAGGCCCGCATGATTGCGGCATAAGGCCGGAATGACATTCTTCCACTTCTCGCGTGCAACCTACTTATCATGTTGTGCAAAGTCAAGAGAAATACCTCCAAAACCTGGTCAAAATTTGGTGGCAAACGTCATTCTATTTACTTATCTTCTCTACTGCAAGTGATTACGCCAATGAAGTTGTCTTTGTGAATCAACGTCGATGTCTACAATTCACGGACGTGAACGAGACGATGCAACCACCAAAGACAGGAAAATATGTGCTCAAGCAACATGTTAAACAATGGATGAATTACCATCTAACAAAAGCGTTGCCATTCAACCGAACCGAGAACATCTTCAGGTGCTGACTCCGGTCGAGCGCTTTAGTTTCAGAGTAATAGACCGCTTGAACCGGTCGCCTGAAGTGCGCAAACTGCTTACCGGGTTCAACGCCAGGGTAAGCTGGCGCTGGATAGAGTTGCTCACCTCAAACAGTGTCCAGGCGCATGGTTTCGAGAATTTCGAAAAAGCCGAGCCGGGCCGAAGCATCCTGCTGGCCGTCAACCACCGAACCTTGTACGACCAATTTGTGATCGCTGCCCGGCTCTTCCGCCTGTATGGAGCCCACCACAACGTCTATTTCCCGGTGCGCTCGAATTTTTTCTACGACAATCCAACTGGCTTGCTGGTGAACCTCACCGTGGCCCAGGGCGCCATGTATCCGCCGATTGTGCGAGACAAAAGTCGGCGTCAATGGAACAAGACTGCGACGGAGATCATGGTGGGATTGCTCGAGGATCCACAAAGCATGATAGGATTCCACCCGGAGGGGACACGCAACAAAGGCCCGGACCCGTATTCTCTCCTGCCCGCAAAACCGGGCTGCGGTGAACTCATCTACCGCGCCAATCCCAATGTCATCCCTGTCTTCTTGCAGGGTCTCCCGAAAAACTTCCTCAAACTCTACCGTCATAACAACACTGGCAGGCACCATCTCGTGCACATGGTAATGGGTGAACCACTGGATTTCTCGACCGAGCGCAGGATGGAAATGGGCCGCAAGACATTCCTGCTCATATCCAGAAAGGTTGTGGCCGGCATTGCGGCACTGGGGCAGACGGAACGCGAAATCCGGCAAGTTGGCAACTCGACACATACCGTTTCGACTCTGGCCTAGCTATCGCAACAGGGTCACCTGGTCCCTTCATTATTTCGTCGCTCGAAATTGGGTCACTTGTTCTCGGCCTCACACTTTTTGTGAATTTGAACTGGAGATAGTCAATTTTTTGATTTTCAACCCTCCTTCCGCCTACATTGTGCGCCCCTTTTCATTTGCATTTTGGCAATGGCCTTGCTATATTCCTGCATCAGATTTGAGGCTAACAGTTCGAGCTATGAAAGCAGTCGTCGAAGAGTCGCTTCGGCTTTTGCGCCAAAACGAGCCCCATGTGCTGGCAACCGTAGTGCGCACCCGGGGCATGACCCCGCAGAAAGCCGGTGCCAAGCAATTGATTCGTCAGGACGGTAGCCGTGTCGGGACGTTGGGTGGCGGGTGTGTAGAAGGCGACATCTGGTATTACGCCAAAGAGATGCTGCAAGACAAGAGCGGGCCGCAGTTCCGCGAATATACTCTGGACGCGGATGTGGTCGAAAAGGATGGTCTGGTGTGCGGGGGGACCATGTTTTTTTATCTCGAACCACAGTGGCAACCGCGTCAAGCGCTGCCGTTTGTGGAGGCCATAACGGCAGCATTCGAGGGGGGGCCGCCGGTAGCGGTCGCAACGGTTGTCTGTAGCCAGAATCGCAGTGCGCCCGGGACAAAGTGCTTGATCCGTGAAAATGGTCAGTTGACTGGCTCTCTGGGGAACGCAACGCTCGACGAGCAGGTGCGGAAGGTCGGGCAACGCCTCGCGCCATCCGGTGGCACTGAGGTTGTACGAGGGCCAGAGGGAACAGAAGTCTATGTCGAAGGCTTCGCCGCACCTCCGACCCTGGTTATCATCGGAGGCGGCCATATCGGCAAGGCCGTTTACAACCTGGCGCGGACGCTGGATTTTCGCATCATTGTGATCGATGACCGGCCCGAGTTTGCCAGCCGCACGCGGTTTCCGCAAGCGGAGCGGACAGTGGTGGCACAGTTCGACCAGGCGTTTGACACCGTGGCTCTTCAGTATCACTCCTTCATCGTGGTGGCGACGCGGGGCCACAAGTTTGATGACCTGGCCACCAAAGCCGCTGTGGCCACCCCCGCGCGCTACATCGGTCTGCTGGGCAGCAAACGCAAAAACCTGATGATCTTACGTGACCTGCTGGACGATGACGTCCCCCTCGAACGCATCAAAGAAGTCCACGCACCCGTTGGATTGAACATCGGCGCAATTACGCCGGAGGAGATTGCCGTCAGCATTGTGGCGGAAATCGTGGCCTGCATGCGGGGGGGCGACGGACGAACGATGAAAATAGATGAACGTGAGTTGTATGAGCTGGCGCAAAATTCCGAGTGAAACGATACCCTACGTTTCTTGAACCGCAGTTTTGCAAACAGAAAGGAATCCATGCAAAGGAATCAGAAATTCTATCTCATGCTCCTGGTCCTCATTTCCTGTTTAGGGTGTGACCAGATCAGCAAACGCGTTGCGAAGCAAGCACTGGCGCAGTCGCCCCCCAGGACCTACCTCTGGGAAACGTTTCGCTTGCAGTATGCCGAGAATTCAGGCGCTTTTTTGAGTCTGGGCTCGGGCTTACCGAAAGACCTTCGAACCTGGCTGTTCACCATCATCAGCGGCGGACTGCTGGTGGCCTTGTTTGTCTATATCTTCTATGCTCGCGAGTTGGACAAGAATCATATTTTTGCCCTTTCACTCATCCTCGGTGGGGGAACCAGTAATCTCTTTGATCGCATCATTAACGACGGCAAAGTTATCGATTTTATGAACATGGGCATCGGCGGCTTGCGAACCGGTATCTTCAACTGGGCGGATGTGGTGATTATGGTCGGCATGGGGTTGATCATCCTGTTGAACCTCTCCGCAAGAAAAAAGATGCAGGAAGACGATGCTGGAAACAACAAAGATGACATGAGCATAAAAACGTAGGCAAAGGCTGAGCCAACCACCAAGAGAGCTTTTCTGAAGTAACCGAGCAACCTTGCGAAGGTTTCGAACCTTCGCAAGGTTTTGGATACACACCGAAACTTAAAGCCCTTGCAAAACACCCCCCACATCTCGAAGCTAAGACCCTACCTAACAGCGATCGGCCCGGGCATTGCGATCGCGGCCACCGGTATTGGCGCCGGCGACATGGTGGCCGCGGCTGTCTCAGGCGCACGTTACGGCTATGCCGTCATCTGGGCCGCGGTCGTCGGGGCGATTTTGAAGTTTGTCTTGAACGAAGGTCTGGCACGCTGGCAGCTTGCGACCGGCACGACACTGTTGGAGGGCTGGGTGCGCCATCTTGGTCGCTGGGTGCAGATTTTTTTTCTTGTCTACCTGGTGCTATGGTCATTCATCGTGGGCGCGGCGCTGATTTCGGCCTGCGGTCTGGCCGCGCAAGCCATGGTGCCCAAGCTTTCTGTAAAAGCCTGGGGCACGATTCACTCCCTTGCTGCTGCTATGATCGTCCTGTTTGGCAGCTATGCACAGTTCGAGCAGTTGATGAAAGCCTTTATCGGGTTTATGTTCGTCACGATTGTAGGCTGTGCTTTGTGGATTGAACCGGCCACCGTAACCCTGAGCCAGACTGTATCGCAGGCGGCGGTGCCAGCCGGGAGTCCCAAATTCATTCTCGGCGTCATCGGTGGCGTGGGTGGCAGCTTGACCATGCTGGCTTACGGCTATTGGATTCGTGAGCGGGAGTGGCACGGGTCCAGATACAAAGCCCTGGTCCGAGTCGATCTCGGCGTCTCCTATTTTCTCACCGGATTGTTCGGGGTCGCCATCATGGTGCTGGCGGCTGAAATACTAAAGCCAGGCAATATGTCAATCTCGGGCAGTCAGGGCGTCATTCAGATGGCCGCGATTTTGGAAGACGTGTTGGGACCGGCCGGACATTGGGCGTTTCTGATTGGCTTCTGGGGGGCAGTGACCACCTCGATGCTCGGCGTGTGGCAAGGCGTGCCCTATATGTTCTGCGATTTCGTCGGGCTAGTAAAACGGCTGCCACCGGAGAAGCACGGGAAACTCATCTGCACGAAATCGCCCTGGTACCGTGCTTATTTGTTCTGGCTGGCAGGGCCGCCGCTCATGCTCCTCCTCATAGGTCGACCCGTGGCTCTGATTGTTATCTACTCCATCATCGGCGCGCTGTTCATGCCGTTTCTTGCGGCAACCTTGTTGTACATGAATTCACGCCGGCAGTGGGTTGGCGAGGCCCTCCGAAACCACTGGGCGATGAATCTTCTACTGATCCTGTCTCTGCTGCTGTTTGCATATCTGTGTGTGAATCAGATCCTGTCAGTGGCGACATGACTGCAGGTCTAGTTGCAGAAAATCTGGCAACTTCTGCCGGAATTTACTCGTTTTCTCACATCTAAATCCTCGGATATCCCTAGGCGCCTGAGAAAAAATAGCGACAATTTGTTGTCGATAGTATTGGGCCCGCGAATGGGTCCACACGGATCAAAAAACCACACGGAAAAAGTTCTTGATCAACAAATCCGTGTGGGTTCTGATCCGTGTGGAATATTTCACCTTTTCCTGCCGCAGGGCCATTTCTGCTGGCGAGTTCCCAGTCGAGACGTAGCGTCTCAGACATTGAAGAACTCATCCTTCCGTACCGATGTTAATCACTATCTCGAACTTCTTGACCCAACAGAGTGTAAGATATTAAACACCACCCCGTTGCTGCTATGAAAACTCGTATCGTCATGGACAACGTCTTTATCAAAGTCCAGGACAACATGATTGGGCCGCTGTCGGAGAAAAAGCTGCGCACGCTGATCGAGCAAGGTGTCTTTACACCGAACGATTGTGTTTGGAGCAATCGCGCCCGGGATTGGATCCGAGCGGAAAGCATGCCCGGAATGGCCAGCTTTTTCAACCTGCAGGGTGAGCAAGTTGCGCCATCCGCCAGGCTATTGGCGATCGCGAGCGGGAAAGGAGGCGTCGGCAAAACTGTCATTACGGCTTCTATGGGTGTCGCGCTGGCCTCTCTTGGATACAACGTCATCATTGTAGACAGCGATTTTGGCGGCGCCAACCTGCACACGGTGATGGGGCTTTTGCAGCCAGAATACAGTTTTGATGACTTCTTCACCCAACGAGGGCGGCCACTGAGCGAGTTTCTGGTGGAGACGCCGATTGCAAATTTGAGAATGATCAGTGGCTCATGTGGCGCGCTCGACCTGGTCAGTCCGCAATACCACAAGAAGCAGCGCTTTATCAGAGCGTTGAAATCTCTCCGGGCGGATTTCATCATCATGGATCTGGGGGGTGGCTCCAATTTCAACGTGCTGGATTTTTTTCTGCTCGCAGATGAACCGATCCTGGTCGTCAACCCGGAGTTGCCTTCGGTACAGGAGGCGTTCGGATTCATCAAGGTTTGTTTGATGCGCAGCCTGAAGCGTACATTCAAGGACCAGCCATCTGCGCTGGCCGTCCTGAATGAACAGGAGAGGAATCAGTCCGAGATGGAATTGACCGTCGAGCAGATTCTGGCGAAGCTTGCAACTGAGGGGTTGGAAACCACCCTGAAGTCCGAGTCCGCCGTGGGATCCTTTAAGCCAAAGCTGATCCTCAACAAAGCACGGGAAAAAAGCGATCTCGACGAAGCGATTTCGATCCGGGTGGCGGCTTCGGATCTGCTGTCATTGCAGGTTGGCATCCTTGGTCGAATTTCGCTGGATGACAACGTCGCACGAGCGGTTCGACACTTTCGGCCCTTCATCCTGCATGACCCGAAAAGCCGTGCGGCGCAGGACCTCATGAACTTGATTCACACGAAGATCCTGTGTCGCAAGGGTTTGAGGGAGCTGCTCAAAAAACGCAGGTGGCGGAAGCAGGTCGCCGCCATCACCGAGGTCTATCCAGAGGTCAAGCTGGTGGATGAAGTTCCGGTGATAGAGATTGTGAAAGCAAAGAGTGTTTGAAAAACCCTTGCTTTTTTTGAGAGATGAAAATATATTGCTCAACAGCCTAAAGGGGTTCTCAGTCTCGTTGATGCGACATTCACTTCGGAACCTAAGTTCACTTTGAATGTTTAAATAGCAATTCCTGACGCGGCGAAGCCGCATATGCCGTCCACCTTCTCATCCTTAGCATTCTTGTGCAAAAGATGAGAGGGTCGACAGCCAACCGTGGAGTTTTTCCGCATGCCAGTCATTGTCACCGTTTTGGGCCAGAATCCGCAGCAGTTTCTCACACAGCAGAACGCACTCGATCTCGTCTTGCATGCGGGCATCGTCGCAAAAGTTGTTCTGGGGATTTTACTGCTGTTCTCGATCATCTCATGGGGGATCATTATCGACAAGCTGCGAGTATTCCGGCGTGTACGTAAACAATCAGACCGTTTTCTTGTGCTCTTTCAGCAACGCAAAAGCGTGCGTGAAATCTTTCAAGCAAGCCGGCAGTATGCACGCAATCCATTTGCAGAAGTGTTCAAGGAAGCGTACTGGCTGTTCAATCGGAGCGATGACCATGCTTCGAGCCCCGCTGTCGGCGGCACAATCGACATGATGAGAGAGCAGAGGACGCGCACCTCTCATACCTCCGACGACCTGGTTCGTCTCTTTGACTCGGTCGCCAGCCGCGAAGTTCTAGCCCTGGAAAAGAACCTGACCTTCCTGGCAACCACTGGCAGCGTCAGCCCCTTCTTCGGCTTGTTTGGAACCGTATGGGGCGTCATGACCGCTTTCATGGCCATCGGTTTCACGGGCTCGGCAGATCTGAGCGTGGTGGCGCCGGGCATCGCGGAAGCGCTGATTACGACCGCAGCCGGATTGGGCGCGGCCATCCCGGCTGTGATAGCCTACAACTCGTTCGTCGGCAAACTCGAGCGGCTGAGCGCAGAGCTGGAAATCTTTTATTCAAACCTTATCGAAGCCTTCGCGAAGGCGGAGGGTCATGAAGTCCGCTAAATATACGAGCCTTTCGGAAATCAACGTGACCTCCCTGGTGGACGTCACGCTCGTCCTGCTGATCGTGTTCATGATCACGGCGCCGTTGCTGCGCTCCGGCATGACGGTGGATTTACCCCAAACCGTTGCCAAAGAGATCGACCCGGGCAAAGCCATCGTTCTTACCGTTGACAAAAGCGGCACCTTGTTTTGGAACCGGGAGCAAATTTCGCTGCCCGTGCTGCGTGAACGATTGCAAAAACGGCAGGTATCGAACAGGTTGAAACCGATCTTGCTACAGGGAGACAAAGAGGTGTTCTATGGTCATGTCATCGAGGTCATGGATATCATCAAGGAGTTGGGCATTGGCAAGCTCGGGCTGGTTCTGAAGCCGAGGCAGCGGTAAGGTCACGGATTGGGGTGTCAACTGATTTCATTAGCAGACTATTCCTGGGCTTGCGCAAATGAAGGCCAACGTACTTTTCTCATTTGCTATACATCTCCTGTTACTCGTCGCCGCATTTTTTTACCCGTACCGAGGTGCAGGTCGATTCGAAGGCTACCCGAGGGTGATGCCGGTAGAACTGGTGCAGCTAAAGCCCGTTTCTTTCAAAGCAGCGGAAGTGGAAAAAATCGCACCGCGCAGACACGTGGCCAAACCCAAGCCCAAGAAGCTCGAAGGCGTGACGGTGGAGAAGAAGAAAATCATCGCGGAAGAGCCGGAGGAGCGTCCGCCAAAGCAGATCGAAGAGCCGGAAGCGTCAAACAAAGGGACCTCAGCGGTCGGCGGCAAGAAAGTACGCCTGGATGTGAAGGAGTTTCCGTTTTCTTACTATTTGGCGCTCTTACAGTCGCGGATCCAGGCGAATTGGGAGCCACCCTTCAGCTCCGGCCTGGCGCTTTCAAAGAAGGTCCTCATTTATTTCAAGATTCAGAGAAGCGGCCAGTTGACCAACATCTCGATTGAATCCGGCTCAGGCGACTACATGTTTGACCAGGCCGCCTTGCGAGCGGTCATGCTGGCTAATCCGCTGCCGCCGTTGCCGTACGATTTCCCGGAGCCATGGCTCGGCGTTCATTATGAATTTGAACAGGGACATTGAGACGATTTTGACCACGAGCATTCACTTCGTACAGGTTAGACGCGCCGCGAAAGGCAGAAGTACGCGATTTGCGCTACTTCTCACATTCGCTTCGATTGGGTGGACAACCGCTTTCTCACAAACGGATGTCTATCTGAAGGTCTATGCAAGAACTTTCCAGCGCATGGAAATCGACCTCTACCCGTTTGCGGGCGAAAGACCTGGAACGGATTCTGATATTACGACCGCCCTCATCACCGAGGTCTTGAGCCACGACCTTTGGATGTCCGGCTACTTCAAGGTCAACCGCAAATTCGGAACGCCTGAAACAAATGTCGCCAATCTGGAGGCACAGAATAGTGGCCGCCATGGGGCGCTGGCCCTGGTGACCGGGACATTCCGCATCGATAACCAGAGCGTAACCATTCGTCCGGACCTGGTAGACAGAGTCTCTGGACGCACCATCATCCGGTCTGATTATTCAGAGGGCGCCGGGCGTGAGCGCTACGCAATCCATCATATTGCCGATGACATTGTCTACAGTCTGACTGGCGTGCGTGGCATCGCCACCTCCAAAATCGCCTACGTTCAAGAGGGGCGCGACGGGGCCAAAGAGATCGCAATCATGGATTTCGATGGCAAGAACATCCGAACGCTCACCGCCGACAAAAGCATCAACCTTTCGCCCGCCTGGTCACCGGATGGCAGCAAGATATGCTACACCTCCTACAGAGATGACAACCCGAATTTGTATGTGCTCAACCTGCGCACAGACACACAATACCGGCTATCGAATGTGAAGGGGCTGAATTCGGCGCCAGCCTGGTCGCCAGACGGCAACCAGATCGCGCTCACCCTGACCAAAGATGGCAATGCCGAGCTATACATTCTGGAGATCGAGCAGAAAAAGTTACGCCGCTTGACGTACAATCGGGCCATCGATTCATCCCCGAGCTGGTCGCCTTCAAACCGGGACCTGGCATTTGCCTCGGACCGTTCCGGCTCACCGCAAATCTACATCATGGACTCCGATGGCCTGAACGTGCGCCGCTTGACTTTTGAGGGCAGCTACAATGACACGCCGGCCTGGTCGCCACGCGGCGACAAGATCGCCTATGTCTCCAGAACCGACTCCGGATTTGATATCTATACTATCGATGTCACAGGCGAAAACACCATGCGCCTGACCGACAGCAGCAGCAGCAATGAAGACCCAAACTGGTCACCGAATGGATTTTCCCTGATCTTTAGCTCAACCAGAAGCGGAAGAAAAGAGCTGTACTCCATGTTCTGGGATGGTTCCGACCAAAAAAGAGTCACCTCCGGCGGCACCAATTATTTGCCCGCCTGGTCCCCAAGGTTGAGGTGAATTCGAAATGTTCGGGTGTTTGTTTGAATATTAATGAGTAGTAAGAAAGGGATCTCGTGGGGTCAAAAAACGTAACTACAGGTAAATAGGCTGTAGACTTTTAGGCTGTAGGAAGAATCCATGAACGTTGATTAGAGCATTGCGCAGAACCCAACAGCCTACAGTCTAAACACCTGAATAGAGGAGAAAACAGGATGGCACAAAAATTACGGTTGTTTTGTCGTTTATTTTTTCTAATTTTGGTGGTTGGTCTTCTCGGCTGCGGGGGCAGCAAAGAAACCGTGGACTATGATCCGGACCCGTATCTCGATGAGGTAATTCAAGCTGAACCCGAGCCGGAAATCGAGCAGCCGGAGCCGCAGGCAACAGCAGAAGACCTGCCGAAGAGAGATCCCCTGGTTCTGCAGAGTATCAACTTTGATTTCGACAAATCGACGTTGAACCCGACAGCAAGAGCGATTCTGGCAGACAATGCCCGCCGGCTGCAGCAATATCCGGAGGTGAACATCCGCATCGAGGGGCATTGTGATGAACGCGGAACCGTGGAATACAATCTGGCGCTCGGCGAACGGAGAGCGCTAGTCGCACGCGCTTATCTGGTGAGCTTCGGGATCTCGACCGGCCGGATTGACATCATCAGTTACGGCAAAGAACGGCCCGTTGACCCCCGCCACATACCGGCGGCGTGGGACAAAAACAGACGAGCTGAATTTGTTATTCTGAACTAACCAGGACGGAGAAAATGAGGAAACCGAGGAAAAAAACTCTCGGCCCGGGGTCCGACGGCGTCACAAGGAATTGGCGCGGCTTAAACCGGGCGACCTTGCTGTGCGTTGCAGCCATCTTCGCTCTGGCTGGCTGCGCATCGCAAGGTAAACGCATTAGCACCCGTCAGACTGAGATGGACAATTTTCGGCGGGAAATCAAGTTTCTCAAGCAGCAAAATTCACAATTCCGGCGAGAACTGGACGACCTGGAGAAACAGCTCGAGGAGCTAAAATTCACCAACCTGCAAGACAAAGCAGACCTGAGCAGCAAGATCGACGAAGCGTTGCAGCAGATGGAGGCCATTCAAAACCAGTTGCAGGACACCAACTACAGAATCACCAGGTTTGGGGACAGGCCAGGACGCGGCCTTCGGCCAGCCACGGCAGATAGCAGCTTGCAGTCGCCAGACACGACCTCAACACGTCGGACGGCGGATTCACAATCTCTGGCCGTCGATCAATCGCGCGAGTTGTACAACACGGCCTATCGTGACCTCAAACGCGGCAATTACCAGTTGGCGCTGCAGGGATTCAAACAGTTTGTCAGCCAACATCCGAATTCCGACCTGGTCGATAATGCCCAATACTGGATTGGCGAGGTGTACTACGCCCAGGGCCGCTATCAAAACGCCATCGATGAATTCGAGAAGGTCGTGAAGTGGTACGGCCACGGTGACAAAACGGCCTCCGCCCTGCTAAAGATTGGCTATTCCTACATTAACATGAATGAAATCGAGCAAGGCAAGATCTACCTGGAAGAGATCCTCAACGACTACCCCGACTCGGATGTCGCCAACCTGGCGCGGGGACGGCTGGCGAGTTTGAATTGACCCCTGGTCGTTACAGAAAATGAGAATAACCCCGGCAGCTCGCCGGAATGACCTTTTCGATAGTAAGTAAAGAGGTGGAGAATGATCAATCTCAAAATGAAATCACTGCTGCGGCTAATGGCGCTTGTTCTAATTCTTTTTGCCGGCTCGAGTTACGGCCTGGCCAGTGAGAATACGGATGACATGACAGAAGAGCAAAAGGCGCTGCAGGCGGAAATCGAGCACAGCCTGGTGGCGCCGTGCTGCTGGAACATGACGGTCGACCAGCACGAGTCGCCGGCCTCGCGCCAGGTACGGGCCAAGATCGCGGAGCTGGTCGAGAAGGGCCAGAGCCGAAAGGAAATTCTACGCTATTTCTCCTCTCCGCAGCGATATGGCGAGCGTATTCTGGCGTCACCCTCTCAGGACACGCTGCTCGGCAAGTCCGCTTACTGGCTTATTCCTATCGCCTTTCTCCTTGGCACCCTTGTCGTTGCCACAGTGATTCTAAAGTGGACAGCTCCGGCACCTGGCGCAAAGAAAAGTGGCAGTCCAACCACGCCACGGAAACCTGCCGAGGACACCTCACCTTGGGCCCAGCGCGTCGAGGAGGAATTGAAGAATCTCGAGTCGTGAGGTCTGGCTGTCTGCTGAAAATATCTGATGACCTATGAAATTGAGGATACTACATAATGGATTCGCGAAGATATTATCTAAAGAAGCTTTACTCTTAACCCGGACAAGCCGGAACCAAAAAGGTTTTTTGAAAAGTTTAGAAAAAAGGTATCAGGCGCTAAAAAAGGGAAAAGTAAAAACTATTCCCATGGAGGAAATAATTCAACGGAATAAGTAATGAAGCATGGACGGAAGTAACAAAGCAGGCAAGAAAAGCCTTGGTGAAAAAGTTTCCCTATAATTTGATTTACACACTCCATAATAAGAAAATCTATATTCTGGCAGTGGCTCACCAGCACCGAGAGCCAGAGTACTGGATTGATAGAGTCTTTGAATGACCTTCGATTTCACGATTGTCCACATCCGAACGCTCTGAAACTTTTTCATATGAAGTACGTTCTTTAGAGCATCAATTCTCAGGCTAATTCGCTTCTTTATCATAAACTTGAACTCAATATTCCTTGAGTTTGGCACCTTCAACTTTGGAGTGAATCATGGTTAAGCTGCAAAAATCCACAGCATGCGCTCTGTTGCTTTGTTTGCTGGTTCCAAATCTCTCACGGGCCCAGAATGGGAAAGCGTATACTTTGGAGGCGTGCATTGACATTGCATTAAAGAACAATTCTGAATTCAAAAACGCTGTCTACAGGGTAAACTCGGCCGGCGCCACGGTAAAAGGCTCCTACTCCCGTATTTTGCCGCAAATTACATCCACTTTCCAGTCGGGCCGTACTATCCGGGGCACGACCGTGAACACCCAGAACATTCCTGTCACTGATATTATCACTGTCGTCGATACGGACGGAGGCGAACGAACATTTGGTGCGACGCGAATCGACGCTGCTACCAAGCAGCCAGTCGTCGATTTTGTTGAGATTGTCTCCCCAACAAGTTTCCGCTGGGGCCACCAGGTTACGCTCAGATACAACCAGACCCTGTACGATTTCGGTCGCTCCTGGAATGCGATTAGACAAGCAAAAGCTTCTTATGAGGCCTCGTCACAGAGTTTGACTTCAGCGCGACAAAACGTTTTTGCAACGGTGAAACAGCGTTACCTGGAGCTCCTGAAAGCGCAGCGTCTGGAGCAGGAATTCATGGAAGCGGTTGAGCGCAGCAAGGAAGAGCTCAATCGCACACAGAGCATGTATGAAATAGGCTCTGTTGCCCAGATCGATGTCTACAGGCAAGAAGTGACCCTGGGAACAGATGAAATCAACTTGATCAACCAGCAAAACACGGTCAAGATAGCACAAGGCAATCTGAATGTAGCGATGGGTCGCGATCCGGAGGAGCCCTTGCAAGTCCTGGAAATCGAGCCGAATTTTGCGCCGCCGAGTTTCAGTCTCACCGAAGCCTACAAGGTCGCCGAGGCGAACAACCCGGAACTCATCAGATTCCAATATGATATGGAGAGCGCGGAATATGGCCGAAAAGTCGCAAAAGGCAATTTCTGGCCTTCCATTGGGATCAGCGCGACCTATTCCCGAGACAATCAGAATCTCGATCGCGTCTACGGCTCGCTTGGCGAGAATTACGCACTCACTCTCGGCGCCTCGGTCAGCTTCAACATTTTCAATGGCTTCTCTGATGTCGCCGAGTTGGGACGTGAGTCGGCCAATTACTCCATCGCTCAAGAAAATTGGATTGACCAGAAGCGGCGGTTGCAGCTACAAGTAAAACAAGCGTACCTGAACTTGGAAGGGTTCAGCAGAATAGCCAAAATAAACGAGACGCGACTGCGCTCCGCTGAGGAGGAATACCGTCTCGCCCAGGAACGCTACCGGGTAGGCGCCGGCACACAATTGGAGGTGACCGAGGCCCAGGTTTCCCTGACCCGGGCCCGTGTTCAGCTCGTGAGTTCGAAGTATGATGCCTTGATCGCACAAGCTCAACTCGAGGCTGCAATGGGCACCATTGATAAAGACAAGGGCAATTGAGCCCGCGTCTCATCTCTTCAGCGAGACAACACCCCCGCAATCGAGATGATTGCACAACACAAGCCAGCACTTGCTGGCTTTTTTTTGCCGCCCTATTATTAGAATTATTAAACTTTTACTTGATTAAGTGTCCGGAATTCTCTATTTTTCCAGTTCATGAAAGTTAACTAACTTCGATCTCCTAAATTGACAGACTCACGACCGGACGTGGAGGAAACCTTCAAAGACGTGCTGCGGGGATGGCGGCAGAAAATCAACGAGCGGTTAGCAAACATCGTTGAGACGCAAAAGCCGGCCCTCCTCTACGAGCCTATCAGATATGTCTTGCAAGGTGGAGGAAAACGCATTCGTCCTGTGATGGTTCTGCTGAGCTGCCAGGCCGTTGGCGGGAAGCCAGAGTGGGCGTTGGATGCGGCCGTGGCGGTCGAGCTGGTGCACAATTTCACGCTGGTGCACGACGACATTATGGATGAAGACGACAAGCGGCGTGGGCGGCTGACTCTCCACAAGAAGTGGAACCAGGCGCTGGCGATTCTAGCAGGCGATGGATTGTTTGCTCTGTCCTACCAGACTCTGCTGCGAACACAATCTGCACGAATTCATGAAATCACCAACATCTTTACCAATGGCATTCTGGCCGTCTGTGAAGGGCAGGCGCTCGACCTGGAATTCGAAAAACGAGAGGCGGTGGGATTAGACGACTACCTGGCCATGATTCAAAAAAAGACCGCGCGGCTGCTTGCGATTTCGGCAGAGATCGGGGCGCTCATCGGCAACGGCGGCGCTGACGAAGTCAAAGCGCTCGGCGATTTTGCAAACAACCTGGGCTGTGCCTTTCAAATCCAGGACGACCTTCTCGACATCACCTCGAATGAGGGAACGTTAGGGAAGACATTTGGTAGCGACATTCAACAACGCAAGCAAACATATTTGCTGGTGCACGCCTGGCGTCACGCTGATAGCGACAGCAAAGCACAACTCCAGCAGCTTTTGTCAGAAACAGAATTCAATCACGCACAAGTCGCAGCGGTGAAAAGCATTTTCGACAGAGTCGGTTCTATTCAGTCTGCGAAGGCCGCCATAAAACAGTACACGGCAGCCGCCGAGAAGAGCCTGGAACAACTCGGTTACACGTTGGCGAAGGAAAAGCTCATGAGTCTGCTTCGCTACGTTTCAACTCGAATTTCTTAACGCGACACACTAAGACGACTCGTATGTCTACAGAGATGAGTCTGATGTTATACTGTCTGATGGGCGGCTTTGTCTCCGCCGATACGGATGCCGCCTGGCAATCGATGATATCGCAGCCCCTGGTGGCTTGCACGGCTGCGGGGTTTTTGTTCGGAAACATGACCCTGGGGTTGACGGTCGGGCTTCTGCTACAACTCCCCTATTTAGTGGAGGCCCCCATCGGCGGCAGCAATGTATCGATGGGAAACCTGGGCGCCTTCATTGCGGGTGGCGTGGCCCTGCAATTGACACCGCTTCTTGTGGGAAAAACCAGCATCGTGCTGGTCGCCAGTCTGCTGTTTGGCATTCTCCTGAGCTGGTTCGCAACCCCGCTTTTGGCCTGGCTCAGATACGTTAACTTGTTGCTCTCCAAACAGGCAGATCGCGCAGCCGACGAGGGCAGCATGGGTCGAATTTCGGCTTTGAACTACCTGGGCGTGCTGAATTCATTGTTTTTTGGTGTTCTTTTCTGTGGTCTTTTTCTCTTGTTGGGAAGAACTGTTTTGTATGAAGCAATTGCTTTGATCCCTGAACGTTTCGACTCGAATCTGTTTCTGGTCAAGCCCGTACTTCTCGGTGCAGGCGTCGGTGCGGTGGCGCGGCTGTTTGTAAGAAAACGCTCGAGAAAGCCAGCCATCATGGGGGTTGTACTGGCCTCAATCACCCTGTTGCTTCTAACGGTCGGGTAAAAGGAATGGCAGCGCTTAGCACTTATGACCTGCTGAAAATTGTTCACCGCTCTTTGTACATTCAGGGGACCTGGAACTATGAGAGAATGCTCGGCTTGGGCTATTGTTTCTGCTTAATCCCGTTCGCGCGCAAAAAGTTGAAGGATTCTGCCGAGATAAGCTGTTTCCTAAAAAGGCATCTTGGTTTTTTTAACACGCACCCGTACATGGCCGGCTGGATTATCGGCGCGGTCATGAGCCTGGAGGAACAGGGGGTGGCGCGGCAGACGGTGTACTTGCAGCAAAGCGAGCGCTTCAAGAAGAAAATGAGTGAGCTCCTGGCTGCCATCGGCGACCAGTTGTTTTGGAGCCTTATCAAGCCCTTGGCCGCGTTGCTCGGTTTTGGCGTGGCCCTTTATTTCCAGATCGCGGGGGTAGTTGTTTTCCTGACCGTCTACAATCTACCCCACTTTTACATGCGAACCAAGGGGGTACTGAGCGGATACCGCAAAGGACTCGACACGGCTAAAGAACTCTCTTTTAAGCGGTTTCATCAAATCAATGACCGTCTGCTGCAAATCGGTGCGTTTCTGGTGGGCTTGGTTTTTGTATTAACCGTGTCGACGCAGATAGACCATCGGGCCGAAATGGCTGCTTTCGTTCTGAGCTCAGGCGGTGCGTTTTCTTGTTTTCGCAAGAAGGCGTTGGTGCCAGCGATGCTTGTGGTTTTGATACTCGTGAGTGCAGTTGTAGGCGGATTCTTTACTTGATGTTCCGGCGACGGTCGCAACATAGACGTGTGGTTACATGATTCAGGAAAAAGTCACCATAAAGAATAAGTTAGGACTCCATGCCAGGCCGGCAGCGCTGTTCGTCAAGACGGCGGCAAAATTCAAGTCGGATGTGTTCCTCGGCAGAGATGAGCAAGAAGTGAATGGCAAAAGCATCATGGGGGTCATGATGCTGGCTGCCGAAATGGGAAGCAAGCTCACCTTGACCGTGAAAGGCGAAGATGAAGAGGATGCCCTGAACGCTTTACTCGGCTTGATCGAAAGCAAGTTTAATGAGGAGTGATCGGGTAGCCTGAGTGGACAAAACAAAGCACAAGGTTAAGTGTGCCTGTATCCTCAGAGGCATCGCTGTATCTCCCGGGGTCGCCATTTCCAAGGTGTTCTTGCTGCAGGGCGAGTCGGTGAAGATTGACCCCACCATCATCGACGAGTCAAAGGTTGAAGCCGAAGTCGAGAAATTCAGGCAGGCCGTTGAGAGGGCGAAAAGCGAGCTGCGCATGCTGCAGAGCAAAGTAGCGCACCGCATCGGTCAGGACAGCGCGCGAATCTTTGATGTGCACCAGTTACTTCTGGAAGACAGTGAGATCATTGAGGAGACCATTGGCGACATCAAGCGTGAAAATAAAAGCGCTGACTGCGCATTTTATGATATCATGGCAAAGTATCAAAACTCACTGAACGAGAGTTCGCATGAGTTGTTTCAGAGCCGGATCTCGGATCTCAAAGATGTCAAACGCAGGGTGATCCGCCATATCCAGGGCGATCGCACCGATTATTTGAACAAATTCGAAGGCTCTGCGGTGATCGTGGCGATAGATTTGACACCGTCTGACACGGTAAAACTCGACCAGCACAAAGTCATGGGGTTTGCCACCGACCTCGGCGGCCGCACCTCTCATGTGGCCATCATGGCGCGCTCGATGCAAGTGCCTGCAGTGGTTGGCTTACGGCGCATCTCGCACGTCGCGAAGCCAGAAGCGCGCATCATCATCGACGGTACTGAGGGCCATGTTTTGATCGACCCGGACGAAAAGACGATTGAACACTACCGCAAGAAACAGGAAAAGCACAGTGATGTGGAGCGCAAACTGGCCGCGATCCGGGATCTGCCCTGTATCACACTGGACGGCAAGGAGATAGAGCTTTCTGCCAATCTCGAATTTTCTGACGAAGTCGAATCCGCCAGGTCTCATGGAGCACGTGGCATTGGGCTCTACCGCACAGACTACCTGTATCTCGCCAGCTCCAAGCTCCCGAGCGAGGAAGAACAACTGAAAGAATACCAGAAAATCATCAGCAAGATTTCGCCAGAACCCGTCATTATTCGTACTATGGATCTGGGAGGAGACAAGCATCCGGAATCCATTGTCATTCCCCCTGAGGAGAATCCGTTCCTTGGCTGGCGTGCCATTCGCATCTGTCTGGAACGACCGGACATTTTCCACGTGCAGTTGCGGGCCATTCTGCGTGCGAGCCACGACAGGAATGTCAAGATTTTGTTTCCGATGATTTCAGGCCTGAATGAATTACATGAGTGCAAGCTTGCCCTGGAGCGCGCAAAAGCGGAGCTGCGCGAAGAAACGCTCCCGTTTGACGAAAACATCGAGTGCGGCGTCATGGTTGAAGTGCCTTCAGCCGCGCTGCTTGCAGACAAGATCGCTGAACAAGTGGATTTTCTAAGCATCGGAACCAACGACCTGGTGCAATACGTTCTGGCGGTCGACCGGGGGAATGAGCGCATTGCTTATTTGTACAAGCACCTCCACCCGGCCGTTCTGCGCATGATCAAACAGATCATCAATGCAGGGCATCAGGCTGGAGTCTGGGTCGGCATGTGCGGAGAAATGGCGAGCGACCCTCTGGCGGCTGTGATTCTGCTTGGGCTGGACCTGGATGAATTTAGTGTGAGTCCGATGTTGCTGCCACAAATCAAGAAAATCATCCGGTCGACGGACTATCGCGAGGCGGTCAGAATCGCCAACAAGGCGCTGCAGTTTGGAAATGCCGCTGATGTTGAACGGTTTATGACCAAGATCATGCGGCCTATGTTTGCCGATTTGAGTGCTTAAGAGCTGAACTCTCATGGAAGAGCCGCAGTTTGAGTTTATCATCGAATTCGCACAGGATATCCGAACGGCCATCCTCCCTCATGTCAGTCAAGCAAGCGCACGAGATGCGAGCCGAATCGCATTCAGCGGCGACACGACCTTTGAAATCGACTCTGTTGCCGAAGACGCTTTGCAGCGGACGATCGAGCAGTCTCACCGCAACCTCGCCTATTTCTCTGAAGACAAAGGGTTGGTCAAGTTTGGTCCGCAGCCCCAGTGGCTGTTGATTGTTGACCCGATCGATGGCACCCGGCCGCTGGTATGCGGCCTCGAGACCGCTGTGGTTTCGATCGCGTTATGTAGCTATTCAAAGATCGCAACATTTGGAACTATCCTGGCTGGCGTTGTTTTAGAAATCAAGACAGGCGACTGGTTTTATGCTGAGCGCGATAAATTTGTGCACAGCAATCATAGCACAGATTCAGTCGTGCGCCTTTCCGCTAACGATGACCTTGCCAGGATGTTTTGGAGCTTTGATACCATTGGACGACCCGCTCAGCGTGTCATGCACTACCTGGCCGACCTCATCGACAGTTCCGGCATGGCCGCCGCGGCGTTCTTGTTCAACAGCTCAGCCTACTCGCTAACGAGAATCGTCACAGGACAACTCGACGCTTACATCGATGTCGGCGCCCGCATTCTACAAGATTTTCCGCAAAGCGAGGCTGAATTCAGGCAAATTGGCTCGGACAAAATCATGGGAACGTTTCCGTATGACCTGGCCGGCGCCTATATTATCCTAAGGGAAGCTGGAGGGATTATTACCGACGCTTACGGGGAGAGTCTGGAGGAGGTATTCTTAATCCAACAAGGGAAAAAGGCGGTCCTGTCCTGTGTCGCGGCCAGCAATCGCAAGTTGCATGCAAGCATTCTCGCCACTCTCCCAACGCAACATTCATTGAACCTGCAATCGTGAAAGGAGCAGCTTATGTCTTCAATGCTTTTTACCTCCGAGTCTGTCACAGAAGGACACCCGGATAAGATCGCCGATCAAATATCTGACGGCGTGCTCGATGCAATATTCGAAAAGGACCCAAACGGACGTGTTGCCTGTGAAACGTTTGTGACAACAGGTCTGGTACTCATCGGGGGTGAAGTCACCACCACCACCTATGTCGACATTCCGCAACTGGTCAGAGGGGTTGTCGAGGAAATCGGCTACACCGATGCCAGCTTTGGCTTCGATTATAAAACCTGCGCCGTGTTGAATACCATTCAAACACAGTCCCCGGACATCGCCATGGGCGTGGACCGGGAAGGCGCCGGCGACCAGGGCATGATGTTCGGCTACGCCACCAAAGAAACAAAAGAGCTCATGCCGCTGCCCATCATGCTGGCGCACAAGTTGACCATGCGCCTGGCTGAGGTGAGAAAACGGGGAATCTTGCCCTATATTCGGCCGGACGGCAAATCTCAGGTGAGCGTGCGCTACGTCGCCAACAAGCCGGTAAAGATCGAAACCGTCGTCATTTCAACCCAGCATGAGCCGGACGTCAGCCAGGAGACAATCCGCAACGATGTCATTGAAAAAATCATCAAGCCGACGCTGCCCGCTGACTTTCATGACGAAAACAACGTCGTCTACCATATCAACCCCACCGGTCGCTTTGTGGTCGGAGGCCCGCATGGAGACACTGGACTGACGGGCCGCAAGATCATCGTGGACACCTATGGCGGCGTCGGCAGGCATGGCGGGGGAGCGTTCTCAGGCAAAGATCCCACCAAGGTGGACCGCTCCGCAACTTACGCGGCTCGCTATGTTGCCAAGAATATCGTTGCGGCCGGGCTTGCCGACAGGTGCGAAATCCAGCTCGCCTATGCTATCGGCGTGGCCGAGCCGGTTTCCATCCGCGTTGAATCGTTTGGCACCGGACAGATGCATGACGAAGAAATCTCCGCCCTGGTCGCGCGCAATTTCGACCTGACCCCCAAAGGAATCATCCACATGCTGAACCTGCGGCGGCCGATTTACAAGAAGACCGCCGCCTACGGCCACTTTGGCCGCAATGACAAGGAGTTCACGTGGGAAAAGACCGACCGGGCTGAGAGCTTGAAAAGAGGATAGGGGTTAAGAACTAATTGGAATTTTTGAAACCAACAAACCGAAAAGGAGGTCCTGTGAATTACGATGTAAAAGACATCAGTTTGGCTGGCGAGGGGAAGAAGCGAATCGAGTGGGCAGACAATGACATGCCTGTGCTGCGGCAGGTACGTGAGGATTTTGAGAAACGCAAACCCCTGCAAGGGCGCAGAATGTCGGCTTGTTTGCACATGACCGCCGAGACTGCCAATCTCGCCCGTGCGCTCAAGGCCGGCGGCGCGGATTTGGTGTTGTGCGCCTCCAATCCCCTTTCGACCCAGGATGACGTCACGGCATCTCTGGTCAAAGACTTTGGCATCTCTGTATTTGCCATCACCGGCGAAGACAACGAAACCTATTATAATCACATCAAGGCCGCAATCGAACACGGGCCGGTTGTTACTATGGATGATGGCGCCGACCTGGTGACGATGATCCTGTCGGACTATCCCGAGATTGGTAAGAACATTCTGGGCAGCATGGAAGAGACCACCACCGGCGTCATTCGACTGCGGGCGATGGAGCGGGACGGCGCGCTCAAGTTTCCAGTGATCGCGGTTAACGATGCGGTGACCAAGAACCTGTTTGACAACCGCTACGGTACCGGACAGTCGACCATCGATGGTATCATCCGCTGCACGGACATCCTGCTGGCTGGCAAGAACGTGGTGATTTGCGGCTACGGCTGGTGCGGCAAAGGAGTTTCCATGCGCGCCAGAGGCATGGGGGCGAACGTGATTGTCACCGAAGTCGACCCGGTACACGCACTGGAAGCCGTCATGGAGGGGTTCCGGGTGATGCCCATTGCCGAGGCCGCCAGGATCGGCGATCTGTTTATCACGGTCACCGGCGATATTCATGTGATCCGCAAAGAACATTTTGAGGTCATGAAAGATGGCGCCATGGTGGCAAACTCCGGTCATTTCAACGTTGAGCTGGATATCGACGCCCTGACAGAGCTGGCGACGGAGGTGCGCAAAGACATCCGCAACTTCGTTGACCAGTATGTGCTCAGCGACGGCCGGCGCATCAATCTGCTCGGCGAAGGCCGGCTTATCAATCTCGCCGCCGCCGAAGGTCATCCGGCTTCGGTGATGGATATGAGCTTTGCTACCCAGGCCCTGGCCACGGACTTCGTCATCGAGAACGAAGGCAAGCTCGACGCAAGCGTGCACTCCGTGCCCACGGAGGTCGAAAACTGGGTCGCGACGCTGAAACTGAAATCGATGGGCATCACCATCGACAGGTTGACCGCTGAACAGAAAAAGTATCTCGAGTCCTGGGATATGGGCACGTGATCCGACTATTGAGTAAACGACAAAAAGGTCGTCCGAAAATGATCCAACACGGTCTCTGACCGTGTTTTGACTAAGCTGGTTGTCCATTTGATTAAAATGGACTTACAAAGACACCGTTACAAACGGCGTCGGACCATTGTCCGCCACCTGCCCCATGCACACCAAGGTGTGTGGGGCATTCTTGATTCCTTCCAGCTCGTTCACTCCCCGCCTCGCCGAACATCTTCTAAGAATCTGTAAGAATTCCTCTGCCTCTTACGCAGCCCTTCCCCGTGTTATGTACTTTTACTTCAAGACGATAGCCCGAATCTACGAGTTCCTGCCATCTAAAGTAAACCTCCGATCCAACCGAAAAGAATAAAGATATGCCAACCCGCTTTTCGCAAGGTTAAATCTGAGGGACCATGATGGACAAACTTGCCGCCCGTGCGATGAACGACACAGCCAGAAGCGGCCTCGCTTTGGTGTTGCTGCTTTTGACTTTTCCACTCATATTCTGCTGTTCGTTCGAAAAACCCAGCTCCCCGTCCTGGGAGGTTGAGATCGCGATTCCGCTCATAAGCAAAACCTACACCATGTCCGAAATCGCAGAGGATGAGGACGCGATCACAGAAGACAGTACGGGCACGTTGACCTTCGAGCAAACATCGGCGCTGGATGAATATCTTGTCGGGGATCAACTCGACATCGAAGATCAAAGCGACAATTTCACACTTAGTTTGGGGTCGTTCACCATCGATTCGCCCGGCTCGGAGTTCACCGGTGTGGAGCTGCGGGAAATTTACTCCGAAGCCGACATCTTCGACGGACAAACAGTCATCATCCCCGGCTTCACGTTCGAGACGGAAAAAAAACCGCTGCAGGCGTATGAAGACTTCTCTTATGTGGTCATCGACTCCGGGTCGATCACGCTCCATGTTATCAACCAACTCGTCATTCCCCTGGGCGCACCGATTACGTTGGAGGTGTGGGACACCGTTGCAGACACGCTGATCGTGAGGATCACGAACAACACTCAGATCCAGGCCGGCTCAGCGCAGACTTTTTCCTCGGACCTCTCCGGCATCAAGCTTCCCAATCAACTCTCCATCCGCATGTCCGGTGTCTCGCCGGGCAGCAGTGGCAACCTGGTGCCGATAGACGCCAGCAGTCGCTATGACATGGGGGGAGAAATTAGCGAGTTGAAAGCGCGTGAGGCCCTGGCAAAGATTCCGCGCCAGGTGGTCTCACGAGATGATGAGATCACCATTACAGACTCCCTTGTCGTCGTGGAAGCGGCGTTGGATAGCGGGGCCATCGCACTCAATCTTGGCGGCGACATTCCGTTGGATGCCTGGCTTATCTATGAACTGCCAGACTTTTTCGATGCAACCGGCACCTCGTTCCTGGATTCTCTCCTCATCACCAGAAACTCGACTATCAACAATTTCATCAACTTGAGTGGTTTTTCCCTGCGCCCACAAATGGCTGACTTCGCCAAGCAAACGGTCCGGTTCAACTGGACCATCAAAACTATTGAAACCGGTGACAACTTTGCTCTGGTGCGCAGCAGCGACGTCATGACCGCTGATTTCAGTTTGACAAATCTGCGATTTTCTCGTGTGACAGGCAAGATTGGCAAGCAGGATATCGAAATTTCGCAGAAGGATATCGAGTTTGACATTCCAGCGGATATGGACAGTATTTTCTTCGAAACCGCACAGTTGGAACTAGTGCTCAACAACGGCATCAATTTCCCGGCACGCCTCGCATTCGACATCGAGGGGCAAAATGAGAGTGGCAGCGTGTCATATCTCAGGATCGACAAAGCGATTCAACCGGCACTGGAGCCGGGCAAACCCGTAACCACGACCATCGTCCTGAACAACGAAAACAGCACCATTAGCGAGTTCATCAGCATCCTGCCCTCACTCATCAAGATCAATGGCATGGTTGAGCTCGGGGACCCAAACTGGATCGGGACGGTCTCCACCGACGATTTCGTCGATGGCGAAGTCAAGATCGCGGCGCCGTTTTCGCTGCGGCTGCCGGCACAAAAGATCGACTCCGATCCCAACAAGATGGATATCGGTGACGATGTCAAACAGGACATCATCGAGAATCTGTCCAACGGCAGCTTTTTTGCGCAAATCTCCAATCACCTTCCAATCGGGGCCAGCGTAGAGGTCATGTTTGGAAAGACCGATTCGACGGTCTATGCTGAACCCATTCTTACGATTGGCCCGCTGCAAGCAGAGGCTGCCCCGACCGACGAGGACGGCTACGTGGAACAGGCACAGAACTCTGAGGTGACCTTTTCTCTGACCGAGGAACAAATGCGCACCTTCCTGCAAGATTCTTTGTACTCGGGCGTGCGCGTTGCAATCGATGGCACGCATGGCAAGTTTGTGAAAGTACGAGCATCTGATCATATCGAGATCAAGGCATACACGAAACTCAAAGTGAAGGTGAACCAGGATTAATCAGGAGGCGGTCGATGAACCACTCAGCGCGGCAATGGAGCTACTTGTTCATACTTTTTCTGTCACTCACCATCCTTGCGCGCAACGCCGAGGCGCAGTACGGCGTATCAAATGCGCGCAGCGTCGCCATGGGGGGCGCCTACACCGCTCTGGCGCGTGGCGTGGAAGCCCCGTCATGGAACCCGGCCAACCTCGGATTGTCGGGTAGAAAAGTCCCACGCCTGAACCTGATCTCAATCGGCGTGGGCATTCATAACAACAGCTTCAGCAAGAGCCGGTATGAACTGTACAGTGGCAGCTACCTGACGGAGAAGGACAAGCAAGACATCATGAATTCCATCCCGGCAGAGGGCCTTTGGTTTAACCTCAACACTGAAGTTCAGGCGGCTGGCCTGAGTATCGGCCCGCTGGCCTTTACCGCCTCGGGGCACGCTGCCTCGGACTTTTCCCTGTCAAAAGATATCGCCGATCTACTGCTGTACGGCAACGATTTCGAACGACAGTACACCATCGGCGATACGAACGGCGAAGGGTGGGCTGTCTCGAGCCTTGCTGTTTCTGGAGGGTTCCGGTTGTTCAAACTCGGACCGCGGGAGGTGGCCGTCGGTGTCTCTGCCAAGATTCTGCGTGGTTTCGC
>JBHHXT010000023.1:0-43381 GCA_046757165.1 bacterium | reverse complement strand
CCTCCGATGAAACAGGATAGCTCCTGGAAAGAGATCTTGGAAGAACTGCTGCCGGATTTCCTGGCGTTTTTCTTCCCTGCCGTTTATAAAGACATAGCCTTTGAAAATGGATTTGAGTTCTTAGACAAGGAATTGCGCCAGATTCTACCCCGGAGCAAGACGGGCAAGCGAATTGTCGACAAGCTTGTCAAGGTCGTTCTTCGCGACGGTCACGAAACCTGGCTGTTGATTCACATTGAGGTGCAGGGTTATCCGGAAGAAAATTTTGCTCAGCGCGTTTACATTTATAACTATCGAATTTTCGACAGATTTCAAAAAGATGTCATTAGCCTTGTACTTTTATCTGACGAAGATCCAACGTTTCGCGAACACACTTACAAGGTATCACGTTGGGGCTTTTATCATCATTTTGAATTCCCTGCGATCAAGCTGCTCGACTATCGAGACAAGTGGGATGAACTTGAACATGGGACCAATCCCTTTGCTATGGTAGTGATGGCTTTCCTAAAAACGCTGGACACCGCGAGCAGCAAGCAGCAGAGGTACCAGTGGAAAAAACGATTTCTGACGGAGCTGTACCGTAAGGGAATGATGCGAGGAACCATCCTGGCGCTCTACCGGTTTATTGATGTTATCATGGCGTTGCCCGCGAAAATGGACGAAGCTTTGTATGAAGACATAAAAGATACAACGGAGGAAAAAGAGATGTCTGTTTTGAGTACTGCAGAAAGAATCGGCATGACAAGGGGTAGGGAAATGGGATTGCGCGAAGGGATTGAAAAAGGCAAAGCCGAAGGCAAAGCTGAAGGCAAAGCCGAAGGCAAGGCTGAAGGCAAAGCTGAAGGCAAAGCTGAAGGCAAAGCTGAAGGACTTAGGCAAGCAATTTGCGATATTCTCGAACTCAAGTTTGCTGCTGCCGGCGTGGAGTTGTTCCACCATGTTGACAAGATGGTGAGTGTTGAAGAGTTGGAAGAGCTTCGAGTCCGAGTGAAGAAAGCGCGATCCATTGAGGAAGCAGAACGCTTCGTGAAAACTCTCGGGAAAAGTGAATAAATGTTGTCACGTTTGATTTGGCGGGAAACATCTCGACAATTGAGATAGATTGGTCTCTGTACGCTATTCTCGACAAGACAACTGTCGGAGATCGAGATATAGAGCATGTTGCACAAGAAGTGCTTACGGGCGGCGCAGGTGTGATTCAATTACGAAATAAATCTTCTGACATAAAGGCGTTCTATGAAGATGCACGGCTTGTCAAACGCCTCACCGACCACTATGGTGTTCCGCTCATCATAAATGATCGAGCTGACGTGGCAAGAGCTGTAGAGGCCGCGGGCGTACACCTGGGCCAGCAGGACTTGCCGTTACCGGCTGCGAGGCAGCTATTAGGTCAAAACAAGATCGTCGGGGTTTCCGTTCACAACGATGCGGAGTTCGAGCAGGCAATTGCATATGGACCGACCTATTTCGGAGTCGGAACCATTTATCCATCGAGCACCAAAGAAGTCAAGAACATAACCGGTATCGAAATTATCGAAAGGCTGAGAGCAAGAACATCCTCCCCCCTGATTGCCATCGGCGGCATCACGGTCGAGAACGTCCGACCGGTGATCCTGGCCGGAGCGGATGGTGTGGCAGTGGTTTCGGCGCTGCTGAACGCGCTGGATGTTCAGACACAGGCCCGCACCTTTGTGAAGGCCGTTCATGATTCTCAGCATCAAACTTGCAAAAGGTAAGTGTTATGGCACGCAGAAAAGCTGTGACCCACTCCAGAAAAGAGGAAGTCGTTGGTCTCCTGCTTATGACTCTCAGCATTCTGGTCTTCATCGCCCTGTCGTCCTATGATTCGGCAGAGGCGCCGGGCATGGTGGGAGAAGTCAGGATAAGCAACAAGCTCGGTATCGCTGGCGTCTACATCGCTCACTTTCTCATTCAGTACGGTCTTGGCTATCCGTCATTCGTTTTCCCCGTGGTCATCTTGCTTGCCGGCTGGAGTTTCCTGCGTGGGGGAGAATTCTTGCAGACATTTCGTGCCAGCGCCTATCTTTTGATGTTTGCGCTTTATACCTCGATCATTCTGGCCCTGCCAGAAGTGACCTCCGGGGGCGAAAGTCAAATTGGGTTTTCGCTCTCTGGTTTGGTAGGCGGAGTCATCGCCCAGTATTTGTTCAACTACCTTGGCATTGCCGGCACGATTGTCACGCTTCTCTCCCTGATCATGATTACTGTCATCGGTGCGACCAACCTGAGCCTCACGGGCCTATTTTCCAGTGCAACAGAGCAAGTCCTTTCCGTGGTCGAGGATATACGGCAGAAAATGCGGGCCTCACGCGCAAGGCGAAAAAATAAGCGCAAAAAGCAAAAGAACGATCTTGCCAGGGCTTACCGGTGGCACGCTGAAGACGAACTCAGTGACAGCCAGGAGGATAACGTTGTCACGGATGAGTCGGGGCTGCAAGAGATAGGAGAGGCTGTCGAACAAGACTCTTCACCACTACCTGCCCCGGAGATTGCGCTCCGGCAAATCGAATTTGACCTGGATGACTCTGAAGCGCCCTCAGGCTCCAGTCTGGAAAAGGAGGCTGACCGGGATACCGGTACCAGTAAAGGTGCGCAGCGTAGCTACCTCCATCCAAGTATCGAGTTCCTGCATGCACCTGACGCCTCTGAGGGCCACAGTATGACGCAACAGGAGCTGCAAACGAACGCGCGCATTCTCGAGGATCGTTTGTTGGAATTCGGCGTTGAGGGGCGCGTCATCGAGATTAACCCTGGCCCGGTCATCACACGCTACGACGTAGAGCCGGCTGCTGGTGTGAAAATCAGCCGCATCGTCGGCCTGGCTGACGACCTCGCGCTGGCCATGCGCGCCAAACGCATTCGAATCGTCGCGCCTGTCCCCGGCAAAGGGGCTGTCGGCATCGAAATTCCAAACCGCAAGCACTCTGTGGTCTATTTGCGCGAGATTTTGAGTTCCCGCGCCTTTCGAAACGCGGAATCCCCCTTGACCATCGCCCTGGGAAAGACCATTTCCGGCGAGCCGTTTGTGACTAATCTGGAGAACATGCCGCATTTGCTCATCGCTGGTGCGACTGGCTCAGGCAAGAGTATCTGCTTGAATAGCGTTGTGGCCAGTATTCTTTATAAAGCCCACCCGACGCAGGTGCAGTTTGTCATGATCGATCCCAAACGGCTCGAGTTGACGGTCTACAACGACTTGCGTCACCACCACTTGACCTATAAGGAGGACTTGAGCGAAGAGGTCGTGACGACCGCTGACAACGCGATTTCCATTCTGAAAAGTATGTGCGTCTTGATGGATGAGCGTTACGAAATTCTCGCCCGTGCCGGCGTCCGTAACATTAGAGATTACAATAAGAAGCTAAAGGCTGGCCGGCTAGAGTGCCTGGAAGGCGAGGCTCCGTTTGAGCCTCTGGAGTACATTGTTCTCATTGTCGACGAACTTGCCGACCTGATGCTGACCTCCGCACGTGAAATCGAGGAGCCGATCGCCAGACTGGCGCAAATGGCGCGCGCGGTCGGCTTTCATCTCATCGTGGCGACGCAGCGGCCGTCGGTCAACGTCATCACCGGCGTCATCAAAGCAAACTTTCCGGCGCGCATCGCATTTCAGGTCGCATCGAAAACCGATTCCCGCACCATCCTTGACTTGAATGGAGCAGAAAAACTGCTCGGCATGGGAGACATGTTGTTCATTCCCCAGGGCAGTCCCGAGCCGCTGCGAATCCATGGCGCTTATGTTTCTGTCGAAGAAATTGAGAAAATCATCGCCCATATCCGTCAACAGCCGCGCTATCCGAGCCACACGCTCCCGGTTGCTGAGGAAGATGTCATGGGCGATGTGGCGCCCGGAGAGATCAACGGCGGCGTATCTCAGGATCCGCTTTTCAAACACGCCATGCGGCTGGTGGTGCGGCATCAGCAGGGCTCGATTTCGCTCATTCAGCGCCGGCTGAAAGTCGGCTATGCCCGCGCCGCACGCCTCATCGATGAGCTGGAAGCTGCCGGCGTGGTCGGCCCATACGATGGCAGCAAGGCACGAGAGGTCTTGATGGATGAAGAGGAACTCGAGGAGATGGATCTGGGTTAAATGACTCGCACCCTTGTGACGGGCCGACCCTTACAAGGCTTTAGGGCTGGACGCGCTCAAATATTGAGGATAGTGACAATGACAACTCGTACCCTTCTTCAACCACTTCTGGCTTTGCTCCTGACGTTGCCAATCCCCTCGCCTCTGCCTGCCGGTAGCAAGAACCCGAAAGAGATCATCAAAAAGGTTCAGAAGAAATATCGACAGGTGAAAACTCTGCAAGCGGATTTCAGGCAGGACTTCAGATGGGAGTTGACCGGAGAAACCCACTCAGTAACCGGCATCATTTATCTGCAAGAAGGCAACAAATACCACATTGAAACCGATGTTCAGAAGATCATCACCGACGGCACCACCGTCTGGACGTACTCCAAAAAGACCAGGCAGGTGATAATCGACTTGCTGGAGAAATCCGAAGAAAATCCCTTGCCAAGAGACCTGGTGCTGAAGTATTCTGAGGAGTATGCGCCCGTTTATGTCGGCGAGGAAAAGCTGGACGGCCGCAAAATGCACGTGCTGAATCTGGTCCCCAAAGAAGAGGACACGCTCATCAAATCCGTCAAGATATGGGTGGATGCGGACAACTGGGTCACCCGCAAGATCGAGCAGCTCGATATCAACGACAATCTAAATACTTACCTGGTGAGTAACATCCGGGACAACGTGCCACTGGATCCCTCTCTATTTCAGTTTCAGATTGAGCAGGATTTCGAGGTGGTGGATTTGCGGGAGACCGACTGACCCGGGACTGAGGCGCTTTATCAAGACAAGCGTCTTTCTTCCTTCCATTCCAGAGCACATCAACCCCTGCCCGTTGTCTGGCATACGGGCGACCATGACACGGATAGTTGAAATCAAAATGCAGGTGACCTTTCCACAACCCGATAAGATGAACCTCGTCGCCTACTTTTTGCGCGATATGTTTCGCTCCAGGTTGGAAAACAAGAAAGCTCAAGATCTGGCGCGCAGAATGGAGGCAACCATCCTGTTCGATGCCAGCGGCATGCAAGCCTGTGTGACCTTCAAGGGAGACGATATCGAGATTACCTCGAGCGCTCCTGGAAAAATCGATGCGAGAATCAGCGGCGACCTCAGTACCTTGCTCGACATTGCGCTCGGGGCAAACTACTTCATGTTGATCGCCAGGCGCAAAGTCATCATCGCAGGAAATCTCACCAAGCTGCTCATGTTGGTCAAGCTTTTGAACGTGAAATAGATGAAGAGCTCGAGCAAGCAAATCCTGATAAAGCTCAAAGCCTATTTCGGCTCTGACCGGGTCTTGCACGACCCTGACACGCTGCAGCAATGTGCCGACGACTGGACGGAAATCCCCGGCCATGCGCCCGATGTCGTGATAAAAATCAAGAGTGTCGAGCAGGTGCAATTCGTCTTGCAGCTTGCAAACGAAAAGAAGATCGCGGTGACGCCGCGCGTGACCAACACCAACATCGGCGGCCTGGCCATCGCGCAGCAAGGCGGCTTCTTGCTGGATTTCACCGAGATGAACCGGATTGTGGAGGTCAACGAGGCTGACATGTATGCGGTGATCGAGCCGGGCGTCACCTGGGGGGACATGAAAGAGCATCTCCGTGAAAACCATCCCGCGCTTCGCTTTGGCTACTCGTTGTCGCCGCCTTATGCCTCGATTCTCGCCAACTGCCTGATGGACGGTCTCACGAACCTCAGCTTAAAACACGGCACAACGGCGCAGTGGATCAACGGCCTGGAGGCGGTCCTGCCAACCGGTGAAATCGTTCGCACAGGCATCGGCGCGGTCAGTCCAACCTGGTGCTCGGCGGCACCCATGCCCGATCTGACCGGCTTGTTTGTCAACTTTCAAGGCACAACCGGGATTGTTACCAAAGTCTCGGTCCAGCTCTGGCCAAATCACCCTTTCCGACGCCGATTTTTCATCTTGACCTACGACACGGACGCCACATACGACCTGATCGCTGTTCTGGTGCGGGCGGAGGTGTGCGACGACATCGGTGGCCTGTCCTGGCCGGTGGGCAAGATGCTGTTCGGTGAGAAGCATCCGCTCTACCGCGACCCGAACGAGCCTGAGCAATTCCTGTACATCGATGTTTCTGACGAGCATGAAGACCTGTTCGAAACCAAGCTCAGAGTTGTCGAGCGGATAGTTGCGGCGCAGAGAAAAAAGGGGGCAAAACTCGAGTCGCCCCTGGATATCAAGAAATTAGTACAGATCGCACCGCGCTTCGAAAAATTTGCCGAGTTTCCGACCGAGCTGGAGTTCTTGCTCGAACAAGGTGGCTTGAGCTGGATCGGGACGTTCGGACCAACTTCGCGCTGGAAGGAGGGCGTCAAGCGCGGCATGGAGATGATGACAAAGCACGGCTTGCCACCCATCGTGGTGACCCGGCCGATGCGTGGAGGCCATTTCGGCGTCTTGCGCTTCATCGAAGTTTTCGACAAAACCAATAGCGAACAGATCGAGCGTGTCACCAGGCTCAACGAGGAGCTCAGTGACCTGGTGCTGGAGCTGGGATTTTTCCCGTACAAAACGCCGCCCTGGCTCATACGACGCCATCGCGACAAGATCGACCCGAATTTCCTGCATCTTCTGAACAAAGTGCGGAAGGTGCTCGACCCGAAGGGAATCATGAATCCGGGCAAGTGGCCGGTGGGCGAGCCTGGCAGCTAGTGTTTCGCAGAGTTGGCTGTATTTTAGGCTCTAGCACCGATCCTGGGGGCTGTCCAAAAAGACCAGAAATGTCATTCCGACCGAAGGGAGGAATCTGACGAGACAACAATCGTAGGACTCACGAAACCGACTACTTACATCACAGTCCTTGCACTAACAGATTTCTCGCTTCGCTCGAAATGACAGGCACGAGGAACCTTTTTGGACAGCCCCTATTTGAGGCCCACCGTTCGTGGCACGGATGGGATGAAGTTGAGGTAGAGGATTTCCGCATTGCGAAATAACTTTCTTTCTGACTTTCAGATACCCCACAGACGCATGAGTCGCGATAGTTTGGCCCTGAGCAGAAACGAGCGAGCCCCTTTGTTGTTTCACCACTACCCGTCCCTTGCGACAACCATCCCGTGGACCCCGCTCGGCGATTTCGCAACACCTGTTTCCCGGCTTTCCAGTTTCGAAAAGACGCTCGGCGTCAAAGGCCTGTGGCTGAAACGGGACGACCTGAGCGGCAAACTCTACGGCGGCAACAAGGTGCGCACGCTGGAGTTCGTCCTGGCGCAGGCGAAGGAGCAGCAGGCCCGGGTCGTCGCGAGCTATAGTGCACTTGGCTCCAACTGGCCGCTGGCGTGCACTATCTACGCCAGACAGCAGGGCTTTGAGTCGGAGGTGTTTTTCCTGCCCTATCCGATGGATGACATCAAGAAAAAGAATCTGGAGATGACCCGTCAACTGGCAGCCCATATTTACTGCGCGCGCTCTCTGTTCACCTTCCCGTTTCTCCTTTGGGCCAAGCTGGCCAGCGCCCGAAGACAGACGCGAGTGTTCCTGACCCCGCCCGGCGGCACCTCGCCGACCACTGCGCTCGCATTTGTCAACGCGATTCTCGAGCTGAAACAGCAGTGCGACCAGGAGGAGCTTCCCGTGCCGGATGTTATCGTCTGTCCGTTGGGCAGCGGAGGGACGGCTGCCGGTCTCTCTGTGGGACTCAACTTGATAGGCTGGCCGACGACATTGATTGCCGTGCGTGTGGTTAATCAAGTGGTGGCAAATGCCTTCACCCTTGGCCGTCTGGTGCGCCGCACCACAAAACTGTTGCAACAGCATGGTATCGCTCTCTCCCCCAAACAAAACTATCGAATTGAGCATGACTATTTCGGCAAAGGGTATGGCAAACCCTTGCCGTTAGCTCAGAAGCACGCACGATCGATGGAAGAGCAGGAGGGAATTGCGTTAGACGCGACCTACACCAGCAAGGCATTTGCAGCGCTTGTGGAGCTGGCAAAGAGGTCACGATTTCGCCAGAAGAAGATCTTGTTTTGGCACACGCTCAATTCCAGGCCCCTGGCTCTCGGACACATGCCTCCCCCTTTGTCAACTGTGAAACGTGAGAAATGAAACGAAAAAAATTACACGCAGCGTCAACTGACTAGAGCAAATCAAACAGATCAAAACATAACCGGTTACCGAAGCATGTCCAATAAACTCGACTCAGTCAGACAACAATTCTCGCAGAAGCTGCAAGAAAGGCTCATCGCGCTGCGCCGAGACCTGCATCGGCACCCTGAGCTCTCGTTTGAGGAACATCGCACCTCGCAGAAGCTGTATGAGGCGCTTGCCAGGCTTCAACCCAAAGAGCTGAGCAAAGTCGCGGGCACCGGCGTCATGGCGCAAATCAAAGGCAAGGATCCGAAGGCACCGGTGGTGGCCATTCGTGGCGATATCGACGCCCTGCCGATTCAGGAGGCCACCGGACTTGCGTTCGCGTCGCAAACTGCCGGCGTGATGCATGCGTGTGGCCACGATGTGCACGCGAGCTGGGCGGTCGGTGCGGCCTGCCTGCTGAGTGAGAATCCTGCTCCCGGGGATGTGCGCATCCTGCTGCAGCCGGCAGAAGAGGTCGGCCGGGGCGCAAGAGTCATGCTCGAGGCCGGGGTGTTGGACGGCGTCACGGCCATCTTCGGCGCCCATGTGGACCGTCGTTTCTCAGTTGGGCAGGTGGTGGCTCAGGAAGGGCCGCTGGCGGCATCTTCCGATACCTTCGAGATTGTTTTGCGCGGTCAGGGGGCGCACGGGGCCCGGCCTCACGAAGCCGTCGATCCCGTGGTCGGGGCCGCGGCGGTGATCACCGCGCTGCAAACCATTGTGTCCCGCCGGCTGAATCCTGCACACGCGGGTGTGGTCACGGTCGGCTCCGTCCATGCTGGCAGCGCTCCGAACATCATTCCGGCGCAGGCGGAGCTTACCGGCACCATCCGCGCAGTGAACGCCGAAACACGCGATCGTTTGCAGCAAGAAGTCGAGCGCATCGTAAAGACCCAGGCAGACGCCTATCACCTTCAGGCAGAGATAAACCTTGCCGCCGGCACGCCACCCATCGTCAACCCACCCGAGCCAGTGAGCTGGGTCCGGCAAGCCGTGGCGACCCTCCTTGGCGAAGCCGCCCTTGTCCCTCTGGGATATGCGAATATGGGAGGGGAGGATTTTGCGGTCTACATGGAAAAAATCCCGGGCTGTTTCATCCGGGTTGGGGCGCGGGAGCCGGGCGGTACGGTGATCCCGGCGCACTCACCAGGCTTCTATGCGGCAGAGGAAAGCATCTTTGTCGGCTCGGCGGTATTGGCACAGGCCGCCAGGGTGGCGCTGCATGCGTTGCATCAGGCTTAGTGACTGGCCGAGCAATCTTGCGAAGGTTTCGAACCTTCGCAAGGTTTAGATGAGAGAATCACAAGGAGGCGACATGAAAATTGGTATCCTTTCTGACATTCACGACCACATCAGCAATCTCAGAAGTGCTTTGAAAAGATTGCAAAGCGCGCAAGTTCTGATCTGTTGCGGTGACTTGTGCTCACCGTTCATCGTGGACGAGCTCGGCAAGGGTTTCACCAGCGGCGATATTCACGTGGTCTTTGGCAACAACGACGGCGACCCGTTTCGCATCACGACAAAGGCCGCAGGGTATGACCATCTGACGCTGCACGGCGAATTCTGCGAGCTGAAGTTAGATAGCAAACGCCTTGCCATCAACCATTTCGACGCTATCGGAAGGGCGTTGGCAAAATCGGCGGCCTATGATGTCGTCTGTTTTGGCCATAATCATCAGGTTGAGATTTCACGGCAAGGCAGCACACTGGTGATCAATCCCGGAGAAATCATGGGTGGGTTGACCGGGAAGACAACGTTTGTTATCTATGATACGGTCAGCCATAAGGCAGATCTACTCAGCCTTTGACGCTTTCGGAGACTGCGCATTTTGCTTCTGGTAGGCAATGATATTGTCGATTTGAACGAAGCCGGAATCCGCGGGAAATCGCGGCACACCCGCTTTGTGACCCGCGTCTTCACGGAGAAAGAGCGCAAGATGATTCACGCCGCACCCAATTCTGACCTCGCTCTCTGGATACTCTGGGCCGCGAAAGAGAGCGCATACAAAATCGTGTCCAAGCGTTTTGGCCCGCCGGTTTTTTCACATCAGAAGTTCGAAGCCTCTTTCGAGAAAGAAGAGTCATGGTTTGAAGAGGACCGCTCCGCTGTCTGGGTCGCCTACGCGGACACGCAGTATCAATTCGACTTCGAGAACCACCAGAAGTACGTTCACGCGGTAGGTACATTTGTCACCTGCGGGAAGAGGGGCGACTACATTCTCTTCTCAAAGACTGTCCGCGTTACGCAGAATGAGCTTGCGTGTTGGCAGGATAAGAAAGTCTGGCAGCAGATGTTCTCAGAAAAAGAACAAGAGTCCGTCCACCGGGCCGAATCAGCCTATGTGCGTTTTCTCAGCAAGAAAGCCCTGGCAGAGAAGCTGAACGTGGCATCCAACCGGCTGCAGATCATCCGCCCGGAAAGAGACGGCAAGTCAGAGCCGCCACACATTCTTCTGGACAATCACCGCTGTGAAATTGACCTGAGTTTATCGCACCATGGACGCTGGATAGCCTGGTGCTTTGGGATGCCGCAGAGCCTTGCTCCTCAATAAGCAAAAGAAAAAACGGCAGCTCTTCACATTATTCGTTGTTAAAACGTGGCAGATTTCACATTCTTGAGCTATCCGTTACCCCTTTCAACGGTAAGTTCCAATTAGTTCCAAGGGACAGATAAGGAGGAAAACGAGGCATTGCCTCGAGAGCATTTTGAATATTATTCTCTTGACAATTAGGTTTTTTTATGTATTTTTGATCAAAACAACTCAGTTATTTTGATATGATCTACTATCCCAGAAAGATTCTACCTGATATTATGGCATGGATTGGCAAAGTGCCAATCATTGTTATCGTAGGAGGACGCCAGGTGGGCAAAACGGTACTGCTGGAGCTTGTAGCCGATCAGCTCAAATCAAAAGGCGTGGATAAGAAGCAAATCTTCTATTTAGATCTCGAAGATTTTCGCAATCTGGAAATGTGCAGTCGTGACATCGATTTTTTCAAGCGCCATTTGACTCTGCAAGGGGTGGATCTCTCTAAGAGCGCCTACGTTTTCATCGATGAGATTCAGTACCACCAAAACCCAGCCAATTTCTTGAAATTGCTTGCCGATCATGAGAAGAATATCCAATTAATAGTCTCCGGTTCCTCCGCACTCGAAATCCGAAAGACGTTTACCGATCGTCTTACCGGACGAAAACAGATCTTTCATCTGCAAACGCTCAATTTTGAAGAGTATCTCATATTTAATGAAGAGCATAAACTCCTTCACTGGTATAGAGAAAATACCTTTGACAAAACGAGTCGCTCATTTGATCGAACCGGTTTTGAACTGGTGAGACAAAAGTTGCAAGAGTTGGCAGAGGAGCTCATTATTTTTGGAGGTTACCCGGCCGTAGTGAAAGAGACGGAAGAAAAGTTCAAAATTGGTTTATTACAAGAGATTGTGCAAACCTACGTCAGAAAGGACATTAAGGATTTCGCGCATATTGAAAATGTTGCCGCGTACAACCGACTCATGATTTTGCTCGCAGGAAGGGTTGGAAATTTATTGAACCTGAATGAACTGAGCAAACAAATAAGAATAAATCGTTTGACCCTTGAAAAACACATTTTCTTGCTGGAAAACACCTTCATCATAAAATTGTTAACCCCCTATTTTACAAATGTGAAGCGTGAAGTGGTAAAAATGCCAAAACTATACTTCATGGACACCGGTCAAATTAATTCTCTGCTATTGAATTTCAACCCTCTCGATCGCCGCGCCGATTCTGGAGCGCTGGTTGAAAACTTTGTCTTTCAGCAGCTTTATTCGAAGATAACCGCTACCGACCGACTTCACTTCTGGCGAAATTTGAACAAGAATGAGGTAGACTTCATTCTAAACGACCTCCCCATCGAGGTGAAATACCAATATTTTGATTCGCCAACCCTTCCGAGAGGATTGCTGCAATTTGTAAACAAGTACCAACCGGCACAAACAATTGTCGTGACCAAAGACTATCTGTATCAGCATGACAAAACATTGTTTGTTCCATTCTTCTTAATGTAATCAGAAAATCCATCCGTCAAAAGCCGGACCTCCGCGCTACTCGTATCGTAGCGCTTCGACCGGATTCGCCACCGCCGCACGCACCGCCTGCGTGCTCATGGTCAGCAGGACGATGAGCAGCGCCAGCCCCCGGCCAGTGCGAAAATCCACCAGCCCATGTCGGTGAGATAGGCGAAACTTACCAGCCACTTGTTCATCGCGAGCCACGCCGCCGGCCAGGCGATGGTGTTCGTACCGATAGCAGTTTCTGAAAAATGGTTTGTCTCAAACCCCAAATAAGCTTATATTGCAATATTGCAAGTATCGAACCCCATAGGAACCATGAAGCTTCAAGCCGTTTTTTGGGATTACCCGCAATTCCAGCAGGAGGCCCACCTGCGGGCTTTTTTGCAACAAAATGCGAACAACCAGATTTATTACTGGACCATGACCCGTTTTCTCGAGCATGGGAGAGTCATCGACACCCTCAGCTTTTTTGACTTGAAAGAAATCGCTTCGAATTTGCACAAGCTCAAACTCAGTCAATACAATCAACGAAAATGGAAAAGACTGCTGGAAGTCTATCATGCAGCCTAAAGAAGACAAAACGTGCTATGATTCGTCACAACAACGTGAGGTGCTGCTCGAGCTGGTAAGAGCCAAAATTATCGATCGCCGCTTTTTTCTGACAGGTGGCACCGCATTGGCAGTGTTTTATCTCCACCACAGGACCTCCAACGATCTTGATTTTTTCACCACGCAGCAGGTTGATTTAGGAGAAGTCGACTTTACGATCAAAACCATCTGGCCGCAGGATTATCGCAAGATCAAAGATTCTCAAACCTTTCTTTCCGTCCTTATCCACGACGTCAAAGTCGATTTTGTGATCGATCCCCTGTCGATGCACGAAACGCGACCACGCTATCAATTCGAACTCAACCTCAGCCTGCAAATCGATTCGACTTCCAACATATTTTCCAACAAGCTAACCGCAATGGCAAGTCGCACGGAACCAAAGGACTTTGTGGATTTTTATTTTCTCTTCAAGTCGCTTGAAGTAAGTTCATTTGAGGCCGTGTATCAGGATGCTTCGAAAAAGGACGCCATTTTCGAGGACCCGCCCACTGCGGCGTATCAGATAGAACAAGGATTGCACTTTCTCCTCGATAATTTGAACATGTTACCGTCCTTAAGAGTCGAGTTCGAACGGGTCACGTTCACTGAATTTTATCACGATCTGATATCCTGGATTTATGGCAAGATCACGCCGGAATAGCTGCTGACGGTGCCTTGTAATCAAACCCGAAAACTCACCCAAAACGATTACAAACTCTTCATTCCGACGGATCGGGATCTCCGCTCTGCGCCGCTATTCGTATCTCAGGGATTCCACCGGATTCGCCAGCGCAGCCCGCACCGCCTGCCCACTCACTGTCAACAGCGCAATCAGCAGCGCCAGACCACCTGCCACTGCGAACACCCACCAGCCGATGTCGATGCGGTAAGCGAAGCGTTTCAACCATTCGCTCACCGCAACCCATGCCAAGGGGCCGGAAAAAAGGTTGACGAGCAGTATCCATTTGACATAGTCACTTGAAAAAAGGGAGATAATTCCCGGCACTGAAGCGCCAAGAACTCTGCGCACACTGATTTCCTTTTTTCGACTCTCAATGGCAAAGGAAACCACACCGAACAATCCCAGGGAGGAGATCATAACAGCCAGAACAGTAAACAGCCGGATGATTTGCCCGGTGCGCTGTTCAGTGCGGTAAAGGCTGGCAAACCGGCTATCCATAAAATAATACTGGAAAGGCCATTCGGGCGCTACCGTTTGCCACTGCTGCCGCAAAAAAGCTATCGTGGCCGAGACTTGTTCCGGTTCAACTTTTATCGCCATATTCCCGGTGGCACGGTCGGTGTTCAAACGGAAAATCATGGGTGGCACCGGGTGATGCAACGAAGAAAAATGAATGTCCTCGACAACCCCTATGATATTCAGTGGAGTATCAGTGCCGGTGGCAATGAGCTGTTTGCCTGTGGGAAGTTCGAGTCCGAGTCGTCTGACGGCTGCCTGGTTGAGAATTACTGCGTTCCGGTCATAAGATTCACGGTCGCTTGATTGGAAATGCCGAAAGCCTCTTTGGGAAAAAAAGCGGCTGGTTTCGAGTTTGGCGCCCAGCACTTGAAAAAATGTCTCATCGACTGCTACGACTCCCAATTGCCTGGCCCGCTCCGCTTGCTGTTCGGCCGTTCGGAAGGTTTGGTAGGTGCTCACGCCATCCGGGGGGACATCCGAAGCGCTGCCAACTCCTTTGACTTGTGCATGCTGCAAGACAGCGTTCTTCATTCGAGAGACCTGTTGTTGTGCTTGTTCGAGGCTATGCGCCGGATTCCGGACAACAATAACCTGATCTTTTTCAAAACCGAGTGATTTCCCCCTGATAAAATTCAACTGTTGAGCGACCAGCAGCGTCATGACGATCAAACCACAGGAGATGGCAAATTGCAGCATAACGAGCGCACGCCGAAAGTGGGGCTTGCGCCTGGCGGCTGTCTTACTCTTCAGTGCTTCTACTGGCTGAAATCGGGATAAAAAGAAAGCCGGGTAACAACCAGCAAGAAGAGCGACAATGAAAGCGAGCAATAAAACACAGAATGACATTTGCCAGTTCGGTCCCGGCTCGAATGCGATTTGTTTACCGGCGAGCCCATTCAATCCCAGCAGCGCGAGCTCCACAAACACAAAAGCCAATATGACTGAAAAAAACGTAACAATTGCGGCTTCGCCAAAGAACTGCAACATGAGGTGTTGACGGTTTGCCCCCAGCGTTTTCCGCATTCCTACTTCTTTAGCCCGCTCGCCAGACAGGGCTGTCGCCAGGTTGACATAGTTAAAACAGGCGATGAGCAGAAGCAAAAGTGAGACCGCCGCGAAACCGTAAACCAGATCGCGGTTGCCATGCAGTGCGAAATCGCTGTTGACGCGCCCGGAGTTCAATCTTATTTCGGCGAGAGGCTGCAGTTGTAATCGAACCATTTGTGCGAAGCGCTCACCGCGGTGTCTGCGCAAAAACGTCCCGAAATCCATCTGGGCATGGAGTGTTTCGGGGACTATATTCTCCGGCAGTAAAAGATAGATATGTGCAAACCAGTAATTCCAATTCTCAAGAACGTTGTTGTCTATGGACTTCACACTCGCCAGGGAGGCCAAAAAGTCGAATTGGAAATGTGAGTGCGCAGGCAAGTCTTTCAACACACCGGTAACCGTGAAATCGTATTCATTGTCGAGTCGAATCATCTGGCCAAGGGGATTTTGCGAGGGGAAATACTTCTGCGCCATGCTTTCGGTAAGCAGAATAGAAAACGGGTTCTGCAACGCTCTATCGGGATTGCCAGAGACCAGTGGCAGGGTGAATACGTCGAAAACGTCGGCATCTGCAAAGACAAAGCCGCTTTCAATGAATTTCCGCCCGTTTGCTGCCAGAACACTCTTGCCATTGGGATAGAACCGCACGCCGGCCTCGATTTGCGGATAATCACTCAGCAAATGCGGTAAGATTTTCGCTGGATGAACATCACCGAATTCACCATTCTCTGTGAAATACGTGAGCAGACGATAGATACGGCGACCCTTGCTGTGATGCCGGTCGTATTGCCATTCGTCCTGTATGACCAGAAAACTGAAAATACAGCAGGCGACAGCAACGGACAATCCCAGCATGTTTATGCTCGTTCGGAGCTTATGTTTCGAGAGATTTCGGATCGCGATTTTGAGATAGTTCCTGAACATGCTATCGTTCCTTGCTTCTGGTTGTGATCAGTCATTTAACTGTTTCATGACCTTTTCCAACTTCTTTCCGGAAGGCTCGAACGTCTCGTCGATTTGCAAAGCCCTGCGATATTCATCCGCAGCATCTGCCAGCCGCCCAGCAGCGCGATAACCATCCCCCAGACTGTCATGCGGGTTGGCTTTGTCGGGCGCCAACTCGACTTGTTTCTGAAACTTGACGATCGCCTCGTCATATCTTTTTTGTTGCAAGAGAAAGTATCCGTAGCTGTTGTAGAAGTCAGAGCACTCAGGAGAATCGCCGCAGAGCGCCTCCAAACGTTGATATTCCTTTGCCGCTAGACTCATCTTCTTCTTTTTCTGGTAGAGCCGCGCCAAAAGCGTGCGGCCTTTCCGTTCATCCATTTTCACCAGAATTTGCGCTTGCTGCAGGGCTTTGTTCAAATCACCACCTGCGATCCCCGGGGCGTTCAAATGGTAGATGATCAAGCCCTCGCGTGCCTCAACGTTGTTTTCATCTAACTTGACCGCCAGCTCAAAAGTCTTCCTGGCCTTTTTCGCGAGAGATAGTTTGCTGAAAATATTCACCTTCCGGATTCTGGTAGCATAAGTGCGGGCAAGCCACAAATTGTATTCACAACTGGAGTCATTGAGCGCAACCGCTTGCTTGAACCATTTTTCGGCTTGCTTGTGGTTCTTGCCCTCACCGCATACTTTAAAAAAAGAGCTTGTTTTTTAAAGTATATCTTAGTATACTTGTTGTCATGAAAAGACAGCTCCAATCCACTTTGCTTGAAAGAATTCATACCGAACGAGCTTGTGCTCTCATTGGTCCCCGGCAAGTTGGAAAATCATATCTTCTAAAGGAAGTCTTAAAAGAGCACCCGGGCGTCTATCTTTCTCTCGATGATCCCATGATACGAGAAGAGATCAAGAATGATCCTTACGGCTATCTCAAAAATAATTATCAGCCGGACCGTTTTTTTTTCATTGATGAACCAGCAAAGGTGCCAACGGTTTTTGACGCTGTGAAGATGTTAATTGATGAAAATGAAAATCAGCCATCAAAAATATGCATTGCGAATTCCGGTAATTATCTTCTCCTGAAAAAAATCAAAGAATCCTTAGCCGGAAGAATTTCGATCCTTTCCCTTTACCCACTTTCTTTTTGTGAGCTGAGCGGTGGAACAAATCATTGTGGATTAAACCGACTCCTTGATTCTGACGTCCGCAATCTCAGCACACCTGACAGGATTGATTATATTCAAATCAATCGCTTAAGAGAAAGAATGCTGGTCTGGGGTGGATATCCGATTCCTGCATTAGCCTCCGAGCGTGAGTATCAAATCCGTTGGATTCGAGATTATTTAACCACCTACGTTTTCCCTATTCTGATCGAACAATTCCAAATCAGAAACCTCGCTGCTTTTGAAAAGTTTGTTCGACTCATGTTTATCCAAAGCGGAAAACTCGTGAATAAAAATGCATTGGCTCAAGCTGTCGGCGTCAGTCAACCCACAATCGATAGTTTTCTCTATCAATTAAAAGCGATGATGCTGGTCGTGACACTTGAAGTCTATCATAGAAATCCGAAGAAAAGACTGGTCAAGCAAAATAAAATCATTGCCATTGATCCGCTTTTGCTTCACAATTCACTGAATACTAACTTTAGTAATGCTATTGCCAAAGAACTTCAATATTATGGAAATATATACGAAAGCTTTGTCTGCATCGAGCTATTTAAAATCTTACATAATTCCGGCGCTCATTTTGACGCCTATTATTGGCGTACCCAGGACGGCGCCGAAGTTGATCTCATAATTGAAGCAAACGGCAAAGTCCTGCCCTTTGAAATCAAAGCTTCATCCCGATTAACGAAACGAGACTCATCCGGCCTCATGTCCTTTTTGTCCGATAACCCCAATGTGGCAAAAGGGTATGTTATCTATCCGGGTCGGAAAATCCTGCAAATCAATTCAAAGGTCACCGCGTTGCCCGATTGGTGGCTACTCAGCAGCTTCTAGGCGTTGTCGCAGGCGGAGTTGCGACAACCAGGCTGCGCACTCAAGGCAGAGCAGACCGAGAGCCAAGACCCACCGCCGGCAGCCCGCTCTCGCTGGCGCAGAGACGGACGAGTTTTCGTCCACAAAGAAGCAGCGGATCCCCATCCTCCGGCCTCCATTCATTCATACCTTAAGCTCTCCATCCCGAAAGAAAACCAATCGGGATTTCAATCCTCAGTCGTTTTTTCAAGCTTGATCCCCTAATTCTTTTTTCATACATTCCCCTAAGCCGGAAATTCGAAAGAGCAAGATCTCGAAAAATGGCAGAAATCAACTTTCAAGGATTAACATAAGGCCAATCCTATGGGCATGTTCCAGGTAAAAGTCAAAATAGCGAACCCCGCAAAACCGGAACTTTCTTTTGAAGACAACTTTTGGGTCGATACGGGCGCCTTGTACAGTTTCATACCTGAAGATAGACTGCAGACGATCGCTCTCGAGCCATTGCACAGCCGAGAGTTAATACTCGCAGACGGACGACGTGACCGGCGCCTCTTGGGCGAAGCATGCTTTACCATTCCCGAGCTCAATGAAACGCTGACCTGTCCGGTGATCTTTGCCCCCAGGGGTTCCTTGTATCTCCTCGGCGCGACGGCATTAGAGAACTTTGGTGTTGAAGCAGACACGACCGCCAAAAAGCTCAAGCCTGTTTTGGGTATCATCGGAGGGTATGTGGCTTCAAGATAACCGGTGCGCGCCCTCCTTCATAGCCATGTATGCCAATACGCGCCGACCGGCAGTTTTGGTTCACGCAGAATTTGCCACACAAATCATACCATCCCCTGCTCATGCAGAAATGACGGTTTTTTCCGTCATGCCAAGAACGTAAAGTATCCGTTATCAAACAGCAAGTGTGCGCTAGCGAACAGGTTTTCTTATTTCTTTTGAAACCGGGACCCAGGAGGCACGCATGACACTCGAATTTGTGGATTGGATATCGGTCATCGCTTTTTTTGTTCTGTCGCTGGCTGTGGGGTTGAGCGTCGTCCGGCGCGCCGGTTCGAGCGCAACGGAGTTTTTCGCTTCAGGTCGAAGCATGCCGTGGTGGTTGCTCGGCGTCTCGATGGTGGCCACCACCTTTTCTGCCGACACACCCAACCTGGTCACCAACATGGTGCGCCAGAACGGCGTGGCCGGCAATTGGCAATGGTGGGCGTTTCTGATCACGGGCATGGTGACCGTGTTCATCTACTCCAAACTCTGGCGCCGCTCCGGCGTGCTGACGGACATCGAGTTCTACGAAATCCGCTACAGCGGCAAAGCAGCGGCCTTCCTGCGTGGCTTCCGGGCGCTCTATCTCGGCATCTTTTTTAATGTAATAATTATGGCGACCGTGCTGCTGGCGGCCATCAAGGCCGGCGGTGTCCTGCTCGGCATCTCCCCGGTGCAGACGATTCTGCTGACTTCGGCGGTCACCGTCATCTACACCATGCTCGGTGGCCTGCGCGGCGTCCTGATCACGGACTTCGTTCAGTTTATCATCGCCATGGCTGGCGCCGTGACCGCAGCCATCGTGGTGCTGAATCTGCCACAAGTGGGCGGTCTGCAAGGGCTGCTGAGCCATCCGAATGTTGCCGACCGGCTGACGTTCCTGCCTGATTTTTCCAACACCTCGCTCGTGCTGACCGTCTTCCTGATTCCGATCGCGGTTCAGTGGTGGAGCGTCTGGTATCCGGGCTCCGAGCCGGGCGGTGGCGGCTATATCGCCCAGCGCATGCTGGCGGCCAGGAACGAAGGGCATGCCATCGGTGCCACCCTGTTTTTCAACTTCGCCCACTATGCGCTGCGCCCGTGGCCGTGGATCATCGTGGCCCTCGCTTCCATCATCATCTACCCGGATCTCGACTCGCTGAGAGCCGCTTTTCCGCATATCTCGGCAGAGATTGTCAAAGATGACCTGGCGTATTCTGCCATGCTTACCTACCTGCCACACGGCTTGCTCGGCCTGGTGGTGGCGTCGATCATCGCAGCGGTCATGTCCACCCTTTCGACGCACCTGAACTGGGGGGCGTCGTACGTGGTGAACGATTTCTACCAGCGCTTCGTGACCAGGGCGCCAAGCGAGCAACAGCAAGTCCTGGTGGGTCGCGTCACGATTGTGCTCCTGATGGTGGCGTCCGCTCTTTTTGCCCTGCTTTTGAGCAACGCCCTGCAAGCCTTCAATATTCTGCTGCAGATCGGTGCCGGCACCGGCCTGTTGTTCCTGCTCAGGTGGTTTTGGTGGCGCATCAATGCGGCCAGCGAGATCGCGGCCATGACAGTCTCTTTCCTGGTCGCCATCTATTTCCACCTTGTCCATGTCAGCCTGGGATTCCCTGAGCTCGCTCCCTGGCTGCAGCTCGTGATCGGCGTGGCCATCACCACGGCCGGGTGGCTGGCGGTGACGTTTCTTTCCAAACCGACAGAGCAGAAGACGCTGCTCGATTTTTACCGGCTGGTCCATCCCGGTGGGCCGGGCTGGAGCGCCGTGCTGCAGCAAGCCAGAGAAAAAGGTGAGAAGGTCGAGCTGTACTTGCAGCAAAAATGGGATCTCCCGAGCAGCCTGCTCAGTGTCTTTCTGGGTTTGCTCCTGGTTTACAGCCTGCTCTTTGCTGTCGGCTTCTGGTTGTACGGCAATCTCGCGCCGGCGGTGGTGACGACCTTCACCTCGCTGGCCGCGACGTACGGGCTGATCAGGATCTGGTTGCAGGGAGGGTATGGCGGAAAAAGTTGACAGCCTGAGCGTCTCTGCCCCGGGCAGGATTTGTCTTTTTGGAGAACACCAGGACTATCTGCTTCTGCCTGTCATTGCGTGTGCCATTTCCCTGCGTCTTCAGGTTGATGGCCGGCGGCGCAGGGACCTGGCCGTATGTTTGAATTTGCCCGACACTGGTGGCACGGAACGTTTTGAAATCACCGGCCGCTTGCCCTACGTCAAAGAACGCGACTACTTCAGGTCTGTAGTCAACGTGTTGGCGAAACACGGCTTCACGTTTCGTTCCGGGTTCGACTGCACGGTGCGCGGCAACATTCCCATCAACGCTGGCACCGCAAGCTCGTCAGCCCTGGTGGTCGCATGGGTCACGTTCCTGGCGCGGATGAGCGAGCAAGCGGCCTGGCTCAGGCCGGAAGAGATTGCCGAGTACGCCTACGAAGCCGAGGTGCTGGAGTTCGCGGAGCCGGGCGGCAGGATGGACCAGTATGCCGCCGCGTTTGGCGGGACGATCTGTCTTGCATCGTGGCCGGAAATGCGCGTCCAGCCCTTGCATGCCCCCATCGGCACTTTCGTGCTCGGTGATTCAGGCGAACCCAAAGATACCAAAACCATTCTCGCGCGTGTGAGAAGCGATGTCACGGAAGTCTGCAACATCCTGACCGGCAAACACGCGGACTTCTCGCTTCAACACGCGGACCCCGACAGCCTGCAGGACTTTGCCCGGGAGCTGTCAGAGCAGCAACTCGAGCTGCTGCGCGGTACCGTCAAGAATCATCAGATGACGTTGCAGGCCAGGCATTTGCTGCAGCAAAGCGCTCTGAATCACCGCCAGCTCGGCAGCTTGCTCAATGAGCACCACCGCATCTTGCGCGACGTGCTTCACATCTCCACACCGAAGATCGAGGGCATGATCGCGGCCGCCCTGGATGCCGGGGCGCTCGGCGCCAAGATCAATGGCTCTGGCGGCGGCGGCTGCATGTTCGCCTACGCACCCGAGAATCCGCAAGAGGTCGCACGGGCGATCGACAAGGCCGGCGGAAAAGCCTCTCTCGTCCGAAGTGCCGAAGGCGTACGCCAGGACTAATTCCCTTACCACCGAAGGTCGCCGAAGCCACCGAGGTTCACCGAGGAATTTGTTTGAAGAACACTACTTGTCGCTTAAAGATCCATTCTTGCATTTCTTGTAAGAAATCATATTGAAAAAATGAAACAGCGAAATGACAATGCAAAGAATTAAGAACTACCCGAACCGTCAAGCTTAACCGATCCCCCGGAGCACGACCGAAATGGGTTTTCTTGCAGAATCCTTCGGTGGGACCCAAGAAACCTTCGGCGAAACTCCGTGGCTTCGGCGACATTCGGTGGGAAAGAATCGATCATGGCAGACATGAAAACAGACAGACTGATCATTCTCGCAGGCGGCATCGCCTCCCGCATGAAAGCGCCATCAGCGCGCGCCGACCAGATCGATGCCCGCCTGCTCCAGGACGCGCAACAAAGGAGCAAGGGCATGATCCGGGTCGGCGAGAGCCGCCGGCCATTTCTCGATTACTTACTCTACAACAGCCGCGCCGCGGGCTATCGGGACATCGTCATCGTCACAGGCGTGCACGACCAGTCGATTCGCCAGCACTACGGCCTGCAGGAACGCGCCAATATCTATCATGGGCTATCCATCTCTTACGCCACACAAACGATCCCACCTGGCCGTCAAAAGCCGCTGGGAACGGCCGATGCCCTGCTGCAGGCGCTCCTGATTCGGGACGACTGGCGTGGCGCCACCTTCATCGTTTGCAATGGCGACAATCTGTACTCACAGCGGGCCCTTGCTCTGCTGGCGACCTCCTCCCATCGCAACGCCATGATCGATTATGACCGTGACGGTCTCCAGTTCGAAAAAAGCCGCGTGCAGAGATTCGCGATTACTGAGAAAGATGAAGAGGGCTACCTTGTCGACATCATCGAAAAACCCTCCTCCGAACAAGTAGCCAGGGCCGTGGCCAGAGACGCCACCGTCGGCGTCAGCATGAATATCTTTCGACTGGACTATGACCTGGTCCTGCCCTTTTTACAGGCGGTTCCGTTGCACTCTGTACGCGGCGAAAAAGAGCTGCCGGCGGCTGTGGTCATGATGGCGTGGGCACATCCAAAGTCTGTTTGGACCATTCCCCTGCGCGAGCACGTGCCGGATTTGACGCAGCCGGATGATCTCGAAGCGGTGCAGAACTATCTGGGAAAGGAGTTTCGGGACGCCGAGGGGTTCCCACCTCAAAAAGAGTGACCTTGCCAGGCGGGCACGCCAATCTCCCCCATTTATACAATCTGTTCACCCGATACAACGGAGGGGGCTCGATTTGGGTCCCCCTCGCTATCCTTATCTGGATGGAGAAATAGCGATCCGACACAGTTTGTAACTGTCGGCCTGAATAGTTACCTTCAATCTGATGTAAGGTTATGATTTCAATACACAGTCAGAGACTGTGTAAGATCTTTAACCGGACATTACTGGTTGCAAACCGTGTTGGACCAGGCTTGGAATAAATCCTTGCTTTTGTGTATCAAAAGTGTCAAATTCCTTTTGAGCCGCTTGCTGGCGGATGGTGACCTTCCCCGTGCCTATCATCCTGCAAACCCGCCGTTCCCGCGAGCACGTGCGTGAAACTTCTGCGTTGGTTTTCGTTCTGGCCACACCAACATTTCAACAGTTTGTTTGTATTTTATTTAGATGTAGAGGTAAGCATAATGGACTGTTCCAGGAGGCTATCATGAACGACAAATCCAAATCTTTGTTCCCCGGCAGATGGGCGCGGATCCTGGTGGCAGGCGGGGTGTTAGCGGCGGTACTGATTCTGTATTTTTCGATCGGCACCCGGCCACCATCCGGCGAGGACATTTCCGGTACGATTGGTCTTCGGCCTGGTGCAGGGGTTGCGGAAACGGTTCAAGACTACTTGTCCAGCCATCTGTATCAGGAGGCGGCCTGGCAGTGTCTGGAGATCGGAGACCGCGCCATGGCGGTTCAGATTCTCGATACGCTACGGCAAATCATGCACTCCCGGCCGGTTTCGGTCAGGAAGTTTGGCAAGCCCATAAATGTCTCGGAAACTTTCCTGGTCCGCTTCCGCAAAGGGGTCAAGGGGATTTTCAAAGTCGAGAAGTCCGATTCTTTGGGGCCGGTCAAGCGGGAAGCGGCAGCTTACAAGCTCGATGAGCTGTTGGGATTCAACTTGACTCCCCTGACGATCATGCGGGGAATAGAACTGCCCGACGGCACCCTCGAGAGGGGCTCGTTGATGTACTTTGTCAAGAATTGCAAGCCAGCCATGGAAGTTGGGAGCGAGAAGACGGACAAGCTCAGGCTTTTTGATGCCATCATTGGCAACAGCGACCGCCATGAGAATAACTGGCTGGTGCGGGAAACCGGTGATATTGTGGCGATTGACCACAACCGCACCTTTCGACATGACAATACTGGTTTCGCTGTGACCTATTGGCATCAGGAAATCCAAAAGATCGCCAATCCGCGTAAGCTGGGTCCGGTCTATGAAAGATTCAAGAAGATTCCGGCGAGAAAGTTTGAAGAGTCGCTCAGGGACGTGCTTGAACCTGACCGGCTCGAGCTCTTTCTTTCGACACGAAAGGAAATCATCAAACGGATAGAAAAAAGGAAGCACAAGAAACACAGCTAATGGAGGATAGAGGTCGTCCATGAAAAGATTTGGACATACGGGGGCAATTTTTCAGATATTCTGTGGCACGCTCCTGCTGGCCACGCCGGTCCTGGCTCAGGACAGCAACATTCTTCACCCGATCGAAGAAATCGAGCAAAAACTCCAGCATGAATCCTTTGACATTTTCAAAATGAGGGATGCTCGCTTCGAAGGAGATCTTCCAAAGCGCGTCATTGTGAAATGGCCTGACGGCAAACATATGCAGCTAAAATGGAAACGGGCGCCCAGACGCGGCTGGGGGGTCAACAATGAACCGCGCTATGAAATCGCGGCCTATCGCTTGCAAAAGCTGTTTCTCGAGCCACAAGAATATGTTGTGCCACCGACCACCGGACGAACCTGGCCCCTGAGCGAGTATCGCAAAATTGAACCGGGTGTTTCCCCGACTTTTAGCGGCACGGACTGCGTCTTTTTTTGTCTGCAGTACTGGTTGGAAGGCGTGACTTCAGAGGGAGTGTACGACAAATCGAGATTTCGTTCTGATACGACGTATGCAAAACATCTGGCAAATATGAACATCTTATCTTATCTTGTCAAACACAAAGATGCCAATGTCGGCAATTTTCTTGTGTCCTCCGATCCGGAGAATCCAAGGGTGTTTGTGGTCGACAACAGCATGGCGTTTGCCAGCCTGGAAAGCGACAAGGGGGTGGATTGGCAAGACCTTCGCGTCGATCGGCTGCCCAAAGAAACGGTCGCAAGACTGCGTCAGATACAAAAGGAAGACCTTGAAAAGACCCTCGGTGTCGTGGCCCAGTTTTCAATCATCGAAGGACAACTCGTTCCGGCCGAAAAAACTGAGAATCTGGCAAAGAAAAAAGGCGTGCGAAGATCAAACGGAATCATTCAATTCGGCCTGACAAATTACGAAATCAACGGGGTCTACAAGAGATTGCGAAAACTGCTGAAACGAGTCGACGAAAGTAAGGTGAAGACGTTTTAGCCTGAATCCCGCCGGGCCAAGCACATAAGGAACCTTATATGACCAGGATTGATTTATCCATTCGCCCCACTGTTTTTGTATCCCTTTTTGTTGCACTGCAACTTTATTCATTTCATTTAGCAGCCCAACCCTCAGAATCCGCTGCGCCCCGGGAACATGATGAGTTTAGATTCAGCGGGGAGTACGGGTTGTGGGTCCAGGAGCAGGAAAACCAAATAGACGTGCATTGGATCACGGCGGCGACGGATTCTGGATTTCTCAGAGTCCTCAGCGCGGACAAGTCGTTGGCTGACTTCACCACCCCGCTTTCCCTGACACATCAAGTCTCCTTTGATAAGCCAAAAGTGGGTGTTTTTGCGCTTCACTATGGCAGCCTGAGCAATCCCTTCGATAACCACAAAACCGTCATTCGACTGCCCGCGAAGAGGCCCGGAGCAATTTTTGGCAAAGTTGATTCAATCTATGTGATCGGTGACCTTCACGGCGAGTTTCACCATCTGGTCGAATTGCTCAGCAATGCTCGCCTCATCGATGCCAATTTGGATTGGATAGCCCGCAAAAAGCATCTGGTGCTTTTGGGGGATTTCTTTGATCGCGGGATTCATGTCACCAAAACGCTATGGCTGCTGTACAAATTGGATAGACAGGCTGAGCTGGCAGGCGGTCGCGTTCACCTCGTGTTGGGAAATCACGAGATCATGACCTTTGGCAATGATCTGCGCTATCTCGCGCCCAAAGAGCAGATGATCAGTCATTTACACCGCATTCCCTATTCGCAAATGTACGATGTCCATCGCTCGGTCCTGGGGAAATGGCTGGCCACCAAGCCCGGGCTGATCAAAATGGACAAGATTTTGTTCGCCCACGGAGGGGTGGCGCCGCTGTACGCCAACTATTCAATCGAGGTGTTTAACGACTCGCTGCAGAAATTCATCAATGAGGAAACGTTTGCCTATCTCTTGCAAGATTCCATCCCTGCCATGAAAATAGATTCTCTGTCCTACTACAGGCGGCTGCACTTTTTCTACGGAGAAACCAGCGTCTTTTGGCATCGGGACTACGTCCTGACAGACAGACTGGAAAAGGACCTCAAGAAAGTGCTCAGGACCTACCGGTGCAAAACGCACATCATTGCCCACACAACGGTCAAAACCATCTCTGAATTCTATGATGGCAAGATTATCGCAGTCGATTTAATGAAACCGGCAACGGAAATGCTGCTGTTGGTGAGGAAGGGCAAACACAAAAAGTTCAGAGTCCACCTGGACGGAACGGTTGAAAAACTCGAAAAGCGAGCCAATGTCGCCGCGACACAATAAATATCCTTGACTTTGACGCGCCAAATACGTACTGTTCGAATACTGAGGTCTTTTGTGGTAGCGGTTTCCGAATTTGATCCCGAGAGTTTCCGATTCTCCCCTATACGTCTGATACTTCACTCCCGGTAACATCGCACGACACGAAATTGAACCAGATCGATGACTTGGAATGTTCATCGCGATGGAAACCTTCTGACTCACATGATTTCAAAAGCACGGCCTGCGGCCGGGATGGGCGCAGAGAGTCACCTGGCTTTTGAGAAGGAGATATATATGATGTTCACAGAAGATGGTTACAACCTCGTCAAGGTCTTTCACCTTTCTGGCAAGATCATGGGGGGGCCGGAAACACAACTTTTGTGCAACCGCTTCAAAGAAGTGATCGACTCAGGCACGGAGTTGATGGTGATAGATTTTCGCAACGTGCGCTGGATCAACAGTCTCGGCATTGGCACCATCATCGGTTGTCTGACGACCTTGCGCAAACGAGGTGGGGATGTCCGTTTCGCGAATCTTCGAGGGGCCGCCCGGCACTATTTCCACGTCACGAAGATCGATACGGTGGTCGAAGTGTTCGAGAGTGTTGAGGAGGCGGTTGCCAGCTTCGCTGGTGAGACCTCCGGATTGTGATGCCACGGTGTCATAGATGAGGAGGTCTGCACCTCCGCTCGCGTATGCTCGACCGCCCCGCGGCTCAGCCACTGACAGGATTTGCCGATCATAGAACCGACAAGTCATTTGAGCTTACTGCACGCGCAGCATTTTTCGAGTCTCGAAAAATGCTGGAGCGGCGGCAGGTCTTGCGTGCATGCGTAGAAAATAGATGCCGCTCGCGACCTCGACTCAGCGCACCAACACCAGCTTGCGGCTCATGACAAACTCACCGGCGCGCATCTGGTAAACAAAAATCCCGCTCGCAACTTGCATCCCCCGCTTGTCGCGGCCGTTCCATTGCACCGCATGAACACCCGCAGGTTTGGTTTCGTTTAGAAGTCGCACGATTTCCTCCCCGAGCAAGCTGTAAACTGTCAAAACAACCTGTTGCGCCTGCGGCAGCTCAAAACGAATCTCCGTCTCAGGGTTGAACGGATTGGGGTAGTTCTGCCTGAGGGCATAATGCCTCGGAACGCCATTCGCGCGCGGCTCAACGGAGGTGACGTTGTCAATGGTGAAGGCGTCGCTGGTATCATCCAGGGCGCTGTTGCTGGTACTTGTGAGCCGGATGCGGTAATCATTAGCGGCCGGAATCGTGCCCGGAATGTTCCAGTCATCGCTGCCGTCGTTGGGGGTGCTGCTGCGGATGGTTTGCTGCAGGGCAGCGCCGCGGTAGAGCCGGATGCGGACATTGCCCTGGACATTTGAGTCCCACTCAATCGTCTGCGTCGTCCCGGCCAGCCAGATATCCTCCGAGTCTGGAATGACGACCTGAAGAAACGGTGCGTCCGAAATGGTGAACGTTGCGCTCGTGACCTCTAGGGAACTGGTGGACGTACTCGTGATGCGAATGCGGTAATCGTCGGCTGCGGTCAGGCTCGTGGGGACACTCCATGGAAAGCTGCCATCGTTTTCTGTGGTGTTGCTTATGGTTTGAATGATCGAGTTGCCGCGAAAGAGCCGGATTCTCACGCTTCCACCCGCATTGGAGGTCCACTCGATTGTCTGGGTCGAGCCTCTCTGCCAATCGCTGTCCGTAGACGGTGAGAGAATGGCGAGAAACGGTGTCTCTGAGACAGCAAATTCATCGCTGTAATCGAAAGGAGCGCTGTGACTCACACTTCCGACTCGAACGGTGTAGTCGTTGGCGGCGGGCAAGTCACTGGACACCTGCCAGGTGTGCTGGCCGTCATTACCGGTATTCGCGGCAATGATTTCGATTTCATTGCCTCCGCGATGGAGGCTGATTTGAACCTGGCCGGTCGCATTCGAGCTCCACTCGATGTTGTGATTTGTTCCCTGTTCCCAATCACTGCCGACGGCCGGCGAGGTCACGGTGATAAACAGGGCATTGGGGTCGTTGACGCGATAGATGCCGTCGCGGGCGCCGACGTAGAAGATATTCGGTTCGAGTCGTGAAAACACCAGGTGGTGTACTTTGCTGAAAATGCCGCCGCCGAAGTGCGACCAGGTTATGCCGCCATCTGTACTCTTGAAGATTCCTCCGCTCCGGGTGCCAAGCAATATTTCTCCCCCCGGCGTGAAGACAATGTGGTTGACCTGAAGGTCTCCGAGACCATCGTTGGTCTGGAACCAGCTATTGCCGCCGTTCGTGCTTTTGTAAACGCCATGTCCAAAGGTGGCCACAAACATCGTGTTCGCCTTCGCCGGGTCGAAAACGATACTCAAGACATAGTCGGTATTGCCGGGCAGGTCGACCAGGCTCCAAGTGCTGCCACCATTGGTGGTTTTATACATGAGACCTCTTCTCGTGCCGGCGAAGAGGGTTCTGGAATCATTCGGGTGAACGGCGAACGAATGAATCTCCACGCCGGAAGCGACACCGCTGTTGGCGGAAGTCCATTGGGTTGCCCCGCTGGTAGATTTGTAGATTCCCGTGCCGTTGGTGCCGGCGTAGAGCGTGTTGGCAGACGTTCGGGCCAGCGCAAAGACAAATTTGGACGGCAGGCCGCTGTTCTTTTGCGCCCAGCTCGCGCCGGCGTTTGTGCTCTTGAACACACTCTCCGACGAGCTGTTATTGTCCCCGCCCGTTCCCAGGTACAGGACGTTGGGATTGCCCGGGTCCATCAGGATTTTGAATATCTTATGGTCGGTCAGCCCTGATGTCAGGCGTGTGAAGGTGCCGCCGTAATCGCTGCTTTTGTGGACCCCGACGTCCCTGGTGCCCGCGTAGATGATATCCTTATTGGTCGGGTGCAGGAGAACCGAGTAGACGGTTTCCCCTGAGAGCCCGAGCAGCGCGATATCTGCATCTGCCGGGTCTGCGATAGTGAATGCATCACTGTCATCTTCGATTGAGCTGTTGGCCCTGCTGGTAATACGGATGCGGTACCCGCTGCCGGCCTCGACTTGCTCCGGTACGACCCAGCGGTAATTGCCGTCGTTGTCGGTGCTGCTGATGATACGTTTCACAAAAACGCTGCCGCGATAGAGCCGGATCTTGACATTGCCGCCAGCGTTGGAATCCCATTTGATGCGGTGCTCTGTGCCTTTTTCCCAGACATCGCCGCTGTTGGGATTGGTGACCTGGATAAATCCGGTTGCGGGCGTCACAATGGTGGAGAGGATGGCTTCGCGCCGGAACGCCCCTCCCTGGGAGGCAAGGCCGGACGCCTCGACCGTAAACGTATAGCTGCCATCGCTGGCCGTGTTGGTGAAGCGGTTGGCGTAGACGCCATCGTTCGCCTGGCCATCCCCGTGACGCCCATCGTCGAACAATGTAAAGGTTGAAGCCACAAACTGGGGGGCGGCATTATCGCCCATCCAGGTCAGGCGAGGGTCGTCATCATCCGCCTCATGGCGGGCCAATCGATAGAGCGTCACGCTGGAAGAGGGCGCAACGACCTCGACGGTCACAGATGCCCCCGCAATGGTGTCACCGTTTTCCTGAAGCCGGGCGGAGAGCAGGATGGCTTCCCCGGCACTGTACTCCTCTTTGTCCGGAAAGACCTCCATTTTCAGTTGGGAATTGACTTGAACGCTCGTGAAGAAGGTTTCCGGAGTCGGCACATCCACTCCGGTTATTTTCAAAGTCCATTCGCCGTCTTGCGGTGCGGAGACCGTGTAGAAGTCATAGGTGTCGCCCTCGTTGTAGGTGATGTCGGGATCGGAGCTCGCGACCTGCGGCGTGATGCGCGAGCCGCTCGGAGCGACCAGTTCCAGATCAACGTCGCTGCCTTCGAACAGCATGGAAAAAACCGCCTGTGACGTCAGCCCATCCAAAGGGACAGAATACGACACGCTCTGATTCTGGGAAATCGTGCCCTCGTTCGAGGCGATGGTTTGCTGCCCCCGCAGCTTGCCTTGAATCTGCAAGTAGATCTTTTGCAGCTCATCCGCACTTGGAGAAAAATGAAACGTGCCGCCGGTTTGGGAGGCTATGTTGCTCAAAAGGTCTTGATCTGCGTCGACCCCCAGGCCGATGGTGTAGATGTCGGTCTTGTCAGGAATGGAAGGGAGTACATCCACGACATCCGGTGGTGCGGTTTCCTGACCATCGCTTAGCAGCAGCATGGCATGAGGATGGTCGCGGTCCCCTTTGTCGAGCTCGTCCTGTGCAACCCGGATACCGCCTCCGATGGTTGTCGCACCTCCGGATGAGATGGCCTGGATGCCATTCTGTGCTGCGGACTTCGTCGCATCTGAGGTGATTTCGGTCAATCGAAATGCCACAGTCGCGCTGGTGGCAAAGCTGACGATTGCCAGGTTGTCTTTCGCCTGCATAAAACCGACGAAGCTTTTGGCGGCCGTTTTGGCGGCAGCGAGTTTTTCGCCTTCCATGCTGCCGGAGCGGTCGATGACGAGGGCGACGTCGACGTTAGAAATCTGGTCATCGGTGCCCTCCAACCTGAGCGTGTACGGATATTGCCAATCATCGGGTGCCAGATTATGGTTTGTAATACGAACATAGTAGGTGGTGTTTGCCTCCAAGGAAATAGGTGGGGTATACGCAACTGGATTGGACCCGTTGAATGTCAGGAATAGGGAGGAATTGGCATTCGATACTGGCAGTTGTGCATAAAAGTCAATCCGCCCTGAGCTCTCATGGGTCGGGCCAATCAATATCCGAACCGTTCCGCCGTTGAAAGAAAATCTATACCAATCGTAATCGGTCGTTTGCCAGTTTGATTGCAGCGTTCTGAATCCCCAGTACTCTTTGTTCGTCTGCACAACATAAGCCAGAGCCGGAGTGTCAGGTTCATCGAGTCCACGAATGATGGTGACGAAATCTTCCGTCTCACCAGCTTTGCCAAGCAACGCGAAGTGCGGCCTGTGGGTCAAAAGGGTATCAGCCAGACCCAGGGGCGCAGGCGTGTCATTTACATGCAGCCATTGTCTCGAAAGATCGACGATCCCATCTCCGTTGAATATGCCTGTAGCATTCGAGGTAATCCAGGTGTATTCGATGGTGTCCGGCAGCGGCATACTCACGTTATCGGTCTCGCCGTCTTCCCCCTCATTCAGGCCAATGATTTCGTCATTTTCATCCCCATCGCAGTTGACATCCATATTGTAGAACATAGTGAGCAAATCGGCCACGCCTTCGCCGCCGCCGAACAAGTATCTTCCTTGTAGTCCAAAGATGTTGTAGTTAAAGCGAAGGTCTCTTACAGCCTCACTCTTGAGATTGGGGATTCTGGCGGTTTTTTGCTCCTCCCCTTCTCGCTCGGCCAATCCGAATGGCCAATCGAGGAAATTGCTGCCCAGGTGGGGTGTTCCAATGGTGACAACTTTGGCCACTTTGTGGCCGCTCTGAGCGTCCTGCGGATCTACCCACCATTTGGGCCGCCCATTCTCTCTCCGCTGTAAATACTCACGAATGGCGAGCCCGCCCATCGAATGCCCGACCAGGATGACTTTCCTGGCTCCTGAGGCCCGGATCACGGCCTCAATCATCTTTCCCAGAGCGTATCCTTGCTTGTAAATGGCGGCTTGATTGCTGGGGGATTCTTCATTTCCTGGCGTATCTGAACGATGTTTGAGGATGCGCGGATTGTCAGGCTGCTGGTTCCAGAAGTTCTCAAAATTGATCGCATAGATTTGCCCGTTTCCCAACTGATTATCTTCATTATTGAACAAAATCAGGACATCGTCATCTTTGTTGCCCGTTATCCCATCCGGCCCGTACAGATTTGTCATATCTGCATAGGCGTTCAGGACCGCGTGGAAGACGTGACTCTCCCCAAAATCTCCAACGTAGACTCCCAGCTCATTGATGGTACGATCCCAGGTTTGATCACTGCTCTCCAGTCCATGGACGAAGAGAATAGGGTAGGGGGTCTCAGGCGTCTGAGCAAACAGATTCGGGACAGACAAGAAAACGCGCGTGGGTTGCAGCAGGTAAAACACGAACAGAATCGCAGCAGAACATCTGATTCGTCTCATTTCTTCCTCCCCATGTTGTGGCGTGATGTCGGCTCATGTTGGTTACAACAGAAATGAGTCTCTCAAGTGATGATTCCAGTCGAGGGCGATACCGGTAACCTACAACTCAAAAAGTTAGAATCGTTAACAGTGAGAGAAACAAGACAAAACAAGCTCTGAATTGAGATAGGCAAGCATTTGACTGTACAGTCACACACTGTGTTGGACCCTGCTCGTCGTAAACACGCCTATTCATCCAGGGAAGGACTATTCTCAGGCAGGCTCCTGCAAGCTCACGCCTTCTTGCGCGTATACACCGCCTTGAACTGCTGGAACAGCACGCGACAGCCACTGCACTCATCCTTCAATTGCTCTACTTCCACGGGCTCCAGCCGGACTTCGTACCCCAGCTCGCGATAGGTGTCCACCGCATCACGCACCATTCTGGCGTCGGCGATAAATCGCCGCTCCCAGCCCTGTGCCACCAAATCCGGGTCCGGTGGCAGGGTGCAGCCCAGGAACCCGTTGCTTTCGGGTTGACGGCTGGGGTTCACAAGTCTGAGAGATTCCGGTTTATCGCTCATTGTTCCTCTTCAGTTACCTTATCCTGAATTCCGCCTGACGGGTGGCGATCCTTGACGGCACTGCCCCAATTCCGCAAGCAAACCGGCGGTCTCAGCCCACCGTCTCTGCCTCCATTCCCTCCGCCGCCAATTTGCGCAAACGAATATGTCCGAGAATGGCGCACCCGAGGGCGGCCGTGAATTGTGGCATCTCCCCTTCCGGCACGTTGACCTCCTGCTGCAAGCGCTCCCGGATGACGTTCGCCACTCTCTGCCAGCGCAATATCCCTCCCACCAGTGTGTACTGCGGTTCAGACCGGATCCGTTTCATCAACTGCACGCAACGGTCGGTCAGGGACAGGATGGCGCCATACATGATATCTTCCGGCGGCACGCCTTCGCTGAGATGGCTGATGACTTCGGACTCTGCGAACACCGCACACACGCCTGAGATTGGAACTTTCTCTTTCGACAGCTCGAGCAGTTTGCCGATGTCCCCGGTGGCATAGCCCATGTAGCGCACGGTTTTTTCGAGAAATGCGCCTGTACCCGCGGCGCATTTGTCGTTGAGCCGGAAGGTGACGACCTTCGCCGCTTCATCGATCCGGCTTGCCTTCATGGTTTGCCCGCCGATGTCGAGAACCGTGCGCGTGCCGGGATAGAGGAATCTCGCGCCTCTGGCTGTCGCGGTCAAGTCGGTCACCTGCAGGTTGCGAAAGGGAATCAGATGCCGGCCGTAACCCGTGGTGATGACATAGGCGATGTCGGCCTGCGTGAGCCCGGCTGAGCGGGTGGCGGTGTCGGTGACTCGCTGAGCCACCTCCATCAACTTCGAGCCCGTGGCCTCCATGCAGTGCGAAACCATCTGGTCCGTGTCATCCAGAATGACCGCCTTTGTGTAAGTCGAGCCGACGTCGAGTCCCAGGGTGTAAGTCATGCTAATTCTCCTTCCTTTGCTGCCGGTTTTCTGCTTGCCACGATATGGTCCAGCGCAAATAGCGCCGCCCCCAGTGCACCCATGAAATGGGACTCCTCGCCGACGTTGACCTTCTTGCCCAGGCCATCTTCGAGAGCTTTGACCATGCCGACGTTCTTGGCAACCCCACCACTGAAGGTGACCTCCCCGTCGACGCCCACGCGCCGCAGAAGTCCAATCGAGCGCGCGGCAATCGACTGGTGTACGCCCCAGAGAATATCTTCCACCTTTTTGCCCTTGCCGAGCCAGGAAAGCACCTCCGATTCGGCAAACACGGTACAGGTGGTACTGATCCGGACCGGCTTTTCGGCCTTCAACGCCGTCGGGCCCAGATCGCTGAGCGGAATGTCGAGCGCCTGCGAGGCGGCGCCAAGAAAGCGTCCGGTGCCGGCGGCACACTTGTCGTTCATGCAGAAATCGATGATTTCGCCGTTGTCACTGACACGAATGGCCTTACTGTCCTGCCCGCCCATATCGATCACGGTGCGCGTGGTCGGGTACATGTGCACCGCGCCGCGCCCGTGACAGCTAATCTCCGTCACCTGTTTGTTGCCAAAGGTGACCTTATAGCGGCCGTAACCCGTGCCCACGACATACGCCACTTCTTCGTCGCCTAACCTGGCGTCCGCCAGGGCTTCCTGAAACGCCCTTTGGGCAGCGGCGGTGACATTGGCCCCCGTATCGATCAAAGATCGTCCCAGAATCTCTCTTGCTTCGTTGATGATGACCGCTTTGGTCTGCGTGGAGCCAACGTCCACTCCGGCTGCGTATGACATACTGTTCTCCTTATTCTTTGTCAAACCCTTTCAGGGTTTTTGCTTTGTTGATGTCTCTGGTCCCGGGGTCCGCTTCGCGACCCTGGGCTTTGTTATGAAACGCCTTCGGCGTATGGAGCAATGGAACAATCCAACCCTCAAACCCCCTGCAACTGCCTCGAAATCATCCCTTCAAAAAACGCATCGACCCGGTTTTTCATCTGCGCCTCGGAGACGACCCGCTGGTCCATCATGTCGGACTCAATGAACAGCGTTGCCAGGTCGCGGTTTTCCATCGTGTGTCTGCGTCCATCTGCCAGGCCCGTCGAGACGGTACGGCAGCTCTTGATAGGATGGTAGACGACGCCGTCGACGTTGAAAGGATCGGCCAGCGAAAAAATCGCTTGCTGCTGATGGAACATGCTGTCCATGGCATCGCTCACATTGGTCAGAACACCTTCCGCCAGACTGTCGATTGGATTCTCGAGGTCATACTGAAAGCCGAGATTCGTGCCGCCGGAGGCAAACCAGAGATAGGTCGAGTGCACGAACACACCTCCCCACTCCGTGAAGAATTCGTTGAAGCGCCGGAAGATGGGATAACACGGAACGCCAACGAAAAACAGCCGAAATTTTTCTTCGGTGAGCGTTCCGATGCCGCGTCTCGACTTGAACTCCATCTCCTCAACGAGATTGTCGAAGTACGTGCTGCCCTCCTGGGTTCCGCGCAGCCCGTTGGCCACGCCCAGAAAAATGGTGCCGTCTGTCAGAGCGTTGAAAACCGCAGGCTGTTTTTGATTCAACTCCAGGAGCCTGTGCCAGCCCCGGCTCATTTGATTGGCATGGCCCAGGACCTCGCGGAACTTGTCGATGTCGAATTTTTTGCCGGACACTTTTTCGCACAGCGCGATCAGCTCCCGCAGTTGTGCCGCGACGTACTTGCGGTCATTGTCGAACTGTGGATCGCCGGCCCAGGTTTGCGTGCCCTCGGCGCGGGTGCCGGGAATGTCGATGGTGAAAATGGGAATGTCGTACATGCGCTCCCAGATTTCCGCCCATTTGATGTACGTGTTACACGCGTTGGTCAACACGGCCAGGGCCGGTTTCGGAATCCGTCCCATGGGATGGTCGCCGCCGCGCAACTGCACCGCCACGTCGGCTTTGACATAGCCGCAGATGTCGGGCGAGTAGCCGTAGTCCTCCGCCTCGTTCAAGTACTGGTGCGCCACTCTGCGCACCGCCGTTTGCAGTGAATTGATCTCTGGAAACACGATCGGAAAATCAAAGGTTTTCAGAATTTCGTTCAGACTGCCCATGACGAAAACATAGGCCGCGCGCTCTCCGCGCTCGGCCGTCTGGTTCAACTCCTGGAACCACTGCCGGAAAAGCGCAGCGCCCTCCTTGTTTCCACGTCCGACCACGTCTGGTTTGTCGTTTTTCCTAACGCTCATAGCACGCCTCCAATCAACTGAAAATGATGTTTTCGACGAACGTTTCGAGCTGGATACCCAGGTGGTCGAAGGTCGTCTGGTTTTCTTCGAATTCGCTGATGAAGTAGGGAATGCCCTCCTCATCCAGCATTTTGCTGTAGGTGACCTGCTCCTCCAGGCCGGGCTCGCACATCTTGGCCGCGGTCACGATCGCGGCTTCAGCGCGGGCCCGCCGAATGCGCTCCAACAGCATTTTCTCTTTCGGCTTGCGCAGGTCATGTTGCACCGGGCTGTAAGTTGAATTTTCCAGGTACGCTTGCGCCAGGTTGTGGAGCGGATCTCCGTCGAGCGAAACGTCTTCGAGAAACCAGCGCAAACCGATCATCAAATCATCATCGACAAGGTAGCAGGAACGGTCGATGGTCTGTAACAAATCGACCGGCGGCTGCTCGCAGAAGCCGCCTTCGAACACCACGCGCATCTTGTCTTGCTTCTGCGCCGACCGTTGCTTGATCCGTGGCACCACCGCGCGGATGAATTCGTTATACTCCTCTCTTGGAATGAACCCTGCGAGGGCGACCAGGCAAAACGCCTCTTCCGCACTGAGCAGCCAGGGGGTTTCCCGTTTGATGTCATAAAGCTCCCGCATCAAAGCACGGCTTTCGTTGTAGATCGCCAGCGAGCGTCTCAGGCCCTCGTCGGTCACTTTCTGGCCTCCGATCTCCTCGATGTCTCGCTTCAACCGGTCGTACTCATTTCGCAAATAGGTGACAGAGTAGGTTGAATTGGGATTCTGAGGCAGATAAAGAATCTGGCACTTGTAGGGGAAGTTGCGCCCCCAAATGGCGGCGAGATTTCGCGCAGCATCACAAATCGGCTGGGTGACAAACATCTCGATCTCGATTTTTTGCGTCAGCGCCAGCTCCAGCGAGGTCTTGATGATCGAGCACAGATAGGAGCCAAAGTGCGACTCCCCCTCCATGCCCTGCACCTGGGCGCCGCGAATTTTTAGCGGCAGCAGGCCGGCCGCATGCGCAATCTCCTCCGGGAAATAGACCTGGAAATGCCCAACCACCTTGCCGTCCGCCTCCCGCCAGCGCTGCACCGTCGGATAGTCAGGATCTTCCACCAGGTCACGGCACAACCGCATGATCTCCTCGAGCGGTTTGTCTTGCCAGCCCTGCAGCAAGTTGAGTGATTCTGTCATGTTCTTCTCCCTAATAGGAATGCCAGGAAAGCTTTACACAAAAATGCAAACTCTTCACCGCGATACTTCTCAACCTGGATAATTGATGAATTTCTCACAGCAAGGGCAACACCTAAGGAGTGAAATGCTTTAGCATTTCATGCAACGCTAAAGCGTTGCACTCCTCCTTATCCCGGTAAGTTATTGCATAATCAAGCGATTAAGGAATATTTGCCAATCTCTTGTGAATAATCCAGGTTAACAAACCGCGAATGCTCCATTCGTGTCAATTCGTGGCTTTTCTGTTTCACCACGCCAGCCTTCACCGATCTTTCCAGACAGGCTTGCGTTTTTCGAGAAAGGATAGGATGCCCTCATTGGCGTCCTCGGTTTCCATCAACTCCTCGACGTACAGTTTTTCGAGCGTCTCGATGTGCTTCAGAAAAGCCCGGTTCATCTCAAAGCGCGACGCTTTGGCCGTAAGCCTCAGCGCGATGGCGCTCCTGGGTAGAATGTGTTTGGCGATAAACGCTTCCAGGTCCTTTTCCGGTTCTCCAGAGACGGAATGCACCAGCCCAAGCTCTTTGGCCTCTTGCGCCAAAATGGACCTGCCGCTCAACACCAGGTCATCGGCCGCTGACTGGCCGATTCGATAAGGCAGGATGAGCGAGGCAAACGGCGGCAAGACCCCGAGCTTGATCTCCGGCTGTCCAAACGCAGCATCCCCGGAGGCAAAAATCCAATGGCAAAGGGAAGCGAGCTCCAGGCCGCCACCCAGGCACTGTCCGCGCACCACGGCAAACATCGGCTTGCTGGTTTCGATGAGCGTTTTCAATAACTGAGTAAACGTGACCAGCATCTCTGCGACGAACTCTTTCTGGTGCTCAACCACGCTGGCCCCAAAGGAAAAGTGCGTCCCCTCACCAGCGAACACGAGCGCCTTGACTGAACTCCCGGGACCGTGCTCCCGAATCGCCCGGGTGAGCTCTGTCATCATTTCCTTGTCCAGGACATTTCCCGGGGGGGCGTTCAAAGTGAGACTCAACACCTGCCCCTCATGCAGAAAACGACTCTTGATTTTGTTGAATTGGCTCATAAATCACTCCGGATTGTGAAACGGCAAAAAACGTCATTTGAGCTTTGCTCGTCATTTGTTGTCATTTGCCCCGCGGGCGTCATTGAGCAAGCACGGACAAAATGACGCCCGCAGGGCAAATGACGGCGCGAAGCGCCAAATGACTTTTTTCGCAACGACGTCTGCACAAAAAAACAGGGCGTTGACACTTCAAAATTCCAGCTCCAGCTCAATAAACGGGCCGGCGCGAAAGCCGGAGGCCCGAAAAAAGCTCAGGACATCGACGTTGTCCTTTCGCACCATGGTGCGCACGGTGCGGATATCGAGCGACTTGAACTTTCGACACACCTCGCGGCACAAAGCCAGGCCCACCCCTTTTCTGCCACAGTTCGGGTCTACACCGATGGCGAAAATCCAGCCACAGAGCGGGGAGCCAAACTCCCAGGCGCGCCCTTCCGCCAGAATATAGCCGATGACACGCCCTTCCTGAACCGCGACGTAGCCGAGCACGATGCGCCCGCTGTTCGACTTTGCCATGAACGGCTTGAGCCGCTCTTGCCAGTACGCAGGCTTGGTCGTGCCAGAATGAAGCCCGTCCAGGGCAATGATGGCCTGGCTGTCATCCGGGTCTATTTTGCGAATCGTAAAGTCCAAAGCCGGCATCCTATCGGTTCACTTGCGGGGCGGCATTACGGCCTCGACCAGGTCATCGTTCCACTTCTGCCCGCTGGCCAGCAATTGCCGCAGCTTGATGAAATTGACTTCGCGGTGGCCTTTGACCCCCTCGTTGAAGGCTCGAAAGCCGGCTTTGCCCTCGGTGAGCATGTTCATCCCCAGCCAGGCGCGGTTGCTTTCGCGGTTGCGATCCCATTGCTGCAACTTGTGTTTGCGTGCCGATTCAATCGTCTTGGTCAGACAGCCGGGGACGGTCAGCATCAGGGAGGTGCAGAGCCGGTTGACCGCCTGGTCGAGCAGAGTGAGATCTGTGGTGCATTGTCTGACCAGGTCTTTCGCCTCTTGCTTCTGTGCGCCGGTCTTCGACTCGCCATAGATGATCTTTCCCGTCTCGTTGACCCAGCGGTCCGTGATCACCAGCGGGTTGGCGATAAAGTCGCCCTCACGCTTCAAGACCGGCACGATTTCCGTGAGCAGACCCAGCCGGTAGGCTTTGTGTGCGCTCCAGATTTCGCACAAGGTCAAACTCACCATGGCATTTTCGATGCCCACAAACAGGGGCAGAAAGTCAGTCGAGCCGCCGTCAGGCGCGGAGCCATGCTTTGGCCCGGCCTGGCCAAAGACGGCCATGTCGCTGGCGATGGAAAAATCACACGCCATGCCGATCTCCTGACCCCCGGCGATCCGCATGCCGTTGACCCGGCAGATGACCGGCTTGTCGCAGTGCAAAATGGCGGTGACCATGTCGTTGAACAGCCGCATGTACTGGCGGTACTCCTCCGGCTGACCGGCGTAGTACTCGGCGTATTCCTTCGTGTTGCCGCCGGAACAAAACGCCCGGTCGCCGGCGCCGGTGAACACCACCGCAACCACATTGCGCGCATTAGAAGCGCTCCTGAACGCGAGGATCACTTCTTTGACCATCTGCGTTGTATAAGAATTGAGCTGCTCCGGGTTGTTCAGAATGATCCAGGCATTGTACAAGCCCTCCACTGGTTGGCCCTGAGCGTCGAGGCACGGCCTGAGCTCGTACTTGATCTCCCTGAACTCATACTGCTCCACCAAATTGTGATCTTTGAAGGGTTCCATGGATACCTCCTCTTAAAAGTCCGGCACAAGCACCGGGCGCTTGTCTATCTCCCGGCGGTGGACACGTTCGAAAACCGTGTTGATTTCGCTGAGCGGGAACATCTGCACAAACGGCGCCAACTGGATTTTCCCCTTCCTGACCAGGTCAACAACCTCCGGGTAGTACTTTGGATGGCACCCCCAGTTGCCGATGGCGCGGGCGTCGAAAGCCATCAAGTTGCTCAGCCTGAGATCGAGCGTGTCCATGGTAAATCCCACCACGCTCAGGGTAGCGCCAAACGTCAGCAGTCCAAAGGCGAGCGCTTGCCCGGGTTTTGTGCCGGAAGTTTCAAAGATTTTCCACTCATACGGAGAAAGGGACTTGCTGGCAGCGAAGTCACGCAGGGCAGTACGTAACGCCTTTCGGTCCAGCTCTCGCGCGTTGAAGGTCGCATCCGCACCAAATTTCGCCATGTTTTCCAGTTTGCGCGCGTCGATATCAATGGCCACAACCGCGGCGCCCACGGCCTTTGCAATCTGGACGCCAAAGCCGCCGATGCCGCCGACACCGATGAAAACGGCCAGCTCACCTGCGCGCAGACCGGAATTTTTCACCGCCTGATAAGGGGTGGTGACCGCGTCGGCGATCACAGAGAGCTCTCGCAAGGTGACACCGGACTTGCCGAAAACCGCCTCCGCGGTGGCGACATCGACCGCGCACAAATAGCGTTGCGGCACCACGATATGGCTCGCAAAGCCCCCGTCGATGTGGTTGCCAGGCATCTTCTGCTTGCGACAGATGGTGCCGCGACCCTTCTGGCAGAGCTCACATTCTCCGCAAGGCAAAACCGCGGGGATGATCACTGCTTTGCCCAACCAGCTCCGGCAGCCTTCACCGGCCTCCTCGACAAACCCGCTGATTTCATGCCCGAGGGTCAAAGGCAGTGATTTGACTGTCCGGATGCCTTCATAAAAAAAGCCCAGATCCGTGTGACAAACCCCACAGCCACTGATCTTGACCAGAACTTCGTCGTGGGATAAAGCAGGGGAGGGGAAGCTTGCCACCTGCATGGGCTGAGCTAACGCGTGCATTTGCCACGCCTGGATTTGCTGCATCATACGCTCCGGTTACGAGGGGTGAGAATTGAACCAGCACACAAACAGGTAAACCGGTACTTGATTACCGGTTTAATATAGGATTTTATCTGATTCGTGTCAAGAAAAATCTGCGGCTGTCAGGAAATTTTTTTGGGGGAGATCAGCGTCGCAATCGTCACCGATTTCAACGTGTAGATGGCCTGCTCCTGGATTTCATTGAACACCTCCCCGATGCGGCACGCGCCAATGAGGTGACAGGACTCGTCGAAGTCCAGCAGCAGGCAGCCGCTATTATCGGGTTGCGAATAGGGCTCGAACACTTCGACGATATCGTGCATGGTAATCTCTTTGGGATCTTTCGCGATTTGGAAGCCGCCCTTGATGCCGCGAGTGCTGCGCACCAGGCGAACGCGCGCCAACTGCTGCAGCACTTTGGCGACATGGTGCTCCGACATGTTGTATTTTTCGGCGATTTCGCCGGCGGAGAGGACACGCTCGGCGTCTCTGCTGAGCTCGACCATCGCGTACAGGGCGAGGCGGGTGCTTTTGTTCAGCTTGACCATGTTCTCATCCTGTTCCGGGCCGCCTCAAAGCTCGGCCCATTTCCCATTCCCTTCCCAAACTCTGATCGTGAATGGAAAGTGCAATTTGGTTTGCAAACGTGCCCGCAGCAGCTCACAAATATTTTCCACCGACGGGTATTCCAGAAACTCGTTCAAAGACTTGTGATCGTAGTGGGCCAGGACCTCGTTGACCGCTTGTTTCATGTCCGCAAAATCCAGCACCATGCCATCTTTGTTTTCTCCTTCGATGACCACCTCGACCTTGTAGGTATGGCCGTGCAGCTCACCGCACTTGGGATGGCCCGGCAAGTAATGGGCACAGTCGATGTAATGTGTGGTCCCGAGCTTCATCGCATAACGCTATCTATCTAATGTCCACGTTGGCGTAAATGTCCTCGAGCTTCAGTTTGATACCAAGGGAGGCCAGATGGGTCTGATCGCTGAACCGGTGATATTTCCTGAATTCCCATCGGGTATCTGACCTGAAGTAGTGAGTGACAGAGATTTCATTCTGGTCGACGATCACGTTACCACAAAGCATCTTCCCGATAGTCTTGTGTTGAGTTTGTCGCAATGGTTTGTTTGATGACCGCATGTTGAAATGTTTCGCTCATCAAAACAATTTCGCCGTGATAGTACTCATACCGCTCACGCGGATTCGAGTCAGCGATTTCCAGGAATTCATCAAAACTCAAGAAATGTTTTTGGGCTGCCAGAGGCATCACGACACCTTGTCACATTTTGACCGAGGGAACATTTGATCAATTTATCATAAGAAAAATATCTGACTTTTCAAATGATATTATAGTACTACAGCGAAAGTTTTTGCTTTCGCCTCAGACAGATGTTTCCTATATTATGCCTCGAGAGGTAGAAATTATAGGAAGAACTTGTATTGCGCAACGCGATCATCATTCGGGGTCGGAGGATTAGCGATTCCGACATCGAATTAATACGCACTTTAGTTGACAAGAATAGAGATAATAGTCAACAAATCAAAGAGAGGTGGGAAAATGATTATTGAACATCAAGGATGGAATCGTCAATTACCGCCGCCACTGGATTTAGATCAAGAGGATATAGAGGCGTTAGGTGACGAATTTGAGCAGTTCCATCGTTTGTTCCGGCAGGCCTTCTACCGGGTCGAACAACTTAGCTTGAGCCGCTGCTACTTGCAGGGGCTGATGAGTT
>JBHHXT010000022.1:0-44212 GCA_046757165.1 bacterium | reverse complement strand
GATATGCGATCTAAGATGTGCGATTTTCAAAGGAATTCTCGACTTCTCAGTTCCCGCGCATTTGGCAAACAAGCCTGTCTTCAAAACTCCCCGAGCTGCTCGGTGGGAATCCCCATTTCCACCAGCATCACCGGGATTTCATCGTCGACGCGGTAGATAATGGCTTCGTCTGCCGTGATCAAAGCCTCCTGCAGCGGTTCCTTGACCGGCTTGCCGTCTTTGAATTGGACCTTGCCTTGCTCAATCAGGTCGTTCACTTTGGCGATGCGTTCTTGCGACAGGATTCTCAAATCCTGCCGGGTTTCTGGACAGCGAAGGATGTCGAGGAATTCTTTGTCGATGGGCATAGCTCACCTGTGTGTGTTAATGGGTTAAGAGACGGTACTCTTGAATGAGTATTTGAACGAAATCGTAAACCTCTTGAAAGCGATTGTACAAGGGCACCGGGGCGATCCGTATGACGTCCGGCTCGCGCCAATCGCACCGGATGTTGTGGGCCTCCAGGCGCTGGTGCAATTGTTTGCCCTGCTTCACGATGCTGAGTGAGAGTTGGCAGCCGCGCTGGCTTTTGTCATCGGGGGTGAGAATGGTGACAAAGTCGCTGCACTGCTGTTTCAGCAGAAACTCCAGGTAGCCCGTCAGATTCTCACTTTTGACACGCAGCGCAGGCAGGGTGGCTTCATCGAAGATGTCCATCGAGGCCCGCAGCGCAGCCAGAGACAGAATGGGCGGGTTGCTCAGTTGCCACCCTTCTGCACCCGGAATGGCATGATAATCCGGGCGCATCAAAAAGCGTGTGTCCTTGTCGTGGCCCCACCAGCCGGCAAAGCGGGGCAAGTCCTGGCGATGGGCATATTTTTCGTGCACAAAGCATCCTGCCATGCAGCCCGGACCGCCGTTCAGATATTTGTACGAGCACCAGACGGCGAAATCCACCTGCCAGTCGTGCAGATGCAAAACCAGGTTGCCCACAGCATGCGCCAGGTCGAAGCCAACCACGCACTTCTTTTCGTGACCCGTCCGCACGATTCGCTCCAGGTCGAAGGCCTGGCCCGTGTAGTAATTCACGCCGCCCAATAGGATGAGTGCGATGGCGTCCCCCTCCTGCGCGATGAGATCTTCGATCTCCTCGGTTTTGAGGCAGGGCTCGTCCGGCCGCAACGGGATTTCCACGATAGCGGTCGCCGGGTCGTAGCCATGGTAGCGAATCTGCGACTGCACGGCGTACTGGTCGGAAGGAAAAGCGTTGGCTTCCATCAGGATCTTGTGCCGGGTGACCGTCGGCCGGTAAAAGGAGACCAACATCAGATGCAGATTGACGGTAAGCGTATTCATCACCACGACTTCCGACGGCAGCGCGCCAACCAGCCGGGCGGTCTGCTCGGTCAGGTATTCATGGTAGGGCAGCCAGGGATGCCGGGCCGAAAAATGCCCCTCCACGCCGAGGTCGGCCCAGTCCTGTAACTCCTGATTAATATATTCTGCCGCTGTTTTTGGCTGCAACCCGAGAGAGTTGCCGCAAAAGTACAGGCACGGATGGCCTTCCTTGCTTTGCGGAAGATGAAACCTGTCGCGGTAATGCGCCAAGGGGTCGCGCCGGTCCAGGTCCAGCGCAAATGTCTTGTCGGTCTTGAAAGTCACCATGAGCCCTGAAGTCAAGAAATTAACCTGAATAATGCTACTATAACAAAAACAACAAATAACAGGTATCGCTTTCTCTTCGCGTTCTTCGCGCCTTTGCGGTGAACGAGTTATTCAAGTTAAGAATAGAAAGATAATCATTCCCGGAATATTAGACAATTACTTTCTCGCAGTCGCCACCAGGTTTGTCGCGAGACAAACCACTGCGGCAATCGCCAGGCCGCCGGACAAGCCGAAGGCGATTTGAGACGCAACCAGACCTCCGGGCACGCGCTCGATCAGCGCAGCCGGAATCACTAGCGGAAAAACTCTGCTGCCCAGGGCAAGATTGCCCAGCCAAAACGTGGCGAGCACCAATGCCGGGCGGGCGATTTTTTTTTTGCCAAGAAAGCCAGGAATCATCCGCACCGCGACTCCCATGATCAAGTGGGTGATGAAACCCATAAGGTAGGCGTGCCGCACCGCGTCCGTGCTGATGACCAGGTCGACGTCGAGCACAGAGAAGAGCGCCGAGGCGATTTCGAGCACAGCCGCAAAGATCAACCACACATAGGCAGAGTAGACCAGCCATTCGAAGCGGCCAAACTCCCCATAGTCGGGCAGACCGTTTCGGGTCTGGCGCCGCTCGGGGCCCGGATGCAGCTCACGGTGCACGGTCCAGGGGGCGCGCCGGCGCGTGAGCACATCGAGCTTGAACGCGAAGAAGAGGATGACGCAGCCCTTCACAATCCGGCCCACGCAGGACAGGAGCCCGGGCAAATGTGTATCGACCGTCAGAACAGGAGGGAGGGTGGGCACCAGCTGCACGCACACGGCGCAGAAGTACACCACCGCAACCCTGCCCACGGGCCAGTCGATGAGCGGCAGGCGCAGGTAGAGCGGAAAGAGTCGCACTGAAAACGCGAATGCCACCGGCAGCAGGACGAGGTTGAGAAAGAGCTGAGTCGCCAGCTCGCTCCACCCCTGGTCCAAAACGACGTGTGTCGCCACCACCATCTTCAGGACCAGACCCAGGTTGAGCGTCGCGTAGGTCAGCCAGCCGAGCGTCATCATGGCGAAGAATGGCAGAACTTGTCTGAATGCGCGACGGTCGCCCAGGTCTGGAGCGCCACGGGCGGTCTGAAATACGGTTCCGACGTAGATGACGACCCCCATCCAGAGCAGCACGCTCGCAGCCGCCGCGCACACGCTGAGGGGCGCAAACCAGGCCGTTTGGGTGATGTATGGCAGCAAAGATTGACTCGAGAATTTGAGCACCAGGGCGGAAACCATGAATCTGAGAATGAGGGTGAGCCGGGAAGGCGAGGACAACGGGGTGCCGGCCAGCCGCGGGATGAAATGCAGACTGACGCCCATGATGAACAATCCTGCCCAGCCCAGCAGCTGCACATGCCCGTGTGTTTGAATGTAGGGGTAAAACCCTTTGTGCAGCGGAAACTCGAACCCGATGACCGAGGCAACATGGGCGCCCAGCGCAAATCCGGCAAAGATTGCCAGTCCAAGCGCCCACCAGATGAAACGGATTTGGAACTCTGCATGTTTTGGCGCTGCGGGTCGTGCCGGTGACTGAGGGTCCGTCGGAGGATGCACCACTTAACCCTGAATTTCGTCCAGACGGACCGCCCGCTTTTCCTGATAGGATTTCCTGGCGGCCAGGCCGATTTTCAGCGGCGCCATCCCGTCCACGCCGGTAACCGGCGGCTCGGTGTCAGCGAGGATGGCGTCGACGAAGGCCTGGACTTCAGCCACATAGGCGTCGCGATAGCGTTCGAGGAAAAAGTAGTGCGGTTTGCTGGAGACCACGCCGGCTTCGGTGAGCAGCTCCAGGTCATCCGGGGTGGCGTTGTCGGCTCGCACCATCCCCTTCGACCCGAAAACCTCAACGCGCTGGTCATAACCGTACACCGCTTGCCGGCTGTTATCGATGGTGCCAATGGCGCCGTTTTCAAACTCGAGCGTGATGATGGCCGTGTCGATATCGTTGAAATCCCGAACTTTCGGATCGACCAGGGCTTCACCCACAGCGTAGACTTCGGCGACCTCGCTCTGCATCAGAAACCGGGCCATGTCGAAATCGTGCACGGTCATATCCAGGAAGATGCCGCCGGAGACTTTGACGTACTCCAGTGGCGGCGGCGCCGGGTCGCGGCTGGTGATTCGCAGAATGTGCGGCACGCCGATTTTGCCTTCTGCGAGCAACTGCCGCAGCCGGGCGAAATTGCGGTCGAAGCGCCGGTTGAATCCGATCTGAAATTTCACTCCGCACGCTTCGACGGTTTTCAGCACGTGCCGGACTTTTTTCAAATCCAGGGTGATGGGTTTTTCACAAAAGATGTGCTTACCCGCCTGTGCGCTTTCTTCGATAAGTTGTGCGTGTGTATCAGTCGAGCTGCAGATCAGGACTGCTGCGATAGAAGGATCGTCGAGGATTTGCCGGTAGTCTTGGCCTGCTATCGGGATGTTGTTCGCCTTTGCGGTTTGCTGCGCCGCTGACAAAATAATGTCGGTAATGGCGGCCGGCTGAGCCTGCCGGACCTGCGTGGAGAGATTCTCAGCGTGCACCCGGCCGATTCTACCGGCCCCGATGATGCCAATTTTGAGGTCTGTCGATGGCATGATTGCGTTTAGTCGTCAAACCCGGGTCGCCTGAACAGTCTTGCTTCTGGAAACCGGTTCTCGGTGTCCTTCCTGAGTCGCTCCAGGCGAGCGAGGAAGGTCAGGATTTCATCGGCTTTGTCCGGCAGCTGTATTCGCAGAACGCTCCAGGCCTGGATGGAGTTGTCGATTCCGATCAGGGCGACTTTTGCTGAACCGTCTGAGTTTTTCTGCCCCGCCGTCTGGGTGTCCTCGATTTCGAGCTCGAGTTGGGCCAGGGCACGCAAGAGCTTTGCCCGAATTTCGTGCTGATACCAGATGATGACATCGATGGCGTCAACGATGCTATCGGAGTCGTTTGTGATTGCCTCTTCGTCGAGTCCCAAATCCAGCCTCTGGTAGAGCTCGTCAATTTTGGGTTCAAAATGCCTTTTGGCACGACTCATCCAACGTTTTACGATTCTGGAGTAGTCAAAAGCTGCCCGGCTCAAGGGGTGGTTCTGGTTTCTTTCTTTGACGGCATCCGCGGCTTTGTTTCTGACGCGCGCGTCGGCGAAGTCGAGCCCTGCCTTTTTGAAATCCCTGCGCAGTTTTGCCATGATTTTGTCCAGGGTGCCCAGGAGTTTTCTCCAGTAAGCTTCGTCGACGATCTCATAGGAGGCAAGCTGGTCCATCTCCTCTTTTTCCATGGCGTAGACCAGACACCGCTGGCTGAGCTGGCAGCGCTCACACCAACGGTCGCAGAAATTGTAGATGCCGGGTGTGAATCTCGGGTCTTTTGCAAGCTCGAAAACACTCTTGTCATCCATGGCTCATCCCTCAGGGAGGTTGTCAATTCGTACCGGCTCGATTTCGTCGGCAGGTCTAAAATGGAAAACCTTGCCATAAAAGTACAGTTCGGCCTCCAGGGCGCGTTGAATAGACTCAGCCTTGCGAAAGCCGTGCTGTTCGCCCACGAAGGCCAGGTAGGCTACCGCTAGCCCTTTCTTGCGCAGGGCGTCTACCATCAGGAGGGACTGGTTCGGCGGCACGACTTTATCTTCGGTTCCCTGCATGACGATGACCGGACATGAGATCTTGTCGGTAAAATGGATCGGTGAGCGTTCCAGATAGAGATCTCGTCTCTCGGGATAGGGGCCGATCAAACGGTGCAAGTATCTCGATTCGAATTTGTGCGTCTCTGTGGCCAGGGCCTCGAGGTCGCTGATGCCATAATAACTGGCGCCGGCTTTGAAGAAGTCCTGGAAGGTGAGCGCACACAGCGTGGTATAACCGCCAGCGCTGCCCCCGGCGATCGCCACCCGTTGCCCATCGACCAGCCCTTGTTCCACAGCATATTGGGCCGCGTTGACACAATCCGCCACGTCCACGATTCCCCATCTGCCATTGAGACGTTCGCGGTAGGCCCGGCCGTAACCCGCGCTGCCACCATAATTGACATCCAAAACCGCAAACCCGCGACTGGTCCAGAATTGAATCTTGAGCTCGAGAGCCGTCGACGCGGAGCTGGTCGGGCCGCCATGGCTCTTGACGATCAGCGGCGGCCGTTCGTTTTGCGGTCCACTCACCTCGAGATTCTGCGGGGGATAAAAGAAAGCGTGCGCGGTCAAATCGCCTTCGGTGGGGAACTCGATGGGCTCAGGCCTGGACAGATAGGTGGATTCAAAGTTCAACACGGCTGACCGTCGCAGGATTTCAAACTGGCGCGTGTTGATGTCCAGCCGGACGATGGCGTTGGCAGAGATCGGGGAACCGGCGATGAAAACGGCCTGCCCCCGGCTCGCCCGCAACTGCTCGATATGGGTAAAAGGCAGGTCGATGATTTCGGTGTCGCATGTTTTGGTGTCAACCATGGCCAGCTTGTGCTCGCCCTGCTCGAACACGGTGCAGATCAGGCGGGGTTCAGACTCAAAGCCATAAGTCGACATGCCAAACACCCACTGCGGCGAGCCCAATTCTGCCTCTCGTTCCCACACACATTCGGATTGATCGTCATGCAGTCGGTAGAGATTCCACCACCCTGACCTGTCCGAGACAAAGTAGAGCTGGCCGCCGGGCGACCACTGCGGCTGGAAAATCGACTCGGCTGCACCGCCGGCGACTTTTCTGGGGTGGATAGGCGTGCCGCTCTCATCCAGTTTCGCCAGCCACAACTCCGTGCCATCCCAGGGCATGTTCGGGTGATTCCATGCGAGCCAGGCCAGGTGCTCCCCGTCCGGACTCAGCGCCGGAGTGGAATAGAAATCGCTGCCGCCCGCCAGAATACTGATTTCGCTGCCGTTGCCCACGGCCAGATCCACGCTAACCAATTGGTTTGTTGCTTCGGTGTCGGGGTTGGAGTGGTTTTCCCGGATACAAATGAGACGGCGGCGCTTCTCGTCAACGATGCCGTCGGCAAACCGAGACTCCTGCACCGGGGTCAAGGGCCGGGCCGTGCCCTCGGGCGTTTGATGGTAGAGTCTCTGGTCTGCATCATTGCAGAAATAGATGTTGCCCCTGTTGACTACAAATGCCCCACCGCCATATTCATGCACACGTGTGCGGGCATCATAGCCCTCGGGTGTCATGTCCTCGATTTCACCATCTGGGGTGCGTCGAACCACAACATTTCTGCCGCCTTCCCACGGCCGCAGTTCAATCCAATAAATAGCCTCGCCGTCCAGGGCAATCTGGCCAAGGCGCACCGTCTCGGCGACAATCAATTCTGCCGTGATTGGGGACGGCCATGTGCCATAGGCAGCAGTATCTGCAATTGACATAGTCATTTTTCCTGCTTTTCGGTGATGACGTTTTCGCCTGACCATTGGAGATATGCTCCATAAAATATAAAATTTACCTAAATTTGCAATACCTAATTTGACCGAAATGCTGATAAACGCACTAAATGACGAATTCACACCCGTTAAGGGATTCCTTGCACCTGTCGATATTTCCACAATGTTGAACATGGTTTTGATTTCTTGATTCTAAGGAGCTGATCATGAACGGAATCAAACTTTTGTGGCTGGCCGCGCTGGCATTTGGGTTCACCAATGGACAGGCGGGCGATCTGAAGGACAAGATTGCGATTGGATTCAATCTCAACAGCCAGAAGCTCTATGGGGACACCTATGACGGCACGTTCGAGTACGGCGGAAATCCTCTCAATGTGCGCCTCAATTTCAAACCGCATGCGTTCGTCGAGACCGATTTCGGATACGCGAAGTCAGCGGCTTTGCTGGAGGGCGCTGCTCTAAAGACAGAACTGGTGAATCTCGGCTTCAAGTTCGGCTACCGCTTTCTACACCAAAAGAGAATCACCCCCATTGCCTACCTCGGACTCGGTCTTTTGAGTTTCAGGGACTTCGATGGCCAGGTCTTTAACGACGGCTATGGTGCCATCGGGAGTGGCGTCGAGCTGTTCTTGCACCGAAAACTCGGACTCAATCTCACCGCGGACTATCGATTCACCAGCGGGGACGATTTTGATGGCAGTCGGGCCGGGCATGGCAGAGACAACTTCTTGACTCTGAGCGCCGGGCTCAACCTTTATCTTGGCAATCGTCATGCTGACGAGCTGGAAGAGTACCTCGACCTCTGGCGACCAGAGGCCTTTGCGCCGGTGCAGTCGATCCAGTATGAAGCCATGGCTACCGAGAATAGTCACGCGCCCGAGCCGGTCAATGTGGAGGCACTTACACAGCTCTCACAAAAGCGGGATGACCTGCTCCAGTCTATTGCCGAGCGGGACAAAGACATCAAACTGCTCAAACTAAAGTTGACCCTGCTGAAGGAACAAACCGAGGAGCTGCGTGAAACCGTGGAAATCAACCGTGTGATGAGCGGCGTCCAGCCGTGGGGGAAACAGGGAAGTGAGGCCGCCGATTCATATCTGGTTCACTACCAGAACGCACTGGTGTTTTACCGCACAGAAAACTACCAGCAGGCGATCAAAACCTTCAAGTTCCTGCTGGATGAGAGTCCGTATCACGCGCTCAGCAGCAACTGCCTCTATTGGTTAGGCGAGTGTTACTTCAATCTCGAGGACTTCGGGGCCGCGGCTGTGTCTTTCGAGAAGGCGGCGGCGCTGAGTCCCCCTGACAACAAGTTCAAGACCCAAATGATGCAGTTGATGCTGGGGTTGAGCTACTGGAAAGCGGGAAGAACCATTGACGCCAGACTGGAATTTCAGAAGCTTCTGCAAACCGCGCCGGACAGCGAACTGGACGCCCTGACACGGGAGTATCTGGGGCAATTGAATCTGTATTGACATTTATTTGCTTGAAATTAGTGTTGATTTGGCGTATCATTCTCGTAAACGTCAATTCAACTGAGGGTCATTTCAATGAGGTATGTACTGTGGGTTCTTTTGCTTGCTTCTGTCACTTCTGATTCCGTCCATGCACAGAAAGCCTCCGCGCCCAAAAAGCCATTCAAATATGGTGGCGTGCTGGCATGCAAGCCCTGCCATCTGTCGGTCAAGAGCGGCGCCCAGTTCAAAATCTGGCAAAGGGGTCCCCACGCCAAAGCGTTCGAAACTCTGGGTTCCAGCGGAGCCCTGAAGGTTGCGCAAGCGCTCGGTATCGAGGCGCCGCAAGAATCTGACAAATGTCTAAGGTGCCACGTGACCGCTCATGGCGTTAAGGACGAATTCAGGGGGAAAAGGCTCACGTTGCAGGAAGGGGTGTCTTGTGAAGCCTGCCACGGCCCCGGGTCGGAGTATCAGGGGCGCAAGCTCATGCAGGCGATTTATCAGGGCAAAGTGGATGGGACCGTTTATGGTTTGGTGCCCCAGTCAGAGAAGGTCTGCATCACCTGCCACAACCCGGAGAGTCCGACCTACAAGAAGTTCAAATACAATCTCATGGCCGGCAAGATTGCGCACCCTATTCCGCTGCAAAGCAGCAAGTGACTTGTCAGTGAATGTTCTCTTGGCCACGGATTCTCCCAGCGAGGCCTTCAAATGATTGAATCAGCCACGGATTTACACTGATTGACCCGCAATACCGCGAATACAATACATCAAATGCACACAATGGCATCATAGGAGTTTCATCAAATGGGAGAAATAGACAAACTACAATTTGAAAATGAAGAGGATGAGCTTATAGAAATTGCGCATGAACGACGACGTGTTTACTCGGATAAACACGACAGAAGCATTTTTGAACTATATCGTCAATACCAAAATGGTAATCTCGAACTGCAGCCTGAGGTCCAAAGACTTCAAGTTTGGGACAACAATCGGGCTTGAATTAATTGTCTCCCCAGAAATGGGGGGACATTCAGCTAATTGAACTACCGGCTCAGGTCGGTTTATTGGACGGTAATGGTGATCATGAAGCCCGCGGTGTCGCCGTTCAAATTCGGCTCCAAATCTGTCACCAGGGCACCGTCGCTAACTTCCTGGCTTTGCACCACATAATCCAGCTTCTTGTACATGATCTCAGCGCCGACACCGAAATGTTTGGAGAAGAAATAGTCCATTCCCAATGCCAGATTAATTCCCGTACCGACGAGAGTGAATTGAGAATCCATCTCCTGGAGAGAATACAATCCGAACCCGAGCTTGCCATAGGGCTGCCATCGGGAGTCCGTCCTGAACTTGTGCTGCAGGTTCAGCTCCAGACCTGCGAATTCCGTCACCTCTTCCGACTCTCCTGCCGGGTGGTGCTCAGCCCCCAGCAGGGAGAGCCAGAACGAGGTTCGGTCAGTCATTCCGTAACCAAGGCTCAGGACACCTCCCTCTCCGGCTTCCAGGCCGCGTTCAGAAATCATATCAAACGAAGCAGAGCCAAGGGACGCTTTGATGCCTTTGTGAGAAAAGCTAGGCTTGGGTTTGGGTTTGGGTTTGGCCTCCTGGGACATCAACGACGTATTCAGCGTCATAATCACAAGAAACAAAACAAATTTTGGAAGGGCTTGATATTTCATTGCACTCTCCACAGTTTTGGTGTAAATTACGGCTTCGTAATTCGATTCGGATATTGTCACTTTCGTTATTGTAATTTGTTGATCCCGGCCCGTGTCCTACAAGGACAGTGCCAGAAATCATCGCAGGTCAACGGGCTTGTTATTTTGGCACTTATGATACTCGCCCTTCTGGCGTCGATGTGAACGAAAACGACAGTGTTGCAAATTTTCAACTGGCACAGCTTTTGTAAATAGGCAGGTTGGCTCAAGCAGAGAAAAACATTCTACCAACGAACATATTTCACGGGGTGAGAGTTTTTGCCCCAAAGAGCAGTCTATTTACTATGGCGAATGAGTTAGTAATCTCTAGCGGTAAGGAGCGTTCAAAATTGGATAGTGGGGTTGATGTGCGCGTCAATGATGTTGACAACGCGGAGATCGACTACCTGACAACCGTCATTGAAGCGTTAAAAAGTGATGACTACCGAGAGAGTGTCATCGATTCCAATCAGGGGAACAAAGCATTTGTTGTCACGGTGAAAAAATGCGAGCTTCAAGAGTTGAAGGATGCGCTGCGGGTTATCCTGCAGGTGGTTACCCCTGAGCGGGTCGATATCGATACGTAGCGCCGCCTGCCTCCCTTCCTGGCCCAGTCCGTCATTTCTGTGCACCCGATGAACTCTGATGACAACCGCGCCACGCTGTCAGACGAATGTGCGGTTGTCTGTAGCCAACCGCGCGTAAACGCCCTCCAAACGGCTCTCATGTGAAATACAAACGACCGCTGTGTTCTTATCGATAAGTTGAATAATATGGTCAGAATTCGCAGGACTCCCTTGCCGGCGGGCAAATCGAATTTGGCAGCCGGTGTGCTTTGCGACGCGCTGCCAGGGATAGATCGTGCTCGGAAAAACGATATCTGTCGTGACCACATTCGTCCTGGAACCGGGCGCCACTGCCCACGCCAACGAGCCAAGAAGCTCTGTCGCACTGGACCCGACCACGATATCTTCAGATCGAACCTTGAAAAGACGTGCAGCAGCGTCATGCAGCTCATCAAATACATGCGCCTCAGCCGCCTCATCAAAGTTCAGACTGCCGTTTTCTGCCACATCTTTCTGCCACTCGACTATCGCTTTTTCAGCACTTCGGTGCATTAAAGCCACATTGGCCGCGTTGAGATAAGTGCAATCCTGCCTGGCCGGAAAATCATCAGAATCTACGACTGGAGTGAGCATCAGTGCGTTCTCTATTCCTCTTCTACTCCCTGTCGGGAGACTGCGACCTCCTGACCTTCGTTCTGATTCGAGAGAGCTGCCGGAGATGGACCAGGTCGTGCCCTGCGTACAGACGCATCATGTGCTGTACGGATTCCTCTCCGCGCTCCTTGTGCAAACCAACTCTCTGTAATTCCTCGGCCGACAGCGACCGGAGCAAGCGCAGGTTGGCGGCACGCAGAAGCTTGAATTGAGCCAGAGCGTCGCTGAGTTCGCTCGTTTGGTAGTTCAACCGCTTTGCCCACAGGTCCTGGTCATAGCCGGTTATGTCTGGTTTGTCCTGAGCCAGCACCATCCTAAGACGATACGCCCACACCAGCTCAGAATCTGCCAGATGCTGAATGGTTTCGAGCATGGACCATTTTCCAGGGGCTTCCGGAGCTCGCAGCACATCTTTTGTAAGCCCTGCGACGCCTCCATCGAGAACGGCCGGCGAGGCTTCCAGAACGGTGAGCGGTTCCTGATCCGCAAGCGTGTCCAGTATTGCCGCAATATAGGCTTCGGCCTCCTGCTTTGCCGCTGCCGCGGGATTTGTGAAAACTGACATTTTGATAGGCTCCTTTGCTTCGAATCAGGTACGTTGTGCAGAATCGGCCAACCACGGGGAATGTGCAATCGTTTCACTTGCGATGGAAGACGTACTGCAATTGAAGGCAAAGTAACAATCGCCGCCGGGGGAGTCAAGCAAAATCGACGGCGATTTCATCCGGTTTTGCGGCGGAGAGATTGAGATCAGGCAAGAATGGCATCAATCCGCAAAAGCCGGAGTTCACAAGCCTGCCTGTCAGGGTCAAACCAGATGCTCGCTTCAAAGCCTGGCTGAATCTGGCGAAGCCTCATAGACCGAGAAGCCGGGCAGCATTCTTGCCCAGAATGCCCGCTTTTTCTTCTGCCGAAACGTTTAACTCCTCGATGCTTGTGAGCATTTTTTCGATGCTGCCGATTTTGTGTGGATAATCACTGCCAGCCAGCAGATGGTCGGCACCGGCAAAATCCAGCGCGAACTGCAGGGCTCGGACATCGAAATTCACCGTATCGAAATAAAACTCTTTGAGGTACTCACTCGGTGGCCGGGTGATGTTTTTTCTGCATTGTTCAAATGCCTCATAGCCGCGGTCGAATCGTTCTGCCAGGAAAGGCACTGCGCCTCCCAGATGCCCGAGGACCCAGTTTATGTTGGGAAACTTCTCCACGACCCCGCTGAAAACCAGACTCGCGGCGGCTAGCGTCGTGTCCGACACAAACCCAACCAACGGCATCAACATATAATCCTTCATCGCTTCGACACCGATGGGATAGGTTGGATGGACAAAAATGACAACATTCAGTTGGTTCGCGGCTTCATAAAGCGGCCAAAAGCATGGGTCACTCAGGGAAACGCCATTGGCGTTGCTGTAAAGCGTGATACCCTTCAACCCCAGGTCCGAAATTGCCCGCTCAACCTCTACCGCCGAGGCTTTCGGGTCATTCAGCGGCAGCGTCGCCAGTGCCAGGAAATGGTCACCATGTTCATCCTGAATCCTGGCAAACACATCATTGACTCTCTTGCTCAATTCCACCGACCGTTTGGGCGTTTCAATCAAGGTCCCGGGCGCGGTGAAGGAAATCACCTGTTTGTCCACGCCGCAATCCTCCAGCACTTTCAAGCGAACGTTCATCAATCTATGCCCTGGCACGAGAACATTGTAATCACCCGGTGAGTGAAGGATAGGATTTTTGTCTCTGTCAAACGTCACCTCGTACGCACTTGGGCCTGAGTGAATCTCGTCGACATATTCGGGCGGATAGACGTGGTTGTGAAAGTCGATAATTGCCATCAGTTTACTCCTTTCTTCTTTTTTTTGATCCTGCTCCAGAAATAGTACACGGGGAACCCGATTAATACGATAGAAAGTCCGATCATGCTTTTACGCGGTTCAGAGACGATTTGATTGGCCACGATCGCCATCGAGGAGAGGATGAACACCACCGGCACCACGGGATAGCCCCAGAGATGGTAGTCGCGAACGATGTGCGGTCGGCGCCGCAAGATGAGCAGTCCCAAAGCCATGAGCCCGAAGAAAATCCACTCGGTGTAAATGACACGTGTGAAAAGGTCGCGATAGGTTCCGGTTGCGACCAGAAAAGAGGACCAGACGGCCTGCAGGGCAATGGCCTTCGCTGGTGTGCGGTGTCGGTAATGTATCTGCCCGACCCACTCGAATAACAACCCATCACGGGCCAGCGCCAGATAGACCCGTGGCCCGGCCAGAATGATGCCACTCAACGCGCCAAAGGTCGAAAAAACGACCAGCCCGGACATCAACGCCCCGCCACCAAAACCCACCAGAGCATCGGCGGCATCGGCAGCGATTCGGTGCGAAGAGGCAACGGTCTCCAGCGGCAGCACATACATATAAACACCATTCAACGCCACATAGCAAAGCGTGACGATGATTGTACCCAGAATCAATGCGCGGGGGATGGTCTTGCGTGGGGCGACCGTCTCCTCCGAATTGTACGTGACCATATGCCAGCCGCCAAAGGTAAACAAACCGGCGCCCATGGCAAGGAGAAAGCCCTTCAGAGTCGTGGCCGTTTCATCGATATTCTGGGAAACAAAATGGGCTGGAAGACGAGAGCCCAGAAGGAATCCGGCGATGACAATCCCAACAATGGCGAGCACCTTGCCGAAGGTGATAAACGTTTGCAACGTGCTCCCTTGCTTGACACCGAAATAATTGATGGCAGACAACAGCAGAATGCAAAAGATGGCAACCGCTTTGATGGCGCCCCCCTGCACAGGAATGAAGTAGGCAACATAGCGCGCGAAGATCATAGCAACGACGGCAATAATACCGGAGTGCATCACCCAGAACATGGCCCATCCCCAGAGAAACCCAAGCGCCGGAGAAAACGCTTCTTTGAGGTAAATGTACACGCCCCCTGACCGGGCATAAATGGAGGCCAGCTCCGCGCAAACCAGTGCACCAAACATCGTCAGAACTCCGGAGGCGAGCCAAACCATGATGACTCCACCCACTGACGGCACCAGTCTCGTCACCTCGGACGGCTGCACAAAGATAGATGAGCCGATGACCGTGCCGACGACCAGTGCCGTTGCGTGTGGGAGCGCTATCGCCCGACGCAGTTCCGGCGGTGTCATTGAACGAGCACTCATAGCCAATAGCCTTTCGCTATGTTGGCGCCACACACTCCGGCACGATACCTATTCATTTTTTGCAGAAAAATGCAAGAAAAATCAGCAAAGATCTCGCCGGATGCAGCTTCGCCTCGCAGAATAATGGACCGCAATAAAGGAGAACAACATTTTGCAAGTCAAATATGCAAAACAATTTTGAAATATTCAAGCGATTTTCAATGCTGTGAGTGCTGAGCTAACTTGCATCCTCGTCACTTTCTCTGCTCTTTCCGCTTGAACTCGAGCTCGGTAAACCAAAAGTCCTGGTTTGGCACGTCGATTTTCATCTCTGCCACCTGCCCGTCCGCGTCCAGCAGGAATTGTACGGTGCCCTCATCAAACCAGGCGAACTGTTTGCGCCAGTTGACCACGAAAGTATCAAAGTGCCAGTGGCTCAGATCGCCTGTCAGGTCGGGATTGGGCAGGAGGTGCAGCACAAGCGAACCGTTCTCCAGGGTCACCTCGGCATCGCCATACATCTCGCCGCCGTACGTGCCGGCATAGCTCTCGAGTGGCAGTGCCGGTTTCGTCTCCCGGACCCGGTTACGCGCTGCTTGCGCCCGCCTCTCGGCGGTTTTGCTCTTGTTCTTGCGCGCCAGTTCCAGGAGCTCAGCGCTCCAATCCCGTTCATCGCCGCCCAAATAGGCGTCCAGAATCTTGTAGACCAGTGCCGTCTGCAGGTTGGTCATGCCGTTGGTGAGAATCACCATGCCGAGATTCTCTTCCGGCACCAGGGCGACGCGGGAAAACATGCCGTCATATCCGCCACCGTGGGTGAGCACTTTGCGACCGAGATAATCCATCATCGCCCACCCGAGACCATATGCTTTGAAATGCGTGGATGGATAAATCTTTCGACTCGTTTCGCTTATCGGGACGATGGTGTGCGGGCTCCACATGGTCCTCGAGGCCTCGGTGCTAAAGATTGTGACCTCCCCGATATGGCCGCGATTGAGCTGCAGCTCGATCCATTTGCTCATGTCGCTGACGCTGGAGATGATTCCGCCGGCCGCAGCCATGTTATCCCAGCCAACCCAATCCAGGGCGACGGTCTTGCCATCGGCCTCCCGGTGTGGCGTCGCGACGTTTTCCTTGCCGCTCAGACTGCTGACGGAGATCACCGTATTGTCCATTCCGAGTTTGTCGAAAATGCGCTCCTTGACAAACGCCGACCACGTTTTTCCGGTGATCGCCGGAACGATTTCGCCCGCAGAAATAAACATGAGGTTGGAATAGCCATACTTTGCACGAAAAGAACTCGCCGGCGGCAAATACCGCGCCCGCCGGATGACCTCCTCGGCAGTGTAATTGGTGCCGTACCAGAGCAAGTCACCGCTAAACCGCCCCAGGCCGCTGCGGTGGCAGAGTAGGTCGCGCACTCGCATCTCGTGGGCCACATAGGGATCGTAGAGCTGAAAATAAGGCAAATACCGGGTCACGCGGTCGTCCCAGTGGAGCTTGTTCTCGTCGACCAGGATTGCCAGGGCCGCAGCTGTGAAAGCCTTGCTGTTCGAGGCGATAGCAAAGAGCGTGTGCTCATCGACGCGGCCCCCCCTGGATGTGTGCCTGTCGCCATATCCCCTGGCAAAGACCACCTCATTGTCTTTGACAACCGCAATCGCCATACCAGGAACATGCCATTGTTTCAGGGCGGACGAAAAGTAGCGGTCGAGTTGCTCGAAGTTGGTTCGGTGGTGCGCATTCGCCGCCAACGTGACAAACCCAAGCAAAAGGACGCTGGCCAGCCCAACTCTGAACCGTGCAAATCGGAATAGATGGTGCATAAGTCACTCCTTGTTATTTTTCACCTGTACGATAATGAAGATCCTCCTCTAGTTCAAGCCAAAAGTGGCGGGCTGAGGCCACCCGCGTGCATCCTTCGGTCCGGGCAGCAGATTAAGTCAGAGCGCTTGAAATCCATCTTTTGAGCACCTGATTCAAAATTTTTCTTGACTGAATGTCCACCATTTTTGGGGAGACAATTCATTCAAGCCCGATCCAACATCCAGCCTTTGCGACGCCTTTGCGGGACAACCGTGTTTTACGTACAAATCCGGCAATATGCACAGTTGCAAACTGTGTAAGATCACCATTTCTATCTTTTTCTATCTTTTTGAATTTTCATAGAAAATTCAAGGTATAACACATGTATTATCTATAACTTACATTAAGCACAAAGAGAACTTTGGGGAACGTCCAGCAAAATTCTTCTTGACAATGCTATATTAAATATCTATTCTGTAACTTTAGGATTTGCAACAGGGTCGGCTGCTTTTGACTCCCGCTGCCTCTCAGAGATTATTATAGGGTTTGGCCCATCATCTGTTGCGAATCGACTTTGGTCCTGGTCTACCAGAAGGTTCTGTAGTTCATACAGGTATCTTTTCTCCTTCAGAAGTCATCTAGGCTGACGGAGCCGAGGTGCAAGGCCAGCTCAGCAATTCCACACCGAAATCGTAGCATTTTTGAAACGCTAGTTTACCCAATCAATCAGTACGTCTCACCGGCTTTTCAGCTTCTTGGAGGGAGCGTTGAAAAGAATCGGCAAATTCGAGATCATTGAAGAACTCGGCAAAGGCGGCATGGGCGCGGTCTATCACGCTCATGATACCGTCCTCGGCCGGGAAGTCGCTCTGAAGGTCATCCTGGAAGACGTCCTTGACATTCCGGAGATCAAGGACCGCTTTCGCCGCGAGGCCAAGGCGCTGGCCCAGATCGACCATGAGAATGTCACGACTCTGTACGAGTTCGGCTATGAAGGGGGCCAGCCTTTCATGGCCATGCAGTTTTTGCAGGGCGAGGACCTAAAAACCATCCTCGATGAAATCGCGACCGGCACCCGCAAGCCGCTGCCCCTGGCGCAGAAACTCGATTACGCCCTGCAAATCTGCAAAGGCCTGCACGTCGCCCATTCCAAGAATATCGTTCATCGCGATATCAAGCCGGCGAACATCAGAGTCCTGTCTCGAGACAGAGTCAAAATCATGGACTTTGGCATCGCCAAACCGACGCAGGGAACCGTCATCACCGGTTCCGGTCAGCAGCTCGGAACGCCGAGCTACATGTCACCCGAGCAAGTGCGTGGCACCACGGACATCGATAAGCGCTCGGATATTTTCTCATTCGGGGTCCTGCTTTACGAGATGCTCACCTCAGAGCGACCTTTCTCGGGCGGAGATATCTACGAGTTGATGAACAGCATTATCAACTCGGAGCCCCAACAGATTTCTATCGATGAAAAGCAATTTGAATCCGAGCTGCAGACGGTGATATCAAAATGCTTGCAGAAGCAGCCAGAAAAGCGGTACCGCGATTTCTCGCATGTGATTGCCGAGCTCGCCCCGATATGCGACCATGTCAGGGCAGGCGTGGTGCTGGCGGATTCTGGCCGGACCCTCACCGTGGCTGGAAGGACCCTTCCGCTCGGGGGCAAGTCACCCGGCCATGTCACCCTGTTCGGCAAGTGGCGCTTCAAAACCTCGAGAGCCGTCGCGATGGCCGGCGGTTTGATCGCAACGGTGGCGCTTGCAATCCTGCTCCTGCCCCGTCTGGCTGACCTCTCCCCGGGTTCTGCAACTCCGCGAGAACTGGCGGCGGAGGCAAGAGGGGAACTTGCGGCAATCACAACCGTGGCTGAAAAGTTTGGAACCCAGTTTACGAACACCGACCGGTATGAACCTGTTGTGGCAATGGCACAGCAAGGCGAGCAACAATTTGCAGCAGAAAATTTTCAGCAGGCACGGGTTAGTTTCAAAACAGCACAAGAAAGCCTGCAAGTGGCCCTCAAAGATTTCGAGCAGGGGCTCAACAATCTGCGAGATAAGGTGAATGAGGCAAAGAATCAAATGATCCTTGCAAAAGCGGCAGCACAGGCAGAGGGGGCAGAAGCCAACGCCAATGGACTTTTCCACCAGGCCAGCCAGCTCGAGGCCCGCGCAGACAGCAGCCTGGCACTCAATACGCTCAGTGGACTGCGAGCCGCGAATCAAAACTATGCCGACGCCAGGAGCAAATACGCCGAAGCAAAGGAACAGGCCATTCCCTTCAGCAAGCTTGAAGACCGTGAGCGCTCGGCATTGAGTCGCCTGCGATTGCAAGTGGTTTCAGCAAGGGATGATATGCTCTCGGCCCGGCTGGCGGTCCCAGGAAGCCAGAGCGACCGGGAAACGGACAGCGATTTCAAAGAAGCGCTGGCGGCTGAGAACGAAGCAGAGAGGTTGAAAAGGGAAGGAAAGTTGGAAAACTCACTGAGGGCTTACCAGCAGGCAAATAAATATTACCGGGCAGCCACCACAAGTGTCCTGAAATCTTTGCAGAAAAAAGCGGATGCGGCCAGAAAAACCATGCTCGCCGCAAAAGGCAAGATTCCTGTCAGGTACGCTGACGAGAAGAGCTATCAGCAGGCTTCGCAAGCCGAAAAGGAAGCAGGGAAAGCCTATGAGCAGGGCGATTTTGTCAAGGCGGCGTCATCCTATCAAAGCGCCTCCACGTCTCTCAACTCGCTCAATGCCGATTTGATGCGACGGGAAACGAACAAGATGCAGCAGCAGATGGCGCTCGAGCAAGCGATCAGAGACCTGCGCAAGCAATACAGCAAAAGCCTGGAATCGGGCGATCTCGACCTCCTGCGCTCACTGCACAAGAATTTCACCTCTGAAGAAGAGGAGAAGTGGGCGCGAGTCTTTGGTTTTACAAAAGACCGGCAAGTAACGATCGCCGAGGACTCCAAGCGTATCCAAGACGGGTCCGCCGTCCTGGAGCTGCTCATTAAGATCAAATACAAAGACAACAAAAACAGGTCACAGGAGCTGAATTACGCCTACACCTGGACCCTCGAGCAAATTGGCGGCAGATGGGTGATTGCAGAATTCAAAGAGAAAATGTGAGAGCGCTCCAGGTCAGACCAACTCTCAATGAACTAAGGAGGGAAACACATCCATGTCAAAATCGGTGTTCAAGAAACTTGTCATCAGCTTCATTCTCATGTCCACAACTCCGGCGGGTGCACAACTCAACAAGACCTTTGCTGAGATGTTCAACAAGTTCCTGCGCCAGGACCTTTTTTCCATCGACCCCTCGTCGACCTTCTTCGATAGATCCGCAATTCTGGCAGACAGCCAGTTGCGGCCAGCCCTGAACAACCTCATCAGCGGCAACATCTCGTCTTTCCCTTTGCCCTCGACCGTTGCCGGCATCACCTTTGGGCTTCGGGCCGGCAGACCCGAGATTTACAAAGAAAGCCTCGGCCCGATCTATGCTGAGACGGCTGAAACCGTGGGTCAATGGAACCTGAATTTTGGCTTCAACATCGCCCATTACGCGCTCTCGGAGGTTCGCGGCGTGCCGCTCGATGCGCTGAGCTTCATGTTTTTTACAGACGACGTCAACGAAGACGGTCAGCTTGGCGGTCCCGACCCGGTCGGCTTTTTCTTCGAAACAGAAACGATGCAAGTCCTTCCGGACTTACATCTGGACGCAACCTCGTTTGTCCTGTTTGCGACACTCGGCCTCACAGACCGGATCGATTTTGGTTTTGCCATTCCCATCACCACCCTCGAGATGAGCGGCGAGGCGCGCGCCCTCTTGAGCGGGACGACGTTTCATCAATCCGGTGTCTCCAACTACTCGTTCCGCCAGCAAGCCGGGGCTATCGATTTCCGGAACCCGATTCTCGAAGACACTTTTTCCTATGACAAAAGCTCGACCGGAATTGGCGACATCTCCCTCAGACTAAAATATCGCTTCCTGACCAGCCAGAGCGCAGACGTGGCCGGATTTCTGGACGTCAGCCTGCCGACCGGCGACGAAGCGAACTACCTGGGCACGGGCTCCTCCAATGTCAGTGTTTCTTTGATCGTGTCGAATAAGCTCGGAGGTTTCACGCCACATCTGAATTTCGGCTACCAATATCACGGTGCGAATTTCGACAGCGACGAGATTGAATTCATCGCAGGGTTCGACCACAAATTGAGCAAGAAAATAACGTTTGCCCTCGATGTGCTGGGCAGATATGACCTCCAATCGAACAAGATCGTCGTGCTGCCGGGAAAGCAAGAGCTCATTTTCAGCCCTGACAACTCGGCCCGGTTTGCCAGAGAGATCGATCGGAGCAATGTTCCCCGGTACCGCTATGACAATCTCCTGGATGCGGCCATCGGCCTGAAGATCGCGCCGACGAACAATTTGCTCATCATGGCCAACATCTTGACGCCGCTGCAAGATGGCGGCCTGCGGTCCAACGTCGTTGCCATGGTTGGAACCGCGTTCACGTTCTAAACACGGATCAGACGGATTTAGCGGATCGGAACGGATTGCTGCATTAGCCTGCATTATTCATGAATTGTTTGTTCGTAGCGTTCGTAGTGCCGCCGTCAGGCGGCCAAAGGCTTTAAAAACAGCACGCTGACGCGTGCACTACAAACTTCAAAAGGCAGCCTTGTTCAAAACTTCTATTCGGGTATTCGAGCATAATTTATATGTTTATGAATTATGCAGGTTAGAGTATTACCGCCGAACTTTGGCATTTTTTTGCAAGAAAATTAAACCGCAAAGACGCAATGAACGCAAAGGTCAAAGTATGACAGATTATGCACTGATCGTTAGAACCCGTCGCTCAAAATTGGAACATTTGCGAGTTTTGCGTCTTTGCGGTTCATAATTTTATTGCGGCTTTGCCGCGCAAGGAATAATCCAGGCTAAGAATTTTGCTGCGAACAAAATCAAGGGTGGGTCACATGGTTCTAAAAGGAAAATACCGGCACCTGATTCCCGGGCTATGCCTGGTTTGGTTGACTTCGGTACCCGTTGCAGCGCAGAACGTCAGTTCTGGCTTCTGCTGGGTGGCACATGAAAAGGCGACCGGGATCGCGCTGGCAAATGATCTCTCCCGCCGGTCCAACAATGTGGTCACCGTGGGTTCATTCCGTGGAACGGTGACGTTTGACGACAACGGTCCAAATGAAAGGTCTTTCCAGAGCCAGGGCGGCTTTGATGGCTTCATCGCGAAATACGACGACGCGGGGACACTCGTCTGGGCCAAAGTGCTTGTCACCGGCAACAGGAATCTGACACCGAGGGCCGTTTACAACGGCAACCAAATCTACGTGACCGGATGGTTCCGCGGCACCGCAACGTTCGGCCCTGGTGACCCAAACGAAATCACCCTGACCGCAGATGGGGACGGAGAACGAGACGTCTTCCTCGCCAGCTACACTCAAAGCGGTGAAATCCGATGGGCCAAAAAATTTGGCGGCCCCGGTGTCGACCGGGCCTTTGATGTTTATTCGGACTTTGGGACGGTTGTTATTGTCGGCACCTTCAACAACACGCTCGAGATTACGTCTTCAACCGAGTTTGAGAGTCGGGGAAAGGGAGACATCTTCGTCCTGGCATTTGACACCCAGGGCAATCTCACCTGGTCACGCCAGATCGGCGACACTGAAGAGGACCGCGGCTACGGTATTTTCTTTGATTCCGCGGTCTTTGTCTGCGGCGAGTTCGCCAGCACGGTCGTCTTTGGGGATGGTGAGGCCAATGAAACCGACCTGACGAGCCGGGGCGCAAACGATGCCTTTGTGGCGCGATTTCGTCGCGGAACCGGCAACTTGGTCTGGGCAAAACGTGCAGGCGGGCCGGGAATCGACCGGGCGCGGGATATTGTCGGCGAAACGTTTGAAGGCAATGGTCTTTTTGTCACCGGCTGGTTTACCGGTCCGGCTGATTTTGACTCCGAGACGATCTTCGACAAGGGCAAGAGCGACATCTTTCTCGCACGCTATGATTTTTCAGGCAACGTGCAATTCGTGGCCCAGGCGGGCGGCCCGGAATTCGAGCAGGGCAACAAGGTCGCTGCGGTCAGACTGTCCACAGTCGGGGGTCCGGGAGATTTTGTCACCGCAATCGTCACTGGTGAGTTTATCGGCGCCATCACCTTTGGTGAAGGAGAGGCCACCGAGCAAACCCTGACCAGCAACGGCTCCAGGGACATCTACATCGCCAAATACGGTGAGGACGGCCATTTCCTTTGGGCCAAGCAAATTGGCGGCCCGGGCGAAGATGTCGTGCGGGGCATTGACATGGCGCCTTTTGATTATGCCAGAGAAGATGACGTGGACAACAACGAAATCCCAAACAGCTTCATCGCCGGTGGCTTCGAACGAACCGTGGAGTTTGGGGGTGTGCCAGCCGTCACCTCGAGAGCCGCGAAGGACATTTTTGCAACCCGTCTCTCAGATTTCATTCCCCCACATGACCTGACCCTGGATCAAGTGGCGAACACACCGTATCTGAAAGTGGGGTGGGGTGCCCCGGTCAACCTTCTGGCTCCGGCCATTTCCATCCGCAGCATCGATATCTCCGGCAGCCCGGCCGCTGCTTTTGGCGCGGCTCGCAGCACAACCTTCAAAGTAACCATCGACTACGATTCGCAAACAGCCGGTGATGATGATGTGAACCAGGATACGAAAATCCTGGTCGTGCCCGTGGAATCCGCCGAAGGCACAGAGGTAAGCCTGGTCGCGGGATCGGACCGCATTGGAGGCAACGGTGAGTTCGGGCAGATCGAATTCGACGTGCTGGCCAGGTTTGGCTTTGAAAGCGAAGTCAACCTGACGTTTGCGATCAAAGATGGAGCTGGCAACGTCAGCAATTATCTCAGCCGCGCTCTGCCCAATCCTGATGCGCTGACCGCTGCCAGGGATATTTACCGCATGACTCCCCTGGCAGAGTTTGCCGACCTGCTGGCAAATGAACCCAACTGCAACGCCTCCATCAACTTGATCGGGTACAACATCTATCGAGATAGCGCTGAGGAAAAAAGAAGATTTCTCGGTTTTGTGCCAGCTCACCTGACGATGTTTGTCGATGAGTTTACGGACCCGGAAGTTGACTACATCTACCGGGTGACGGCCGTCTATGCCGAGGGCGAGAGTGAGCACATCGGCGCTGGGGACCAGGCGGGCAGCCCGGGCGCGGACGGCTTGTTCGACAGAATTCAGCTCAACGGCTTTGGCCGCTCAAATGCGGCGGTTTGGGGCGATTACGATAACGATAATGACCTCGACCTGTTCGTCTCGAACTACTTCAATCAAGACAACATGCTGTTCAGAAATGATGGTGAGGAGATGGTTCAAATGACCACCGGCGCCCCTGTTGCCGACGGCGGCTTCTCCTACAGCGCCAGTTGGGCTGATTACGATAACGACGGTTGGCTCGACTTGTTTGTCGCAAACGGACTCTTCGGCGCAGGACGGGGAAATTTTCTCTACCGAAATAACAACGGCGTGTTCACCAGGGTCGAAACCGGCCTGATCGTCGAGGAGCAACAAAAGTCGACTTCAGGCGTGTGGGGCGACTACAACAATGACGGCTGGTTGGATCTCTTTGTCACCAACAATGTCAATGAAGCCAACTCGCTCTATCGCAACAACAGCGACGGCACGTTTACCAAAATCACCTCCGGCCGGGTGGTGACCGACGTCAACAACTCCTATCACGGCAGTTGGGTCGATTACAACGACGATGGCCTGCTCGACCTCTTTGTGGCCAACAACGGGAAAAATGACTTCTACGAAAACGAAGGACCGCCCAATTTTACCTTCAGGAAGCTCACTGCGGCAGATGTGGGGGCGTGGCTGGACGAAAGTCAGTTGAGCCAGGGCAGCAGTTGGGCAGATTACGACAACGATGGTGACCTGGATCTGTTCATCTCCAACGACGGCGCCGACAACCGGCTCATCGAGAATGAAGGGCCACCAACCTTTTCGCTCCGGCTAGCCACAGTGACAGATATCAACACCGATGGCGGAAAGTCACGGGGCAGCAGTTGGGCCGATTTCGACAACGACGGAGACCTCGACCTGTTTGTCAGCAATCTGGGCGAAACGATTGGTGATCCGGCCAACAACAACCTCCTCTATTTCAACCAGGGCAACGGGAGTTTCTCCAAACTGAATGAAGGGGGTCAGATCCGCGGGAACCTGATCTTCGACGAGGGCGCCTCCAATGCGTGTTCCTGGGCAGATTTCAATCGCGACGGCTTTCTGGATGTCATCGTCACCAACGGCAACAACATCGGTGACAAGAAAAACTTGCTCTACAGAAACAACAAGAAACAAGGGGACAACAATAACAACTGGGTCAACATCAGGTGTATCGGCAACGGCGTCACCTCAAATCGCTCCGCGTTGGGCGCGAAGGTCAGTGTCCGCGCTACCATCGGTGGCACATCGGTGACCCAGATGCAGCAGATCAGCGGCCAGACCGGCGGCGGCTGGGGCGGACAAAACAGCATGAACGTCGAGTTCGGGCTCGGCGACGCCACCCGCATCGATGAGCTCATTATCGACTGGCCGAGTGGACAGAGAACGCGTGAAACAAACATTTCGGTCACCGACCAACCTTTCCTGGTTTTCGAAGAGACCGCTGCCACCTTCACAGTCGCTGGCCGCGTGCTCTATGTCAATGCGGCGCAATCGCCGATTCGTAATGCCACGGTCGCCTCCGGCGAGGTCAGCGACCTTTCCGATGCCAGTGGCGTGTACCAGTTGACTCTGCCGCCTGCCACCCACACGCTGACTACCGCCAAGACCGATGATTGGGGCGGCGTCAACTCCGCGGACGCGCTCAAGGTGCTGCGCGATTTTGTCGGCCTCGAAACCATCCCGGACGGGCTCCGGCGGCTGGCTGCAGATGTCAACAATTCCGGCACCATCAACAGTGCCGATGCGCAGCGCATTCTCCAGCGCTTTGTCGGCATTATCGATTCATTTGTCAAACCAGATTGGTTGTTCGAGACGCGCACGATCGACCTGACTGCAAACGAAAGCAATCTTGACATTCTCGGGATTGCTAGCGGCGATGTCAATGCCAGTTACGTCCCTCCTGCCCTTTTGTCAGCACAGAATGAGAGCGCTGAGGCACCGCTGGCATCCCCAATGAGGGTCGACCAACAGAAGGTCATCCAAACGGCACCCGGCGACAACTTCGAGCTTCCCCTCACTGCCCGGTCTGACATCGAGATCGGTGCTCTGGGCCTGAGGCTGCACTACGCAGACGATTTGCTGCGTTTCGTCGGCATGGTGAGCTCCGGCGCCCCCGGCGGGCTTTTGAGCAACGCAAAAAATGGCACCCTCAGCCTGGCGTGGATGGACGCAACCGGCGGGCGAACCCCCTGGAAGATCAAGAGCGGGCAGGCTATCGCAACCCTGCAGTTTGAGACGCTGGCAGAATTTCACCATGCACGACTGGCTTTGCTGCCGGGCAGCGAGCTTTCGGATGTGCAGGCGCGGGCGCTCCCGAATGCCGCTTTCGAAATGGCCACGGTCCGGTCGGTGCGTCTTCCGACATCCTTTCAATTGCAGCAGAATTATCCCAATCCGTTCAACCCGACGACAACGATCAGGTATGATTTGAAAAGCAAGGCGCACGTTGAGCTTGTCGTCTATGACATCCTTGGACGGGAAGTCGCCACGCTGGTGGACAAAACTCAGAACGCGGGGTCCTACGGTTTCGAGTGGAACGCCGCCAACTTGCCCAGCGGGGTCTACATTTATCGAATCCAAATCTCAGCAGAGTCTGAGCACTTCGGTCACGACCGAAAGCTTCTTCTTTTGAAGTAAGCCCACAGACTTGTTCAACAACTCGAGGCGTATTTCGCCTGCAAACAGAGAATCAATAACTTCAGGAGGATCGAATGAAGCAAATATATCGCGCAACTCTCGTATGGGCCACGCTCACCATAACCTGTGCGTTTGCACAAAACACGACCCTGAGCATACCTCAGCTGACCGCCAATCCTGGCGAAAGCGTCACGTTCACCGTTTCTGTCACGAACTTTTCAGACGTGAACGCGGTTTCGCTGGTCCTGGCGTTCTCTGAATCCGTCCTGACGTTTACAGAATTCGCAAACCAGGCCGACGGCATTTCATTTGTCGCCAATGCACAAAACAGCGAGGTCAGGTTGGCGTGGGCCGGATTTACGCCCGTCTCCCTCACCGATGGCGGCACGCTCGTTGATCTGGTGTTTGTGTACAACGGTGGCACCAGCGAGCTGAATTTCGACACGCAGCAAAGCGAGCTCAACGATCCGGATGGCAACGTCATCGCGGTGACCTTCGAGAACGGCGGTGTCAGCCCCGCCGCAGCAGGCGGGACAACGGTCTTGACCCTGCCTTCCCTGAAGGCACCGACGAACGAAAGCGTGACTTTCCCGATCACGGTAAGCGGCTTCAATGAGGTGAACGCCATCTCGCTGGTGGTCAATTTTGAGCAATCGGTTTTGGCCTATACGGATGTTGCGAACCAGGCCGAGGGAATAACCCTGGTCGCAAATGCACAAGATGGCTCGGTGCGCCTGGCCTGGGCTGGCTTCACCCCCGTGTCCATCGCAGACAGCTCGACTTTAGTGGATTTGCTCTTCGACTACTCCGGCGGCACAAGTGATTTGACCTTTGACGAAAGCCAGAGCGAGCTCAACGACCCGGACGGCAATGTCATTGCCGTGACCTACGAAAATGGCAGCATCAGCGAAGAGATGGCAAGCAGCGTCGAGGACATGGCCGGACCTCTACCGGAGAGCGTGACGCTGCTGCAAAACTATCCCAATCCGTTCAATCCGGAGACCACAATTGCCTATGCTCTGCCGGTCCCGGGTGTCGTAAGGTTTTTCGTTTTCAACATATTAGGGCAAAGAGTCGCAACGCTGTTCGACGGGTTTCAGTCCGCTGGCAACTATCTTGCTCGCTGGAACGGATTGGATGATGACAACCGGCCCGTACCCAGTGGCGTTTATGTCTACCGGCTCGAAACGACGAGTTTTGTTGAGACAAGAAAAATGATTCTGCTGAAATAAGGACATATGTCCTGATCGTAAATAGGGAGTTCAAATCTTGTGTGCTGAGGGATAGAGCGCTAAGATTTCACTTGACAGTTTGTGCAATTATGTTATTATACAACTGAGAGGGGTTTTCAGAAAAAACGGGAATGATCCCAGTCTCCGCCCTTGCAACCTAAGACCTCGAGTTCATTGCTTTGAATTCGATGCCTCATCTTTGGCGATTCCCATTACCCTCTTGGAAGTCCACCGCAAATTGATTTGCAGAGCACATGCGAGTTACCGGTAGTCGTGTAATTTAAAGGACAGGTCCGGTGAAAAGAATCGGAAAGTACGAGTTACTGGAAGAATTAGGCAAAGGAGGCATGGGCGTGGTCTACCGTGCCTACGATCCGCAGATCGACCGGGAGGTAGCGATCAAGGTCATTTTGCAGCGCGAGCTGGAAGCTCCGGAAGTCAAGAAGCGGTTCTATCGCGAGGCCAGATCTGCCGGCAAAGTCTCTCACGAAAACATCACCATTGTGCACGATCTGGGCGAAGTCGATGGCATGCCCTATATTGTCATGGAGTACCTGAAGGGCGCAGATCTGAAGACCTTAATCGCCAACAACACAACGATCTCTTTGAAGCAGAAGCTCAATTACGCCATTCAAATCTGCTGCGGCTTGCGCGCCGCGCATGCACAAAAAATCATTCATCGCGATATCAAGCCTGAAAACGTCAAGGTTCTGGACGACGGCCGCGTGAAGATTATGGATTTCGGCATTGCCCGGCCGGAGTCGAGCGACATCACCCAGCAAGGGGTCATGATCGGAACCCCGGCTTACATGTCGCCCGAGCAGATCAAGGGCCTGCCCCTCGACAACCGTTCTGACATCTTCTCCTTCGGGGTGCTGCTGTATGAATTTCTCAGCTATACCAAACCCTTCGAGGGCAGCCCGACGGCGGTCATATACAAAATCATCAACGAAGAGCCCAACAGAATCATCCTGAAGGAAAGCGCGTTCGTGGCCGACTTGCAGGAGGTCGTCTCCAGGTGCCTTGAAAAAGAGGTCAAAGACAGGTATCAGGATTGTGACCAAATCATGAAGGATTTGCAGTCGATTGTTGACAAATCGGACCAGGGCCAGAAAATCGAGAAGCTGCTGGCCCAGGGCCTCATCCTGTGCGAAAAGCAACGCTACGATGAAGCCCTCTCTCAGTTCAACAAGATCCTGCAGATCGATCCCAACCATTCCGAGGCGCACGCCTTGAGACAGCAATGTCTCGACCGCGAAAAGCAGTTCGAGACCATCACGCTGCTTATCAACGAAAAAGGCCGCAAACACATTTCACATTATCGCATCATCAAGCAGTTGGGTGAAGGGGGGATGGGCATTGTCTATCAGGCAGAGGATACCCGCTTGAAGCGGACGGTCGCGCTAAAGGTGCTGGCGCCAAACCTGACCAGCGATGCGGAGGCGAAGCGACGGTTCATGCACGAAGCGCAGGCGGCTTCCGCGCTCGACCACCCAAACATTTGCACCGTTTTCGAGATCAATGAGACACCCGAAGGCCTGTTCTTCATCTGCATGTCCTACTGCGAGGGGATAACCCTGAAGCAGATGATCAGCGATAGCCGTATCGATGTCTCGACGGGGTTGAATATTACCATTCAAATTGCGTTGGGTCTGGCAAAGGCGCACAAACAAGGCGTGGTGCACCGCGACGTCAAGCCGGCCAATATCATCATCGCACCGGACGGACAGGTCAAGGTGGTCGATTTCGGTCTGGCCAAGCTTTCTGACGCCAGCAAGATCACCCGCACCGGCTCGACGATGGGCACGCCCTATTACATGGCACCAGAGCAAGTCAGAGGTTTTAAGGTCGACCACCGTGCCGACATCTGGGCGCTCGGCGTTGTTTTGTACCAGATTCTGACAGCGCGCCTGCCGTTTACCGGTGACTCGGCGATGGCCATTTTGTTTTCAATTGTCAATGATGCTCTCCCGCCCTTGCACAAACATGCCGCAGACGTCCCAGTGGAGTTCACAGCAGTGCTGGAAAAAGCGTTGCAGAAGAAAGTCGAGGACAGATACGGTTCCATGCAGGAGTTCCTCACTGGCCTGCAAAAGATTCAGCGCAAGCTAATTCGGAAGATGGAAAATGAAATCTCGGATTGTGTCGATGAGGGAATGGGCCTGCTGGAAAAGAAGGACTATGACAAGGCCCTCGAGCTCTTCAAGAGCGCGCTGAATCTGGACCAGAGCAACCAGACCGTCATCAACCTGATCGGTCAGTGTGAATCTCAGAAGGAAGATCTGGAAGCGATTGGAAAACGGCTCGTTCAAGGCAAAAAATTGCTCCAGAAGGGAGAGCTCGAAAAAGCGCTCACGCAGTTTGAGGAAATCCTGACCCTCGTCCCGGACCATCCCGAGGCAAAAGAATTCGCACAGAAAGTCACAAAACAAATTGCTGACGACAAACAGATAGCTGACCTTTTTGACCAGGCCGAAAAAGCTTTTAAGAGCGACGATTTTGAGCAGGCCGTTAAGCTGTACCGGCAAGTTTTGAAAATGTCCCCGCGCCACCCTGTTGCCTCCGCGCGCTTGAAGAAGGCCGAAGAAGCGTTCCGAGTCGCCCGGCAGCTCGCGCAACTCGTGCAGCAAGGCAAGGCATTGGTTGAGCGGCAGGAGTTCGAATCTGCACTGGCAAAATTCACCCTGGCCAGGAAGCTGCAGCGGAATCATCCGGAGCTTGCAGAGCTGATTGCCCGCTGCAACACCAAACTGGCCGAACACAAGAAAATCAGTCAACTTCTTGGCAAGGCAAAGGGACTCAAGGAAAAAGGCAAGGGTGACAGGGCGCTGAGCGTACTCGAGCAGGTCATCGCAATCGACGCAAACCACAAAGAGGCGCGGGCCCTCGCCACCGAAATCCAGCAGCGCGCTGAGCAAGCAGAGCGGCTCAACACCTTGCTGGTGCAAGCCGAGTCACATCTGGAAAGCGGTGACTTTGAGCAGGCCAGGAAGCATTTCCGCGCAGCGCTGAAAATCGACCTCCACAACCAAAGGGCCCGCGCCGGATGCGAGCAAGCTGAGGCAGCCCTGGCCAAACAAACGGAGTTCGAGAGTTTGTTTTCTCACGGCAAGGAGTGCCTCGCTCAGAAAAGCTATGACAAGGCCCTGCAAAACTTCACCCTGGCGCACGAGCTTGACCAAAAAAACCGCGAAGTGCGCCATTTGATGACGCAATGTGAGAGCAAGCTGAAGGAAATCGAACGGATCACGAATCTGCTGACAAAAGGCAAAGCTCTGCTGGATGGTGCCAGGTACGAAGAGGCGCTACAGGCCTTCCGTGAAATCACCACTATCGAACCCGGGCAAGCTGAGGCAAAGAAACTTACCGCAAGAGCCCTCGAGCAAATCGAGCAAGAGGAGCATATTACCGGCTTGCTTGCAGAAGCCGCTGCATGCGTCAAAACGCAGAAGTTCGAGCGGGCCGCTGAGATTTATCAGCAGGTGCTCGAGATTCAACCGGAAAACGTCACGGCGACTATCGCACTGCAGCAGACGGAAGAAACCATCGCCCGCCTGAAGAAGCTGGCCGGATTGCTGAGAGAGGGCAGGGCTTTGCTGGCCGCGAAAAAGTATGAGCAAGCTTTCGCCCACTTCAGCTCCGCACAGGCACTCGACCAGGACAATCAGGAGATCCGGGACTTGATGGCGAAGTGTCAGTCCACACTCGAGAATCAGCGCAAGATAACAGAGCTCTTCTCAAAGGGAAAAGATCTATTTGAACAAGCCGATTTCACCGGCGCCCTCTCCCGGTTCAACGAGATCATTGTCCTCGACCCCAGGCATGCCAAAGCGCTACAATATATTCCGAGGTGTCAGAAGCAGATGGAGCAAGCCGAACTGGTTGCCCAGCTTCTCACGCAGGGTGAAACCCTGACAAAGAACAAGCAATTTGTCCAGGCGATCGCCATTTTTGAGCGCATTCTCGAGATGGAGCCGCAGAACAGAAAGGCCGCCGCCGCGCTGGAGCATGCTCAAAAGGGTCAGCAAACGCAGGCCCGGGTTTCCAAACTGGTCGCGCAGGGGAAAGCATTTCTGAAAAAGGACAACTATCAAAAGGCGCTCGATAGATTCAGATCGGCGCGGGAGATCGAAGGCGGTGATCCGGAAATCGAGACCCTGGTGAGTTCATGTGAAAAGAAGATCAACGACTTGAAGCAAATCTCGCAGTTGCTGGCAGAGGCCAGGGCGGCGCTGGAAAATCACAAGACCGACAGGGCCAGGCAAAAACTGGATCAAATCAAGACGCTGGACCCGAAGCACGCGGAGGCCGAGCACTTGGCATCCGAACTCAAAGGGCGGCTCGACCGAAGCGAACGTGTCCGGCAGCTCATGTCGGAAGCACAGAGGTGCCTGAAGAATAACGAACTCGAGCAGGCGCTCGACAAGCTCGACGAGCTGCTCAAGATCGACCCGAAGCATGAAAACACCCTTGCCCTGCGCGCACAAACAAAGAAAAGAATCGAAAAGGTCAAGCGCTGCAATGCACTGCTTGCCAGGGGCAAATCACTGTTAGCAGAATACAACTACGAAACAGCCCTTGCCAAATTCCAAATGGCCTACGAGCTGGACAGTGGAAACGCGGAGCTGCCGGCCCTGATTTCTGAATGCAAACGAAAACTCAAGCAGTTCCAGAATCTCGACTCTTTTTTCGACCAGGCCAGGAAATACTACGAGCACAACCGGTACCAGAAAGCGGAGCAGGTTCTGAAGCAGATTCTCGAAGTCGCTCCGAACGACATCCAGGCCAACATTCTACTCAAAACCGTTCAGGAGGAACTAGAGCACGCTCTGCTAATAAGTCAGCTCCTTGCCAAAGCAGATACAGAGCTAAAAAAATACGAATTCGACAGGGCGGCCGAGTACTTCAGGGAAGTCCTGAGCATCGACCGGCAGAACGCCAGGGCGCTCTCCGGTTTAAAGAAACTGAACAAAACGCAAGCCCGGCTCTCGAGCGAGCTCGGACCACTTGCACAAGACGGCTTTGCACCCTGGCGAGGCCCATCGACCCGAACCAAGAGGGTCTCCCTTGTGATCCTGGGTCTGCTCATCGTCGCCACTCCGCTCTATTTTACCTTAAAGGATGGCGGGTTGAAAGAGTCATCGAGCACTGAGACTGAAGAATTGCTCTCTCCGCCGGAATCCTTAAAAGAGAAGCGAAAAAGCATGGTTCAGGCGAGAGTTCTGGCCGAGCGCAAGCAGGCCCCAATGCTCGCGTCCGTTGACTTCAAAGCGGCGATGCAATTGCAGGATCGGGCAGAGAAAGCCCTTGATGACAAGCAGTATGCGGAGGCGGAGAACCTGTTCGGCAGCGCAGAAGCGAAATATCAGCAGGCTGTGCGCGCCACGGCAGGGAAATTTCAAAACCGCGCCTCGATTGCAAAGCAGAAAGCGATCGACGCCACAATTCTGGCAGCCAGAAAACGAGCCAAAGCCACGCCGGCCTTTCAACAAGGTTTGCAGGCGATCGGAAAAGGAGATAGGCAATACAAGAAGGGCAACTACATGGAAGCTGAAGCGGCTTATTCAAACGCCGAGCAGTTGTTCAAGAAATCGATCAAAGAGGTTGCCCAGAAATAAGAAAGGAAGGCTCCCGCACCTTAGGCGCTGCGTCTTGCCAAGAAACGGCAAGACTTTACAACGCAGCGCTACGATGACGTTATTATGTAAGTTACAGCGACAGATTTTTTTCCAACTTTTGCATGAGGCCAGTGTAATTACTAGGACAGGTTCCGACACAGTCTCTGATCGTGTGTTGGTATCCTGGCCGGCACCCCGGGCCCATGGTAACGTAGGGGCAGGCCTTGTGCCTGCCCAGCCGAGGGCACGCACAAGGGGTGCCATCTACGTTCAAAAAGAATCGGTTGACACCAGGAACATGGTAACGTAGGATCCATCACAGGTCGAATTTTGTAACGAAGCACTAACGCGGCAAAGCCGCATCTGACTCACTTTGCTTTCAACCCTTCAGGAGGGAAAAAATGGATCGATATCATCTGATCATATCGGGAAAGCGTCTTGTCCCGACCGTTGTTCTACTCGTTTGCACCGTTGCCCTACTCAATCCCGTCCGGGTCATGGCGCAAAACGGACGGATTACCGGCAAAGTGACCGACACCAGGCTCGAGGCAGGCCTGCCGGGCGCCAACGTCGTCATCGCCGGAACCTACCTCGGGGCCGCAACAGACCGGCAAGGGTATTACATCATTTCAAATGTACCGCCCGGTACTTACGATATTTCTGTTGCTTTCATCGGGTACGAAACCGGTGTCAAGACTCAGATCCAGATCCTGGCAGATCGGGTCGTGACCCTCGATTTCGAGCTGAGGCCTGGCGACGTCGAACTCGGCGAGGTGATGGTCACTGCAGGTCGGTTGGCACAGTCACAAGCCACGGCCCTGCACGCCCAAAACAAAGCCCTCACGATCACCAGCATCGTGGCTTCGGATTTGATCGGTACCTTCCCGGACGTTAACGCCAGCGAGACACTGACGCGCATTCCGGGCATTTCAATCACCCGAGACCATGGCGAGGGGCGTTTTGCCGTTTTGCGCGGGATGAGCCCCGAGTTCAACTCCTCACTCATCAACGGCGAGCGCATTCCGAGCGCCGAAAATGACGAGCGCTTTGTGGCGCTCGATGTTCTGCCCGCGTCCCTGATCGAATCCATCGAAGTGGCCAAGGCCGCCACACCGGAGATGGATGGCGATGCCATCGGTGGCACGATCAACCTGATTATGAAAGATGCGCCCGACCGTCGCATTTTCAACGCCGCCGCAGGTTATGGCCTCACCCAGCGCGAGGTGCCGGAACGGCAGCATGATCAGACCGATATCACGCGGTTGAACGTCGTGGCCGGCGATGTCTTCCTGGATGGCAAGCTGGGCTACATCGCCTCAGGCAGTTTTCTGGAGAATTATTTGAAAACCGACAATCGCGAGCTCAGCTACTCCTTTGAAGATGCCGGCGTGGAAGCGCTCGCAGACGGCGTCGACGAGGTGGAAAAACAGGATTACGAAATCAACCGGGAACGGTTTGGCCTGAATGGCAGTCTTCTTTTCAAACCCGTCCTCGGCCACAAGTTCTATTTCCGCGCCTTCTACAGCCGGTTCTCCGACCAGGAGTACCGGCATGGCATCCAGACCAGCTTTTCCGACGAGCCAGAAATCAAGCGGCGGATCAAAGACAGGCTGGAAGTTCAGACCATTCAATACTATAGTGTCGGGGCAGAGCACACGCTGACCAGCGATGCTACGATCGATTATCACTACACGTTCACCAAGAACCGGGGCGAGCGCAAAGGAGAGTTCGAGAGCGAATATCTTTTGGCCTTCGGGGCTGCGGACAGGACACTCACGTCCAATCAGGTATTCACCGCACAAAACTTCGGCCTGACCCTCCCGGACGATCCGCTGGGATATGCCTTCGATGAGGCCGAAACCGTCAATCGCGATGTGAAGGATTGGGACCATGTTGTGGCTTTCAATGTCAAGAAACCGTTCAAGAGCAGCCGAATTCGTGGCAACTTCAAGTTTGGGCTCAAGGGCCGGTTCAAAGAGCGCAATCTGCAGCGCCAACAGCTCGTAATCAAGCCGGTCGACGGCGAGGGGATTATGTATCTGCAAGGGGGTGTCAACACCTCACACTTTCCGGACATCTCGGAAGAATTTCAGCCTGAGGTGCCGGTCCAGATAGAGGACGACTTTTTTGACCGACCAGACAAAGATGCCGAAAACTATGATGCCGACGAAGACATCCTGGCTGGCTACGTCCAAAGCGAGCTGAGGGTTGGCACGAAGTTCATGGTGCTCGCCGGTTTCAGGCTGGAGCGCACAAAAAGCGCCTACGTTTTCAGGCCAACTTTGGCCCAAACTGGCGATCGCAAGGAAAGTGACGAGTCTTACTCCGACTTTCTGCCGTCCATCCATCTGCGCTACAAACTTCAAAAAGATACCAATCTTCGCTTGGCGCTCGGTCGCGGTCTGAGTCGTCCGGAGTATTTCGACCTGGTGCCGTTCGACTTCATCCGAAAAGGGCGACGGAATCTCGGCAACCCGGCGCTCGATCCTGTGCGCGCAACCAGCGTTGACCTGATGCTCGAGCGATTCGAGCCCAGATTTGCCGGGCTCATGTCGGTGGGCGTGTTCTATAAGACCTTTACCAACCCTGCTGTCCAATTCAAATTTGCCGATCCCGACAACCCCGAGGTTGATATCCTGCAGAAACGAAACTCAGATGGCGACGGCAGAATCTTTGGGGTTGAATTGGCACTCCTCAAGGACCTGGAGTTCATCGGATTGAATGGCTTTCGCTTGCTCGCCAACTATACGTTTACAGATTCCAATCTGGATTTTGATTCCCAATTTGTAGAAGACCAGGAACGGCCAGACAGCCGGTTGGAGAACCAGTCCAGGCATATCGCCAACCTGGCGCTCAGCTATGAAAACGAAAGCGCCGGCTTCTCCGGGCAGATCGCCTGGAAATACCAGAGCGAGCAGCTCGAGAGTTTGGGGGACAGTGCTGAGGAGGACGAATTCCTGGCGCCCTATGACCGTTTTGATTTGACCCTCAACAAACGAATTATCCCGGGAGTGACGCTGTTCGTCGAGGGACGAAATCTAAACAACGAGAGCTTTCGGCAATTCATCACAAACCCAGAAACCGGCAAAAAACATGATATCGAGGTGGAAAAGTATGGCCGGTCGGCCATTGCGGGATTCAAGCTGAATTTTTGAGAACGGACATGAGTGTCCGGTAAGTCTGAGAGTCAGACCTCAGGCTGGCCTGGCGTCCGCGTATCCTGCAAGTGAGGGGCATTCGTAGCCTCGACCCCTTGTGGGTCGCCAACTCTTTGTGAGGAAATACCGTGGATTCACTAAAAACCATACCTGAATCAGGGATATCCAGGAGACGGTTTCTTAAGCTGACCAGATCTGGTGTCCTGGGGATTTCAGTCGCCTCGCCGCTATTACAGGGCTGTACTCAAAAACACACGAAAAGACTGGTCGATCTTAGCCATACAGTAGAAGATGGCATGATTACCTACAAAGGACTTCCCGCGCCGGTTATCAGTGATTTTCTCAGCCGTGACGCCTCCAAGGAGCATTATGCTGAAGGAACAACCTTCCAAATAGGGAAGATTGAAATGGTGGCCAATACAGGCACGTATATGGACGCGCCATTCCATCGCTACGCTGATGGCAAGGACTTATCGGAATTGGCGCTGGAATCCCTCGCGGCTTTAGAAGGCCTGGTTTTCCGAGCCGATCCAGGGCAACGAGCTATCGGCCCAACGCTGTTCTCTGAAACCAATGTTAGTGGAAAAGCAGTATTGGTTCACACGGGTTGGGCCAAGCATTGGGGCACACAACAATATTTTGAAGGTCACCCCTTTTTGACGGCGGATGCAGCCGAATGGTTGAAGACCTCAGGTGTTGCGCTTGTGGGCATTGACTCCTTGAACATCGACGACACGGCGGACAAACGGCGCCCTGCCCACTCGCTATTATTGGACGCAGATATCCCTATCGTTGAACACATGCGCGGTTTCGAAAACCTTCCCGACTCAGGATTTGAATTCCACGCGGTTCCAGTGAAGGTGCGGGATTTCGGTACTTTTCCAGTGCGAGCCTATGCAGTCATGGGAATCAGGGATTGACCATGCCCATGGGAATCAAACATCGGTTCGCTCCTTTCGAAACCCCGGAGTGGTCGTTGGTCGAAATGCCTGAAAGTGAGTTCAACCGGATTTCCAGAGAGTTCTTTTCCCGTTCGGTTGACCGCAGCCGGTTGATAAGAGACAAGCGCCCGCAGGCTGCTCTCAAATCCTGGTACAGGAAAACCCTCGAGCAGGCGGCGGCGGTGATTCTGGCGTTCTTGATTCTATTTTTTCAGTTGTCAAGACTTTTTGGTCTGACGCCACAGCTTGTTGACGACTTCAAGTTCATCGTCGTGATAGACGAAGTGCCGCCGACAACTCAATTTCGCCTTCCGCCCCCGCCGCCACGACCGTCGGTGCCGATTCCAAGCGAGGACGAGATGATTCCGGCGGATGCCACCATCGTGACGACCGAGCTCAATCTGGAGGATTTGCCGCCGCCCCCTGAGCCGCCTGATGAGGGCGACGGCATTCCGCTCTTCATTCCCTATGATGAGCCCCCGGCGATCATCGGTGGGATGGCGGCTTTGATGCAGAACATAGAATATCCGGGTCTGGCCATCAAAGCCGATATTGAAGGCACTGTTTACGTTCGGGTCCTGGTCGGTGTGGACGGAAGGACAGAGAGAGTTGACATCATCAAGGCCGACCCCGCTAACTTCGGCTTCGAAGATGCCGCCATCAAAGCGCTGAAAAAAGTCAGATGGAAGCCGGCCCGGCAGCGGGAGAATGCCATCCGTGTTTGGGCAACCATTCCAGTCTTGTTTCGATTGGTCGTCAACAACCAGTAGACCAGTAAGCTACAGGATGATTGATTTGCGGAAGCTGCGAGAAAACGAACGAAGTCGAACAGCGGCAAGGATCTTCATCGCCTTCCTGTTGCTGGGCGTTCTCAAAGAATGTGTCTTTGCGCAAACTTGCATTGTCATCAGAAAAACAGAAAAAGAACTATTTGCCGGGGCGGACAGCAAGGGTCGGCAATTCCGGTACGCGCACAATGGTCTTGCCGTCTCAGCAGATACCACTACCTCGATTTGCAAAATCGTCAAATGCGGCAATCTGTTTTTTGCCGCTGCCGGCATCATTGAAATTGAAGAGATCGGTTTCGATTTGTATGAGATTGCACGACAGGCCGGCCTGAGTGAAAAGCCTGCATCTGACAAGATTCGGCGCATTGAAAACTCGATCATTGCGCCCCTGACAAAAACGCTAAGTAAAGTTCGGCAAACGGCTCCGCCGATCTACGACCATTATGTCCAGTCCGGACCGGTGCAACTGGCGCTGTTCGGCATTGAGGCATACCAGCCTGTTCTGCTGGTACGGGGCTTCACGGTGAGAGACACAGGCCAGGGCCAAATTTCGGTTGTGAGAGACTCGAGCAGATGCCGGAATTACAGCAACGGCACCTGGACCGCCATCTTAGGCCGGAACAAAGAGATTTTCGATTTCCTTGCAGACCATCCAAAGTTTTGGAACCTCGGCCCGGTGGCCGGGATTCGAAGACTCATCGAAATTGAAGTCAAGGCCGTTCCCGAAGAGGTCGGACCGCCAATCGACCTTCTTCGCGTGACGGAGAAGGGCGCAGAATGGATACAACGGAAAGCAACGTGCCAGGATATTCAGTGATTCGTTCCCGCAGGCCGAATTGCTTTCCTTGAACTTCTTACAAACTCGAGGAGGAGCGTTGAACCTGTCAGAATCCAAAGCGAAGGAGGTGAGGCCGGTGAAATTCTGGAGTGTTCTTCTAAATGAAAATTGCTGTTCATGAAACGCAACCGAGGGAGGTACTATGATGCCGAGGAATTATTCAACCGCAAGTAGATTGCTGATTTATTCCTGGATATGCATCATGATGGTCATCAGCGATTCTGCAACATTACCAGACCTTTGGGCTCAATCGCAATATGGTAGGATCACGGGCAAGATTGTTGAACAAAAAACCGGGGCGGCGCTGCCCGGCGCCAACGTCGTGTTGGTTGGAACACACCTGGGAGCCGCAACCGACCGCCAGGGGTATTACCTCATCCCCAGAATACCAGCGGGCACCTATGACATTTCTGTTCGGTATATCGGCTATGAAGAGATGTCAAAACCACAAGTCAAGGTGCTGGCAAATCAAACCCTGACGCTCGATTTCGGGCTCATGACAGGGGCTTTCGCGATGAGCGAAGTCATGGTCACAGCCGGTCGTTTGGCACAATCGCAGGCCACCGCACTTCATGCTCAAAACGAGGCGCTCAGCATCAAGAGTGTTGTCGCCTCCGACCTGATCGGCTCCTTCCCGGACGCCAACGCCAGCGAAACGCTGACACGGCTACCGGCGATCAGCGTGACGCGGGACCATGGAGAAGGCCGATTCGTCATCATCAGAGGCATCCGGAAAGAATACAACAGCACCAGGATCAATGGCGAGCGCATCCCAAGCGCAGAACGCACGGTCAGATCGGTGGCGTTGGATGTCCTGCCGGCTTACTTGCTCGAATCCATTGAGGTCTCCAAGACCACCACGCCGGATATGGATGGAGATGCCATCGGCGGGAGTGTCAACTTGATTATGAAAGATGCCCCGGACCGCCGAATTTTCAATGTCACCGCGGGCTACGGCCTGATCGAGCGGCAAGTTCCCCAGCGGCAACACAATCGCCAGGATATCATGCAGCTCAACGTCGTGACCGGAGATGCTTTTTCAGGAGGGAAGTTTGGCTATCTGGTTTCCGGCAGTTATAACGATTACTTTCTCAAGACCGATGCGGACAAATTTGACATCAACCTCGACCCGGAAGATGCCGGAGTCGACGCCCTGCTCGATGGCACCGAACAGTGGTGTCATGAAGAATACGAAATCAACCGGATCAGATTTGGCATCAATGGCAGCTTTTTGTACAAGCCGGGGGTGGGGCACAAGCTCTATTTCAGGGGGCTGTTCAGCCGCTTTTCAGATCAGGAATTTCTGCACCGGGTCGAAACGGAATTCGACGACTCCCCAAAGATTGATCGCGCGATCAAGGACCGTTTTGAGGTGCAAACGATCCAAAATTACACTGTTGGGGCTGAGCACACCCTCGCCAATGGGCTGCAACTAGACTACCATTACACCTTCACCAAGAACCGCGGCGACCGCTCAAAAGATTTTAGAAGTGAATATGAGCTGGTCTTCGATGACGCGACGCGCACTCTCAACGCGCAGACAAGCAGGCGAGTACAAGACGGTGGACTCATCGGGCCGGACAACGTAGCGGGCTATCGGTTCGATGGAGCAGAGCTCAACGCCACAGATGCGCGGGATTATGAGCATATCTTGATGCTCAATACCCTGGTGCCACTCGAGCTTGGCTCATTCCCTGGCAACATCAAGCTAGGTCTAAAGGCCAAATTCAGAGACCGGTCTTTCCGGCGGCACAAGTTTAATATCGGGGAACTTGACGAAGACCCCTTCTATCTGCCCGGGGGCGTCGACACGCGGGAATTCCCTGATGTCTTCGCAGACTTCCGCCCTCCCGTCTCACTGGAACTCGAAGACGAACTCCTGAAAAGAGCAGACACAGACATTAGAAACAACTTCGCGCTCGGAGAAGATATTCTTGCTGCATACGGTCAAGGCGAATTCTCGCTTTCAAAAAACCTCACCGTTCTGGCCGGGCTGCGAATCGAGAAGACATTAAATGCAACTTTCTCGACACCGGTCAATTCGGGCAATACCGGCGATAGAAACCTGCAAGGTGGACGAACCCAGCGCAGGAGCAAAGAGAGCTACATGGATGTCTTCCCGTCTCTTCATGTTCGCTATAAACCTGCGAAAAGCTCAAATATCCGCTTCGCAGTCAGTCGTGGTATCAGCCGGCCCAGTTTTTTCGACATCATCCCGGTCGATTACACCAGAAAAAGACGTCGGGTCATTGGCAATCCTGAGCTCGATCCTGTCAGAGCAATCAATGTGGACCTCTTGTTTGAGCACTTTGATGCCAGATTCGCCGGCCTGATTTCCGGGGGACTCTTTTATAAGCGGTTTGAGAATCCGATCGAGACGTTCGTGGTCCCCGACCCGGATCCAGACATAAGAAGTGTGAGTCAGCCACAAAACTCTCAGGGTAACGGCACCATCAAAGGCTTTGAGGTAGCGTTTCAAAAGCAACTGAGCTTTATCGGCTTAAAACAGTTCGGAATCCTGGCGAATTATACCTTCTCCGATGGCACGCTAGATTTTGATCCAAGAGTCGTTGAAAGTCAGGAGAGAAAAGACCGGCCCCTGCAGGGCCACTCCAAGCACCTGGTCAACTTCGCCCTGAACTATGAAAACCCGAGAATTGGATTCTCTGGTCAAATCGCCTGGAAATTCAAGAGCTCATCGCTCGAGGACCTCGGTGGAACAAGTCAGGAGGATGAATTCGAAGCGGATTATAGCCGGTTTGACCTGACAGTGAACCAGCGGATGTTTTCCTCGGTGACCTACTTTCTCGAGGGACGCAACTTGACCAACGAGCCTGAGCGCTTTTACCTCAACAACAGCGTCACGGGTAAGCAACAAGACGTATCCATTGAGCGCTATGGACGGTCGTTTGTCACAGGCGTGAAGTTGAACTTTTAGAAATCCGGTCGGAAATCGCAAACATGTCATTCCGGCCTGGTCCGGAATGACATGTTCCCACATTCCCACTGGATTTCTCGCCTGAACGGTTCCCGGGCTCGACGGGTCACAAGAGGGTTAGATGCAGTAATTCAGATCGCCTGATGGCTGAGGCAGAATTCGAAACAACAGAACGCGGGAATCACAACAAGACTGCGTATCTATTTCAAAAACAATCGCCGCGCATTTACTCGGCGCGACAAAGCCGCAACCCAATTCGGGGTATTTCGGTGACTTCGGTGCCGTTCGGTGGGAAAAATTTCAAGATCACCGAAGGTCACCGAAACACTGTGCAAAAAACACAGTGTTGTCGGCTTGTTGCACGGGCTGCCCCCGAATAGAATGGGTTCGCAAAGTCAATGATGATGGCTTGAATCAAAACTCATGTTATTCGTGTCAATTCGTGCCAATCCGTGGCTGAGTGAACCGTCATTTCTAACCTGACAAGGAGGGTGGAAACTTGTTTCGTACACATACAATCTCCTTCAGAGATAACAGATTATCCTCATGGGCGTGTATCGGACTACTTATCTGGCTCATGCCAGGCTGCGACTCCGGAGGCTCGCCCACGTTTGTGACGCCAATAGAGCGGCCGCAGCTTACCGGCGATGAGGTGCAAACCCTCATCGCCCGGGCGGTCGAACAGGCCGAACGGCAAAACACCGCGGCGGTCATCGCGGTGAGCGACCGCGAGGCCAATATCCTGGGCGTCTTCAGAATGACTGGCAGCGCTGGAAGTGCGGAAGACCCGACGTTTGGCGCCATTGCGAAAGCACGCACCGCGGCTTACCTGAGCAGTAACCAGCACGGCTTCACCTCCCTGACGGCGTGTTTCATCACGCGGTCGCACTTCCCGCCGGGGATCGACAACACCGCAGGTGGACCGCTCTACGGCGTGCCCTTCTCCAGCCTTGGGGGCGGGGACGTCCAGCCAAACGGTGGCGCCGTGCTCCCGGGTCGGATCGGCAATGGCGAGCCGGGGTTGACCGGCGTCTCAGGCGGCCTGCCGGTTTTCAAAGATGGCTTGCTCGCCGGTGCGCTCGGGGTCAGTACCTTCGCGGACCTGGCCGGCTTGCCAGACAATTTCTTGAGCACGTGCAGCGGGAGCTCGAAGGACGAGCTAATCGCGCTCGGCGCGGCCGGTGATTTCTCTGTGCCGAAAGATAAGCGCGGCGACAACATTTTCCTGGACGGCATTCGGCTGCTCTTTGCCAACGCCAGGCCGCCTGCCGGCAATTTCACCCTCACCTTCGCGGACCTCACCAGCCGGGGCGAGGTGGAGGTCAACTATCCAATCCGAGCAGCGCCAGAACCCAGATTTCCGGTCGAAGGCGAGGTCAATCTCATGGCCGGCTTTGATTTCACCATCAAAGGCAACGACTTTCTGTCCGCACAAGAGGTGCGCCAGATCATCGACCAGGCCGTTGAGCAGGCCAACAAGACCCGGGCAGCGATTCGCCGGCCGATCGGCACGCCGGCCCGCGTTTTTGTCACCGTCGTCGACAAAAACGGCACCATACTCGGCATCTGGCGGACGCGGGACGCGACACTGTTCAGCTACGATGTCTCGGCGCAAAAAGCCCGCACCGTGGTCGCCTTCAGTGACCCCAACACGATTTACGGCCAACAAGTTCGCCGTGCGCTCGGTCTGCCTGAAAACCAGGAGATCGCGTTCACCTGCCGGGCGCTTGGCTTTGTCAGCCAGCGCTTCTTCCCGCCGGGTATCGATGTCGAGCGGCTCGGACGGCCGCTGCAGCTCGGCCCGTTTTTTATCGATTCCGCCATTCCATTCTTTGACTTCGAGCGGCAGGCACAAATCGGGCTCGGCCAGCCGCCACTGGGCAACGGCATTACCATCTTTCCGGGAGCGGTGGCGCTCTACAAGAACGGCGAGCTTGTCGGCGGTGTCGGCGTTAGCGGCGACGGCGTTGACCAGGACGACATCATTGCGTTTGCCGGCGGCGTCGGCTTTGAACCGGCGCAAGAGATCCGCTGCGACCAGTTTTTCGTCGACGGCATCCGGCTGCCCTATGTGAAATTTCCACGAAGACCGGAAATAGAACAATAGAACACGGATTTGACGGATCGAGCGGATTTACACGGATTTTGTATGGCTTCAAAGAAGAATCCGTAGTAATCCGTCAAACTCGTTCAATCCGTGTTCTATACAGACACTTATTTAAGCGTTCAAATAGACCTGAGGAGAAAATATGAAACGATTGCAGCAGGTCATCTTTTTGTCGATTCTGCTGGCAGGCCTGGTGGGACAACCTTCTGCCCGGGCCCAGCAGATATCCACCCGCCAGGACTCTGCCAAACAAACTGTCGAGCAGCCGCCGGACTTCGAACCCCTGCCTGACCGCTGGCGCGATATCCAGCCGCCACCTTACGAGCTCAACGTCCGGGGACGCTGGTACGACCCCTACAACCGTAACATTCTCAAGGGGGACTATCCA
>JBHHXT010000021.1:0-45472 GCA_046757165.1 bacterium | reverse complement strand
TGGCGATAGGCGCAGGAGAAAAACAGAACGGAACTGCCGATGCAACAAAGGAAGAAATTTCTCAATTGGCACCTCTACACGCTAGGGGATGTGACAAATCTTTTAGTAAGTATAGTAAGTATATTGGATCTCAACAAAATGTTCCAGCCCAAAATTTTGATTTAATCTGGATCTTCCCCATTTTTTTTCACAATAGAAGTTCGCCTGACTTGCTCCTTTAGAAAATATCGCACAAAGGCTCTGAGAAATGAGTATCTTAAGTTAATTTCAAAAGTGCGATCACATTACGGCCTTAATCAGCGACGGAGACCGTCTGAACGAGGTGCAACCAGGAAGAATCTTGGAAACAAAGTCAAGATTCTGGTACCCGTTCGTGAAATAATGGCGCCGTCATGAGCCGCTAATCTGAACGACCCTCCCACTCAAACCTCACCCCGACCGCAAAATGGTCACTCAACTTCTGGCCATTTTCATCGACAAAATCTGAATCCCTTTTCCACTCGGTGACGGTGAGATTCAAGCGGGTCGAACCGCGGAACAGGACCCGGTCCACCAGCTCTGTGGGGCAGGAGCGGGCCTGGCAGGCATCGGTGAGTCCCGCCAGTTGCAGCAGGCTCTGAAACATCGACAGGTCTTGGGCACGGTTTTCGAGGTGGAGATTCATGTCGCCGGCAACGATGACGGCCTTGCCGGCGGAACGCCGGTTGATCTCGTTGAGAAGCTGGTCGATCTGTCTGCTGCGCGCCTGGAAGTCGCCGGGCTCGCTGCCAGAGTCCAGGTGCAGGTTGTAGAGGTCGATCCGGACGCCGGGCGCGAGCTCGTGCTCCGCGACGGAAAAGCCTTTTCGGGCCAGGCAGTCATTGCCACTGGCGTTGGAGCAGCTTACCCACTCCAGCCGCTGAAACCGGCTGAAGGGAAAGACCGAAAAGCGGTTCAACCCGTCGCCCGAGGTGAACCGTTCTTTGGGCGCTTTCGGCGTCGATCGGTGCGGGTGCTCGGCGCGCGACTCGAGCTCCTGATGGTAAAAGAAATCCTCCTGAACAACGACCAGGTCGTACCTGTTGAGCAGGGGACTGATAAGCGGGATGTTTTTTGCCGGATTTGAAGGCGAGATGCCCTGCGGCAGGCCGGCGACATTGTAGGTCAACAGGGTGAATTCGCCCGCGGCCGCGGTGGTCGAGGTTGGCGAATTCCGTACACAGCTCAGCAAAGAAGCCAGCACGAAGATCCACCACATTGCACTTACTCTTGCTCTTTCTCTGGACATGGCAGGTTCCCTGGTCGTAAGAAAAATAGGCTTGTTCATTTCGTGGACTGTCCTCACTATCGGTCGTGAGAGGTGAAACGTCAAACGTGAAATGTGAGAAGAAAGCATCTGAGTTTCATTTACCCTACGGGCGTCATTGGCAAGCAAGGACCAAATGACGCCCGCAGGGCAAATGACGGCGCGAAGCGCCAAATGACTTTTTTCGCAGCGAAGTCTGCCAAAAGAATCAGAACCTGAAGCTCACCCCAAATGACGGGATCAGCGGCAGCATGTAGATCATGCGCCGGGTGCCGCGCTGCGTCTCGTCCGGGAGGAATTTCTTCTCCCATGTGATTTCGTACAGATTTTGCTCATTGGTCAAGTTGATAATGTCAAGGTAGAATGAAAGGCGGTTTGGCCCGACGCGGCTCTGATAGCTCAGACGGGCGTCTACCTTTTTGAAATCCGGGAACCGTGCCTGAAACCGGTCCCCGCGCACGAAGTCCCAGCGCGTGGTGCCGTCGGCGTTCAACGTCGTCCGCACGCCCAGCACGTCGGTGAATGGCAATCCGGTGGCGAATTGACCGAGCAGGCTCACGGCCCAGTTGCCGAACAGCTTCACGTTGAGCAACGCGGTCAGCGCGTGCCGGCGGTCATATTTGAACGGCAGCCACACCTTGCTCTGCAACGTGCGGTATCTGGCGTTGCCATAAGCATAGGAGAGGATGCCGCTGATCCGTCTTTGCGGTGCCGGTTTCTTTTCCAGCATGAATTCAAAGCCCCGGGCCAGTCCGCGACCGCTGTTTTCCGGCGCAAAGGTAAATTCGTTTTCAGGCAGCAGCAGCCGGTCGATGTCTTTGTTGTAAACGTTCAGTCTGGCGGTGAAATCGTCGTCGAGCATGCGCTCGATGCCCAGGATAAAATGTGTGGCTTTCTCGGCCGAGATCACCTCCAGATTCGTGCTCAAATCCACCGGGATGTTGCGCGTGTAGATAGACAGGGGATTGGGGTATTGATAAAACACGCCCCAGGAAGCATTCACCGTGGTTTTGTCGTCGAGCTGGTACCAGAGGTTGAAACGGGGGCTGATCTCGCCCTCGTGAACCAGGGTGGAGTAATCGTACCGGACCCCGATGCGCAGATGCAGGCGCTCCGAGGCCTTGGTATTCGCTTCCAGATAGCTGGCATAAGTGGTCGTGTTGCGGTCGAACCGGATGTCGCGCGGTGACTCGATGCGAGCATAGAGAAAGCTCAAATCCGCCGAATCGAAGTCGATTCGCGACGGCACCGAGGTGACCGAAAGACCCCAGTTGAACCAGCTTTCCGGGCCGGTTTTGTAGCGGACATTCTCTTTGAACGCGATATGGGTCACTTGCGCGTCGATGGATTCAAACTCCTGGATTTTGCTGGCGGTGTCGCTGGCGAACGCCCGGTAGCTCATGTCATCTGTGTAGAGGGAGAGCAGGGTATTGAATTGCCACCTTTCGCCCTGCAAACGGCGCCAGGAAATACTGGCGATATTGGAGTTGACCGCTTCTTCCAGATTCAGGTCTTCAGAGAACTCGTTGAGTAGTTCCGTGCCCTCACGCATTCGGGTGAAATTGAGCGTGACGCGATTCGTCTTGTTGAGCTCAAAGGACCACTTGCCGGTGAAGTCGTAAAAGAACGGAAAAACAGAATTGCTCTTGGAGATTTGATTGACGATCAGGTCGTAGTAAGTCCTTCGCAGCGAGAGCAAAAAGGAGCCGTTGAGCGCAGGTAGCGGACCTTCGACGATGGCGCTGACATCGGTGAAATTGATGGTGCCCTGTGTGCGCACCCGCTCGCGGTTGCCCGTGCGGGTTTCCACTTCCAGGATGGAGGTGAGCGAGTTGCCGTACTCCGCTGAGAAGCCGCCCAGGTGCAGGTAGATGTCTTCCGTCGTGTTGGGGTTGATGGTGCTCAGTCCGCCGCCAAATGCCAGGCGGAAACGGTATGGATTGGGCACCTCCACCCCATCGATGATCACCTGGTTTTGGTCCGGGCTGCCGCCGCGGATGGCCACAAAACCGCTGTAGTCGCCGCCTCCCGAGACGCCGCTGAAGATTTGCACGGCCCGCGTGGGATCATCGAGCGCGCCGGGAATGTTGCTGACCTGGCGGGCTCGCATGCGCTGCACCCCAACGAGCGAGGCTTCGGTCAGGTACTTCTCCCACAGGCGTTCCGCCTCGATCTCGACTCCGCTGAGCTGAATCAAGACGAGTGGGAGATGAAACGCCTGCCTGACAATTTCATTCGGCTTTAGCTCGATAGATTTCACCAGCGGTTCATATCCAATCCGCGAGGCGCGCAGCCGATAGGTGCCCGCGCGCAGGTTCGGGAGCTGGTAGAATCCGGTCGCGTCTGTCACATCTCCGAGCCGGGTGCCAACCACTTCTATGTTGACGTCACCCATAGGCAGGCCCGTGGTTTTGTCGAAGACCTTGCCCTCGATGGCCCCCGTCGTCTGAGCCGGGCTCAATTCTGGCCTGACGAGTGCAATCAGAACAATCCCGATTAGAGCGAAGCATCTCATTTGTGAAATTCTGTGCGCTTTGGTGCTCATGAATCCAGGCTGGCGAATTCTTTTCTGTCACTTTTTGGCAAGATTTTTTTGCAGCACACTTTTTTTCGAGTTTCGAGTTTAGGCCCTGACAAGTCAAGTTCTGTCATTCTTTGGCAAGACTTCTTGTGATTCAGTTTCTTTCGAGTTTCGAGATTAGGATTTCGCATTTCCGGCTTGTCAGGGTTACTCCAGCAATCGCAGCAATATTTTCAGGACGTACACTTGATCCTCGCGCACATAAGCCAGGTTGGCGCCGTCGGGTGCCCAGGAGGCGTCTCTGCCGCCCGGGATGATGAGCCTGGTCGAAGTGCCGTCGACTGACATCAGGTGGATGCCGCTGGAACTCTCACCCGCGATGTTTTCGCCGAATACCGGGTGTGGACTGGACCACGCGGGGTTCCGAAAGCTGCGATTGATGACTTGCTGGGACACCACCAGACTGGAATCCGTTCGAAAGATTCTCATCTTGCTGCCGTTGTTGCAGATGAAGCCGTCGCCCTGTGGCGACCAGGCAGCCTGTCTGAGGTTGCCGCCGATGAACGGCATGAGGTCGAGCACCGTTTGACTGCCGACCACATTCAGGAAGATGGAGAAGCCATCGTCGAAAACCAGCAGGGTGCCGTCCGGGGAAACGGCGGGATTGTTCTCGAAGCCGTTGCGGTCCGGCGGGCCGAAGAGCGGCGCCGCAACGCCGTCCGGGTACGTCGTCACCCACAAGGTGCGCCGGACGGCCGTTGTGTCCGAAAATTCGCGCGCAAACACCAGGGTCTCGCTGTCCGGGAACCAGGCTGGTGTGAAGTCGCTGTACGCCTCGGATAGGCGGGTCACCGGCGTTTTGGTGGAATCATCCAATGAGATGACCTCGATGAAGGCGTTCTCCACGGTGGCGATCTCCAGCAACGTGTTTTGCCCGGGGAGCCAGACCGGAAACGGTTCTTTGATGGTCGTGGAGCTCAGCAGCACCCCCTTTGGCGATGAAATCCAGATGCCTTCCGGCGTGCGGTAAGCGATTCTCGTCCCGTCCGGGGACCAGGCCGGCCGGTTGGCGAGAGGAATCACTTTTGTGACGCGTGTCTCCTGGCTGTCGGTGAGCGTGAGCGTCCAGATCGAGGTGGTGTCGTTGCGGGTCGAGACGTAGGCGATCGTGGTGCCGTCCGGGGACCAGGCCGGATCGTGGTTGCAGACGGAATCCGGCGTCAGCGGCGTGACCTCCCCGGTGGCGAGGTCGACGATCTGTAGGGTGCACAATGTATCGCGTCGAAGTTCGAACACTATCCTTGCTCCATCTGGTGACCAGGATGGGTTGACTTCACTGCCCGGCTCGGCGGTAATCTTGGTGACCCTGCCGCCGCCGCCCGGCACCGTCCACAGGCTGAGACTGCTGGCGTTGTCAGGCGCGCTGAACGCGATGAGCGTGCCGTCCGGTGACCAAGCCGGGCCACTGGCGCCTGTGTGCTCCGGCGTCAGAATCGATGTCATGCTGTTCTGGATATTGGCCACAACCAACTGCCCGGTATCATTTGATGCGAAGACCAGTTGCGTACCGTCGGGCGAGATGTCGAATTGGCTCGCAACTATTGTGCCCCGAACATAGCCGAGCTGCACACGGGCGTCCGCGGTCAGGGGAAACGTGAAAATCTCGGTGGAACGAATCGTGACAGAATAGGCGATTTTCGCCCCATCCGGCGACCATGCCGGGTCATTCTTGGGTGACGGACTCCTCGTCAGCCGAACTGGCGCTTCGTTGAAGATTCTTGAATCAGCCTGCTGGAATTTCAAATCGCAGCCCGGGAGCAGACAGGCCGTAAGAGCCAGCCAAAGAAACCAGGGTGAGCGCGCACGTTTTGCACACTCGTGATCAAAAATTTCACACGAACGAGAGCACCACATAGCAAAGAATCATCGCGACGCTCACACGTCAAAGTTTGGAGGTGACGAACCACCTGTTCCTGGTCCGAGGTGGAAATTGTCGTAAGCCGTGTGCGTGAAGACCCTCACGGCCTCAATCGTGGCAGGCTGTGGAAAACCCTCTGACCTGCAACAATTTATAGGAAACTTGCTTTTTAGCAAGCGCTTTTCCTATTATGAATACAATTTATTTTTTGGGTTATTTCCCTCGGCTGGGGACTCAGAACCGGAAATTTATGCCAAACGACGGAATCCGCGGCAACATGAATATTTTTCGTCTGGTGGTCTCCTGTCTTCCGTCGGCGTAGCTTCGTTGCTCCCAGGTAATCTCGTAGGTGTTTTTCTCGTTGGTCAGGTTGATGATGTCCAGGTAGAATTCAAAGCCATCGCCCCGGCCGCGTCGCCGGTAGCTGAGGCGTGCGTCTACTTTTTTGAAGGTTGGGAATTGTGCGCCGAATCGCGGCCCGTGCACGAAACGCCACTCCGACATGCCGTGGATGGAATGATTGCGAAGTCCGGTCACCTCCGTATAGGGTAGCCCGCTGGCGAGCTGTCCCAGGAGGCTCAAGCTCCATCTGTCAAACAAGCGGATGTCGCCCAGCACGGTCAGGGCGTGGCGCCGGTCGTATTTGAAGCGCCGCCACTCTTGGCTGCCACTGCTCTGCGAGCGGTACCGGGCCCTGCCAAAAGCGTAGCTCACGATACCGCTCAACCGGCTGTCCGGCCCGGGCTTTTTCTCCAGGATGAATTCCAGCCCGTTGGCAAACCCGCGGCCATCGTTTCTGGGCAAGTAGGTGACCTCATCTTCGGGCAGCAGCAGACGGTCGAACTCCTTGCGGTAGAACTGCGCCCTGGCGACATAAGCCTGGCCAAATTCTCTTTCTATGCCTACAATCTGATGCGTCGCTTTTTCAGCGGACAAAATGTTCAGATTCTGACTCAAATCGACCGGCGTATTGCGTGAATACACGGTCATTGGATTCGGATACTGATAGAAAAGGCCCCACGAGCCTTCCAGCCTGGTGTGCTCGTCCAGCTCGTACCAGATGCTGAAGCGCGGGCTGAGTTCGCCTTCGTCGACCAGCGTGGAGGCGTCATAGCGGGCGCCGATGCGCAGGTGCAGCCTGTCGGTGGCTTGCGTCGAGCTTTCGAGATAGGTGGCGTAGTAGCGGTGGCTGCGGCCGAATTGAATGTCCTTCGGCGCTTCGGTGCGTCCGTAGACAAAGTTCAGCTCGGCGGAGTCGAAATCAATTTCCGCTGGAATGATGGTCGCCGAGCCCCCCCAGGTCAGCCAGCTCGCATGCCCTGTTTTGAGCCGGATTTCATGTTTGAAGGAGAAGTTCTTCTCTTTTGCGTTGAGGGACTCAAAGAGGTCCAGCACGTCGTTGTTGGGCACCGGTTCCTCTTGCTCATTTGGGACTGTGCTGCTGGTGTCGCGCGCGAAAGCGCGGTAGCTGGTCTCGTCCCGGTACCATGAGAGCGTCGTGTTCAAACGCCATCGTTCTCCAATCAGCTTGCGCCAGGTGATACTGGCCATGTCAGACTCGGCCTCTTCCTCCAATCTCAGGTTTTCCAGGAATTCTTCTTGCAGCTCAGCTCCTTCGCGACTTCTTGTGTAACGAATGGTCAGCCGGTCGCTTTCGGTGAGGTCAAGGGTCCAGTGGCTGCTGAATTCGTAGAAAAATGGAAAAGCCGAGTGGTTGCTGGCGAATTGGTTGACGATCAGGTCATAATACGTTCTGCGAAAGGAGAACAGATAGCCGCCTTTGTGGTTGGCCACCGGCCCCTCGACCAGGGCGTTCATATCCGTAAAATTGAGGGAGCCCTGGAACCGGACATGCTCGCGGGCGCTTGTGCGGGATTGGACTTCGAGAATGGAGGAGAGGGCGTTGCCGTACTCCGCTGAGAAACCGCCGAGGTGCAAATAAATGTCCTCGGTCGTGTTCGGATTGATGATGCTGAGTCCGCCGCCGAACGCCAGGCGAAAGCGGTATGGATTCGGAATGATCACCCCATCCATGATGACCTGGTTCTGGTCCGGGCTGCCGCCGCGCACGGCCAGGTAGCCGCTGTAATCGCCACCGCCGGAGACGCCGCTGAAAATTTGCACCGCTCGCGACGGATCATCCAGCGCACCCGGAATGGCGCCGATGTCGCGCGCGCGAATGTGGTGCACCCCGACCAGAGACGCTTCGGTGAGGTGTTTTTCCCACAGACGGTCGGCTTCGACCTCGACCCCCCTGAGCTGAACCATTCTCGCTTGCAGAAAAAAGTCGACCCTGCGCGTTTCTCCCGCGCTCAGAAAAAGGGTGTCGACCGTTTGCGCTTCATAGCCGATGCGGCTCGCCCGCAGCAAGCACATCCCCGCGGGCACGTTTGAGATTTGATAGAAGCCGGTTGAATCCGCAACATCCCCGATGGCTTTGCCGACGATGTGAACCGCCGCTTCCGGCAGGGGTTGCCGGGTGGTGCTGTCGAGCACCACACCCTCGACAGTCGCGGCCCTTTGCGCCACTGAAATGCCTGCGCCTGTGAAGAGGGACAAGAGCAAGATGAAACCGTGTCTGACCATAGCTCCCCCGGGCTCATCTGGAAAAGGGGTGGAAAAGGGAAATGCGATAAACCTGACCCGAACGGACATAGGCGAGCGCACTTGCATCCGGCGACCAGTCTGGCTGGCGGCCGGGAACGATGACCAGCTCGCGCTCCGAACCGTCGGGCGTCATGATGTAAATTCCACCCAAGTCATCCGCCGCGATTCTATCCCCCCAGACCGGATGAACGTTCGACCACGTTGGATTCGCGAACGAGCCGGGGATGACAGATTGTTGTACCACAACCGTTGAATCCGTGGTGTACGTTCTGAGACCTTCACCAGCGACACAGACCATGCTCAGGCCGTCGGGTCCCCATGCGGGATGCGTCAGGTCGCCTCCGGTGAAGGCGTACAGATCCGTCAATACGTTGCTGGTCAAGGAAAAGAGTATCGGGTTCAAGGCGTCATCGAAGAGCAGCCAGGCTCCGTCCGGGGAGATATCCGGGTTGTTTTCTGCGTGCGATGAGTTGACCAGGGGACGCCGTTCGCCGTTGTCCAGCGCCGCCAGCCAGATCTTGTTCACTCCTCCATGGCGCCGGGTAAAGGCAAGCCGGCGTCCGTCTGGAAACCAGGTCGGGTGTGTATCGAATTGCTCGTCCACCGGCTGCGTCACCCGCGTGATGGCGTCTGTCTGCAATGAAATCACCTCGATGATGGCCGACAGAACGGAGCCCTCGAGAAAGAGCAGGTTGCCGTCCGGCGACCATTTTGGATAAAGCGTCTGAATCGGCGTCTTGGCCAAAACCTCGCCCTCGAGGGAGGAGACCCAAACCCCTTCAGAGGTCGAATAAGCAACTCTGGTGCCGTCCGGCGCCCACGCCGGGTTGACGGCGACCCGGGAGGCGGTGGACAATTTGACTTCTGGCCCTCCCGACACGGGTTTCAGGTAGATGGCAGCGGTGTCATGGCGGGCCGAGCCGTAGGCGATCCAGCCGCCGTCCGGCGACCAGGCTGGATCGATATTCACATGTCCATCGGGGGTGAATTGTCTGCTCTCACCACTGGCCAGGTCGAGAATCCAGAGCGGATACCCCAGGTCGCCTCGTGCGGTATAGACGAGTTTGCTCTCATCGGGTGACCAGGCCGGATCCCAGTAATCTTCCTCCGGCGTTGTGACCTCCCTTGCCGTGCCGCCTGTCGCCGGGATGATCCAAAGAGTCCGCCGACTGGTTTCGGGATTCAGGCCCTGGTAGACGATCCAGTTTCCCTGCGGGGACCACGCCGGGAGAGTGGCGCCCTCCGTTTCTGGCGTTAGCAAAAATTCATTGCCCTGCTCGATATCTGCAACCCGCAGGCCGCCGCGCAAGTTTGACCGATAAACGATCTTGCTCTGGTCCGGGGAAAGGTCGAACTTCGAGCTGCCGATCTCACTTTGCAGCCGGCCGACTGCCACCACTTCTCCGCTTTCCAACAGATAATGAAAGAATTGGGTGATGTACAGGGCTTTCGAGTAGGCAATACGGGACCCGTCCGGCGACCAGGCCGGACTACTTTTGGCACCCGCATCACGGGTCACAGGAATCGGCTCTCCGTCGATGACCGTGGTCTCGGCGCTGTGGAATTGCAGGTCGCAGCCGGAGAATATCATGGCCACGGTGAGCACCACAACAGCCACGCCCCAAAAGTTTTTTCTCGCAAACATCATCTTTTAGATGTAAGTAAGCAGAGCGAGCACAATAATCAACTTTAATCGACTAACCGAAGCTCATATCTGAATTGTTCATGGAATTGTTACAAGATTTACGTTTTCCGTGTGGTTTTTTCATCCGTGTGCAATAGCGGGGTTGGGCGTGAAAATAACCCGGCTGCGGTTACAATAATGCAACTTGACTTTTTATCCAGGCCTGTCTACTTTGCCTCTGGCTCGTGCAAGCCAGACCTGCATATTTCGTGCCGCCCGGTCGGCTGCCGTATTGATTCATCATTTATGTGGAAGGAGTCTAAGATGGCTGGTAAACGGAGTTCCTTTACGCCCTTACTCGTTGTCCTGGTTTTGCACCTCATGCCAACCGTGCCGGCGCACGCCCAGTGGAACTGGAACAGTCGCGCCAGCGTCCGTGATGACGGGATTTTTATGGGAGGCGCTGGCCTGGCTTTTATTGGGGATGAGAGTTTCTATGTGGTCAACCTGCGCACGGAATTGACGTTGGGGCAGTGGGGTCTGGGGGTGGATATCCCGCTGCGTTTCAATACCAGCAGCGGTGAGCTCCGTGATGAAGACTGGGATACGACCTATGATTATGTCCGCGTGCTGAGGTATCTTCGCTATGGCACCAAACGTCGCACGCCCGTATATGGCCGGCTCGGAACGCTCGACGGCGCGCGTCTCGGGCACGGGTTCATCATGAATTATTACACCAACGAAGCCGAGTATGACAACCGCAAGATCGGCTCGGAGTTCGATCTGAAATTCAAACAGTGGGGCGTGGAAACCGTGGTGAGCAATTATGACCGCCTGGAGATCATCGGCGGCCGGGCGTACGTGTTGCCGCTCCGAGAGATGGCCTCTGCCCTTCTGTTCAGGAAATTGACCTTTGGCGCCACCCTGGTCACCGACCGGGACCCCGACGAAACAGGGGCGACCGACGATGATGTGACCATCGCCGGAGTGGATGTGGAGCTCCCCCTGCTGAACACCGGGCCTTTCTTCAGTTCCCTCTATGCCGAGCACGCCAAAATCTTTGACTTCGGATCCGGGTCTGCGGTAGGCGTTGAGCTGGGTCTGTGGAGATTGGGGGGGCTGCTTTCCTTGCAAGCCAAGCTGGAACGGCGGTTTCTGGGCAAGGAGTTTTTCCCCACCTATTTCGACCCATTTTACGAGGTGGAGAAATTTCGCATCAGCGACTCCGTGGCCGTGCGCAAGACGGATCTTCTTGCCCTGCGGACGACCTCGGAGCGGGGCGTTTATGGAGAGTTTTTTGCCTACTTCCTCAACATCGTAAAAATGATCGGGACGTTCGAGCGCGTCGATGGCCATGCCGATAGTGGCCGTCTGCACGTGGCTGCCCTGCTTTCCAAATCCCTGCCCCGCATCTCCGCCCGTGCTGTTTACGACAAAACCGGAATCGAGGATTTCTCGGATGCGTTCACGTTGAATGAGCGTTCCATTCTGAGAGCCGGGCTCGGCTATCAGATCAATGCCTATCTCTACCTTTTTACCGACTATATCTGGACGTTTCGCCGCAATGAGATCACCGGCGAGCTGGAGACACAGCGGCGCGTGGAGCCCCAGTTGACCTTTGTGCTGCCCTTGAACTTTGGCGGGAATTGATGGGCCGGAACAATGGCTGCTTTTTCCTACTTTCGCGAATTTGTCAAGACGTTCGTGGAGGCGCTGCTTGCCTTCGTTTACCCGCCACTTTGTCTGGTCTGCAAAACCCATCTTGCGCCAGATGAACAACATGTCTGCACTCGATGCTGGAGAGAACTTCCCAGATTGCGGGAGAAAGGCGAAATCCCGGCAGATCTTGCAAACCGGGATGGCCTGTCGAAGTTGGTATCGCTGTGGCCGTTCGAGGATGAGGTTCAGAAGGTCATTCATGATTTCAAGTATGCCGGCATGAAGTCTCTTGGAGACCAGATCGGCGGCGAAATGGCGCAGCTTCTCCTGGCGGAGCCAGAGTACGTGCAATCAGATCTGATCGTTCCTGTGCCGTTGCACAAGACCAGGATGCGCCAGCGCGGCTACAATCAGAGCACGATATTGTCGCGCGCGATATCGCAGTCGATCCAGGTGCCTGTCGAATCGAAGGTGCTGATGCGCATCCGCAATACGAAATCACAGGCGAATCTCAATGCTGAGCAGCGTCAGCGCAACGTGGATGGGGCATTTCAGACCCGGGCCCCTGAGCCGGTGGTTGGGAAAACCATCCTGCTCGTGGACGATGTCTGTACCACAGGTGCGACACTCAGTGGCTGTGCCAGGGCTCTGTTGCGAGCAGGCGCAGGCAGGGTTTTGGCCGTGACCGCTGCCAAAACCCCGTGACCTCGCCACGAATTTCTGCTTGACATTTCCCTAAATATTTTTTAACTTAGCTTCGTTTTGGAAAACGATAGACCAGCGCTCGGATGTGTCTCTTTTGGATGAATAGAGTTGTCTGGCTTCCCCTTTGTCTCATCACAAAAACAGACTTTTGTGTACAAATCAGGGATGACGTCCGATGTTGTAAAGATGGTTTTTGCAACCCGACCTATTCGTCGCTATTTACAACTGAGAGAATCAGTTCTACCATCAAGATAAGGAGATTTTAGACATGGCAGTAAGGGTCGGCATCAATGGATTTGGCAGAATTGGAAGAAATATCTTTAGAGCCGCAAAACAATATGGCAAAGATGAAATCGAATTTGTCGCAGTGAATGATTTGACGGATTCCGTTCAACTGGCGCATTTACTCAAATATGACTCGAATTTTGGCATCTTTGCCGGTGAAGTGAAAGCAGAGGGGGACCACCTTGTCGTCAACGGCAAGGACGTGAAGGTTTTTGCTGTCAGGGACCCTGCTGAATTGCCCTGGCAGGATCTCGGGGTCGAAATCGTCATCGAGTCCACGGGGCTGTTTACGGCGCGCGAGCAAGCCAGCAAGCACCTCGCGGCGGGGGCAAAGAAGGTCATCATAAGCGCGCCGGCCAAGAATCCCGATATGACCGTTGTTGTCGGCGTCAATCACAAGAAATACAATGCGAACACGCACCATATTATATCGAACGCCTCTTGCACCACCAACTGTTTAACGCCGGTGGCCAAGGTTGTGCTGGACCATTTCGGCATCGTTAAGGGCTTGATGACCACGATTCACTCCTACACCAACGATCAGCGCATGCTCGATTTGCCACACAAAGACTTGCGGCGTGCACGCGCGGCCGCTGTTTCCATGATTCCGACAACCACGGGTGCGGCGAGGGCAGTGGCAGAAGTCCTGCCGGAGCTGAAAGGCAAGATGGACGGCATGGCCATTCGTGTGCCGACGCCGAATGTCTCGTTGGTGGATGTGGTGTTTCAGCTCGAAAAGACCACCACTACCGAGGAATTAAATGGTGCGCTCGAGCGGGCCTCTGAAAACGAGCTCAAGGGGATATTGGGGTACTGTGAAGCGCCTCTGGTCTCGAAGGATTTCAACGGCAACCCCCTCTCATCCATTGTCGACGCTTTGTCGACCACTGTGCTGGATGGGAATTTTGCCAAAGTCCTTTCCTGGTATGACAACGAGTGGGGTTTCTCCAACCGCGTGCTCGATCTGGTACAGCACATCGCCGCCAGCCTGTAACCGGGGGCTTTTTGAGAGATATAGGGAGGTTCAAGGCGAGCAAATGAGCAAACGAAGCGTGCTCATCGGCGGCAACTGGAAGATGTACAAAACACCAGCCGAGGCCGCGGCAACGGCCAAAACTCTAAGAGTCAAATTGATCAATGTTGACAATGTCGACGTGGTTGTCTGCCCTCCGGCAGTGGCTTTGGTGCCGGTTTCGGACATCCTGAAGGAAACGAGAATCAAGGTCGGGGGGCAAAACATGCATTGGCAGGATGAGGGCGCCTTCACCGGCGAGATTTCTGCCAGCATGCTGCTGGACGCCGGGTGTGATTATGTGATTCTCGGTCACTCCGAGCGCCGGCACGTTTTTGGCGAAACCGATGGGGACATCAATAAAAAGGTACTCAAAGCACTGGCGCGGGGATTGCGATGCATCTTCTGCATTGGGGAAAAACTGCAAGAGCGTCAAGCGGGCCAGACTCGGGCCGTCGTTGAACAGCAGATGAGAGCCGGGCTGGCACGGGTGAAGTTGACAAACGCAAGTGACCTGGTGATTGCCTACGAGCCGGTTTGGGCAATCGGAACCGGTGTGAATGCCACGCCGGAGCAAGCAGAGGAAGTGCACTACTTCATTCGGGAACTTTTGGGAGAATTGTTTAGTGTAGAATTTGCCAATCAGGTTTGCATTCAGTATGGGGGGAGCGTCAAACCGGCCAACGCCGAGTCTTTGCTGACTCAGGACAACATAGACGGTGCGTTGGTGGGTGGGGCAAGCCTGGATGCAGACAGTTTTACGACAATCGTGAAAATAGCACAATCGGTGAACTAATATGTATGGGCTGTTAATTTCGTTTTATACTATCGTTTGTTGTGGTTTGATTATCGTTATTTTATTGCAATCGAGCAAGGGAGGGGGACTCGCTGGTGCTTTTGGGGGCGGCGGCGGAGATATGGGCGCGGTCTTCGGTGGCCGCGGAGCCGCGACCTTTTTGAGTCGCGTCACCACGGGATTGGCGACGGCCTTTTTGGTGCTTTCTGTCCTCATCTCAATGCTCAGCAGGGGCACTACAGATGGCGGCGGCCTGGTGCAACAGGAGCAGAAGAAGCGAGCATCATCCTTGCCTGCGAGTGTCCCCATTGTACCTGCGGATGATGCGCTGGATGTTTTGCCTGTGGAGACAACCGAGCCGCTCACCCCGGCTCCTGCTGATTCCGGCCAGTAAGGATAAACAGGGCGCCGAAGTGGTGGAACTTGGTAGACACGCACGGTTGAGGGCCGTGTGGGGCAACCCATGGGGGTTCGAATCCCCCCTTCGGCACTGACTCTAACAAGATGATCTGAGACCACCATTCTGCTTCATTTCTCGATTGACTGTGTTTCGTTTTGAAGATGCGCTTAACGCCAATCGACAATTTTATCGATATTGGGTCCACGCAGATCAAAAAACCACACGGAAAATCTTATGATTGAGACATCCGCGTTGGTTCTTTATCCGTGTGGAATATTTACCTTTTCCTGCTTGCAGGGCCATCTCCACTGGGCGAATTCCACAGTCGGGACGTGAGTATCCAAGCCGGACAGGTCCCGCAGAAGGCGCGGGATTTAGCAAGCGAAAATTCTAGATTTGAAAAAGTCTATTCTTTGACGTTGACAACTATTATTCTCAAGTATGGGAGGTATTGTATGCGTATCTTGAAGAATTCTCTAACCTGGCTCTCGGTCGTATCTGTTGTGTTGTTCTTTGCTGTCAACTTGATGGCTCAGGATCTGAATCAGCAAAAGCAGGAGATAATTCGGAAAGTACATGAAATCGATAAACGGCTGGCGAACGCCACTCCTGATGAGTATGAACAACTAAAAAAGGAGCGCGAGCAGCTCGCCGAACAGCTCAAGGATGTCAATGCCAAGTTGATGGCTGATGCCGATGCGATGAAAAAAATCAATGCCGTCAGGAAAGCCTATAATGACGGTAACAACGCCTACAAGCTCGGGCAGTACAAAACAGCGGTGGAGTATTATGACAAAGCGACCTCCTCAGACGCAACCTTTTATCAGGCGTACTATGGCAAGGGTCTGGCGTTGAACAAAATGAGAAAGTATACCGCAGCCATCGAAGCCTACAAAGGGTGTGTCGCGCAGAATCCTGCCTATGCGAACGCTTATGTAGAGATGGGCAAAATCTACAACAAACTGGGTCAGGTGGATAATGCCATTAAGACCTACCAGAGCGCCGTCGAGAATAACCCGGGTTCCTACAAAGCCTATTACCAGCTTGGCGCGGCCTATCTCGACAAAAAGAAGAACTACAACATGGCGGCACAAAACTTCACCAAAGCGACTCAATTGAATCCAGACTATGATTTGGCTCACTACAGTCTGGGAGTCAGCCTTACCGAGCTCAAGCGGTACGACGAGGCGCTCATCGCGCTCGACAAAGCGATCGGAGTCACCAAGAGAAGAAAATGGGAATCTCCGCATTATCGCAAGGCGGTCATCTACAACAAACAGGGGAATTTTGCCAAAGCCAAGGCTGCTGCCGACGAAGCGCTCAAGAACAAGAAAAACTACGCGCCCGCCGCTTACGAAGCCGGTAAAGCCAGCAAGGATCTCGGGCGGTATAACCAGGCCATCGCCTACTTCAAAATCGCACAGAAGGACAGGCAGTGGAAGAGAACCGCTGATTACGAGATTGATCTCATCGTTAACCGTGACAAATACGGCGGCAACTAAAATGTCGGAGGAAACTTCAAAAACGCCCATCTGCACCAGATGGGTGTTTTTTTTTAAATAAGGCTCGTCTTTTTTTCATCCATCGCACACGCCTCATCAGAATATGGAAAAACCTTGGCTCAATTCCTATGAAGAGAACGTCCCGCACGACATAGAAGTGCCAGACATGACCATGTTCCACGTGTTTGATGCAGCCGTGGCCGGCAATCCCGAGGGGGTGGCAATTTCATACTTCGGCAAGAAATTGACCTACCGGGAGTTGGGGCAGTTGGTGGCGCAGTTCTCACGAGCTCTCTTGCGTCTGGAGGTCAAACCGGGAGATCGCGTCGCGATTATGCTGCCCAATATTCCCCAATATGTGGTTTTTCATTTCGCCTTGATGAGAATTGGCGCCACCATCGTGCCGACCAATCCGCTCTATGTTGAACGGGAAATAAAGTATCAGCTCAACAACAGTGGGGCCAGTGCGATCATCACGCTGGACCGACTGTTGCCGGTGATACAGAATGTCAAGGCGGAAACAGGTCTCAAAAACATTATCGTCACACGAGTCCAGCAGCACTTGCCAGCGTTGCTAAAACTCCTTTCGCCACTCAGAGGACGCAACGCTTCGGTCAAAGTCGAGCGGGGGCCTGGCGTTCATTTCTATGAAGATCTGCTGACTGAAGAATTTCAGAACGATCTGCCGGAGGTCGAGGTTCAAGCAGATGATATCGCAATTTTCCTCTACACTGGAGGGACGACAGGTGTTTCCAAAGGCGCCGTCCTGACACACCGAAATCTGGTCGCCAATGTCCTTCAGATCAGAGCCTGGTACACGACTGTCGCAGAAAAGCAAGAGGTGGTGCTCTCTGCTTTGCCGTTTTTTCACAGCTACGGCATGACCGCTTGTCTGCATCATGCTGTCAATCTGAAATCCACGATGGTTTTGATTCCTGACCCGAGAAACCTGAAGGTGCTGCTGAGCGCAGTTCAAAAGGAGAGGGCGACCCTTTTCCCAGGGGTTCCAACCCTTTATGTGGCCATCAACAATTTTCCCGAGGCAGAAAAGTATGATCTTTCCTCTATCAAAGGATGTATGAGCGGGGGCGCGGCCCTTCCGTTACAGGTTGCGAGGCATTTCGAGAAGATCGCCGCCGGCAGACTTGTGGAAGGATATGGCCTGTCGGAGACCTCCCCGGTCACTCACATCAACCCGTTCCTGGGCATGCGCAAGGAGGGGTCTATTGGTATACCGGTACCCTCGACGCGGGCCCGGATTGTTCACCCTGCTACCAGAGAGCCCCTCGCTGTCGGTGAAGTGGGTGAGCTTGCTGTTCATGGACCGCAAGTCATGCAGGGCTACTGGAAGATGGAAGATGAGACCCGCCAGGTCTTGCAAAATGGATGGCTTCATACTGGCGACATGGCCAGGATGGATGAGGACGGCTACTTCTACATTGTTGATCGCAAAAAGGATATGATCATTGCCGGCGGGTTTAACATTTATCCGCGTGAGATCGAGGAAGTGCTCTTTGAACATCCCAAGATTCTGGAAGCTGCTGTGATCGGCGTGCCTGATGAGTACCGCGGTGAAACCGTTAAAGCGTTCGTTGTTCGTAAACCTGGCCAATCGCTCACGAGCGAAGAACTCATTGGTTTTTGCAAACAAAAGTTAGCGGCCTTCAAGGTTCCCAGGCTGGTTGAGTTTCGAGAGTCGTTGCCGAAAAGTAATATCGGCAAAGTGCTCAGGCGTGTTCTGAAAGAACAAGAAGAGACCAAAATCCGGAAATCCGCCAGGTCAGAGTAGAATTCTGTTGCTAGTTTTGACTGAATTAGTAAATTCAAGTAACCCCACTTCAAGCAGCCTTGAGACTTGAGTGATGGATTCACCAAAAGTTGCCTACGAAAGGATAGACGGTTTTGAGCATGTCATCCGCATTCCTTTGGCCAGCATCAGAGATTCCAGGTTTGTATTTGATGTGCTGAAGGACACCTTTGAGGCCTGCTTCAAAAACGGTGAGTCGAAGTTCGTTGTTGATCTTGAAGACATTCAGTTGCCATCCTCTTCTCTTATCGCGTTGCTGGTCGAAATGACCTCGCGTGCCCGCAGGCTAAATGGGGATGTTAAGATTCTCAATCTGAGCAACAAAACCCTGGCACATTTGAACACCTTTTCGGCGAGAAATTACCTTTCTCTCGAGCAAGACGAAACGGCTGCTCTGCAGGAGTTTGATCAGACTCCCACGGAAAACCGGGCCGCCCCGGGTGAAACCGTGGAAAGCGGCACGACGTCCGGGATGGGCAGTTTGACTCCCACGGGAGCCTCTAAGGGCAATGCCGCGTTGGCCCCGCCATTGTCCGGCGTCGACATCGTTGAAGATCCGCTCATCGAGAAATTGCATGATCGGGTGGATAGGCCGACGGTGATTCCGAAGGAGGCTGAACCCGAGGCAGAAGGCGTCGATACGAGCAAAGGGGAAAGAAACCACCTGCGCGTCAAGAGCGTGACGAGCAATCTGTATTCGATCTGTGATTTTGTCACCAGCTATGCTGAAAGAGCCGGGCTTAGCCTCAAGGATGTTGGCAAAACAAAGATTGCCGTGTACGAGGCCTGCTTGAATGTCATAGAGCACGCTTACCATTCCCATCCGGATAACTGGATCGATGTCTGGATCGAATACAATTCCGAGATGTTCAAGATTATCATTCAGGACTACGGCGCTGGCTTCGAGGGGTTTTCGGACAAACAGTACGACGTCCTGTCGGCAATGGATGGGAGACAAACGGGTGGGTTCGGTCTGTACATTATTCGCCGCTCCATGGATCAGCTCGACTACCGTCCTGACCCGAAACGGGGAAATCGTTTGACTATGATAAGATTCTTACAATGAAAAAGAAGCGGCTCGCTGAAGAGATTAAGGAATTTCAGCAGAACAAGAAAATGTTGATTCCGATATTGGTCGTTCTTGGTGTGCTCGGTTTGATACTGCCCATCCTGCCGGGAATTGCATTTTTGTTTCTGGCTTACGTATTGGTCTTCCCGCGGCAAGGTCAGCAGGCCATCGTTCGAATTCGCAAATATCTCAAAAACTGGTTCTAACTCTGGATTATGCCTGGGCCATGATGTTAAACCACCGCTCATTTCGCACCGGCCTCATGGTGTTGGCTGTCGGCGTGGTCATGGGATTGATCATTGCGGCCGGTTTCACCCTCACGCACTCCCCGCAACCTTCAAAGAGGTCTTATTCTGGTACGAATGTCGTGTTGGGCTCGCAGCAACCGGTGCCGAAGGAGTTGTTGGCACTGCAGAACACCAGCGAGGCTTTTGTCCAGATCGCGGAGAGTGTGGTGCCAACAGTCGTGACGATTCAGTCTACCCGCCTTGTCAGCATGGCTGATTTACAGAGGTTTCACAACCGGGACGAGCTGCATGATTTTTTTCGTTTTCGGGTTCCTGGCGAACTTCGCCAGCAAGGTTCGGGGTCAGGGATCATTGTGTCCGAGGAAGGCTTTATTCTGACCAACGTGCATGTGGTGGACAAGGCGGAGGAAGTGCGCGTCTTACTTTATGACAATCGCGAGTTCGACGCACACATCGTCGGGCTGGACCCCCTTACCGAGGTGGCGGTAGTCAAGATCTCTGCGAGTGATTTGCCGGTCGCGCGGCTTGGGAACTCAGACGAGATCAGAGTTGGAGAATGGGTGTTGGCTGTCGGCAATCCACTCGAACTTCGTTCTACCGTGACCGCGGGGATAATCAGTGCAAAGCAGCGCGAAATTGATATTATTGACGACACCTACAGAGTTGAGAATTTCCTGCAGACCGACGCAGCCATCAATCCAGGCAACAGTGGTGGTGCACTGGTGAATCTTGGCGGACAGGTGATCGGCGTGAACACCGCCATCGCAACTGAAAGCGGGTACAACGCCGGCTTCGGTTTCGCCATCCCCATAAATCTCGCCAGGAAAATCATGCTCGATTTGATCCACAAAGGGAAGGTCGAGCGCGGCTATTTGGGAATCGCCATGCAAAATGTGAATGAAAAAAAAGCGCGGGCATTCGCGCTGGATAAGCCCAGGGGCGTTTTCATCGACCGTGTGTTGAAAGACAGTCCCGCTGAACAAGCTGGCGTTCGGGCCAAAGATGTCCTTCTTCAGATCGAGGACCAGGAGGTCAACAAGAGTAACCAGGTACAGGCGATCATCGCAAAAAAAAATCCAGGTGAGTCGGTTCGGTTGCATGTGCTGCGCAATCATGACCAGCTTGCAATTGACGTGGTTCTCGGGATAAAAGAAACGGGTGCAATCAGAATTTCGTCCCGCAGAGAGAAACCTAGCTTTGAAAACCTGGGTCTGGATATCGAAGAGTTGACACGTGATCTCGCCGATGACTTGGGCTATCATGGCGAGCGCGGCGTGGTGGTGGCAAAAGTCGAAAGACTCAGTCCCGCTGAGGATGCCGGGCTTCTGGAGGGTGACGTTATCGTTGAAGTCGATGACACGAGCATCGAGAGCCAGAATGATTTCTACACTAAGATTCCTGAGCTGGAGGCGGGATCGGTCGCCATTTTTACAGTAAAACGATTCAACGAGGCTGTTCATGTTTTTGTTGAAGTTCCACAGCCGTAGGAGAAAATCCATGCCTGAGCGACTGCTTTTTTATGACACAATGACACAGAGCTGTCTATGTTTGACACATCTCGAACCTTACCCCTCGATTCAGTGTGGTTTATAAGTGATGAGAAAATAAAGGCGTAGGGGAGTCCCCTGTTTTGGCATATTAATTGCAAAATTCTAATTTTCCTAGCAACAAAATGTCCTTTTGACAGAAAGCATAATTTGGTCATATGGCATACAAGAATTATTACAAAATGTTAGGTGTGGATGAGAAGGCAGATTTTGCAACCATAAAGAGGGCCTATCGGAAACTCGCGAAGGAAAACCATCCTGATGCCCATCCGGGTGACAAACAAGCTGAAGCAAAATTCAAGGAAATCTCGGAAGCCTACAGTGTCTTGAGCGACAGCAAGAAGCGGCAGCAGTACGACCAAATGCGAAGATTTGGCTTTACCCCTCGGACGGCCAGTGGAGGCTTCCATCAACCCGGGTTTGATTTTGATTTCAGTGACATTTTCGGCAATCCCCCTCGTAATGGCAGGCGCATGCGATACCGCCACGGCGGAGAGTTTAATCTTGATGAATTCTTCGGTTTTGGCGGCCTGAGTGATCTCTTCAGTCAGATATTCGACAGACAACCTGGCTTCCGGCAGCCAAACGATTTGAAAAGAAACATCAATGATATTCATGCAACGGTTGAGATCCCGTTTGAAACAGCCGTTCTGGGGGGCAAGACCATTTTCACGGTGCCAGAAAAAAATGGCAAACAATTCTCTCTGAATATTTCTCCTGGCACCGAAGACGGCAAGAAGCTGCGTCTCTCCGGACATGGCCGGCCCGCCGCACACGGCTTTCCGCAGGGTGATTTGATCGTCACCATCAGGGTGGCCATGCACGGGTTTTTCAAAATCGAGGGTCTCGATATCAATTGTGAAATTCCCATTGAACGGGAAAAAGCGAAAAAGGGCACCAAAGTGCGCGTAAAGACGGTGTATGGTCATACCGTTGAGCTGAGTGTCCCCCCAAATACCACCAAGAGCAAGACCTTTCGGCTCAAGGGAATGGGCATCAAGAACAAAGACCTGCAGGGGGACCAGTACGTTAGAATTGAATTGACATAAGACCTGCTATCTCATCCCACCCCTGCTGCGGACTTTTTTCGAAACTTTATTCTCTTAAGGCAGGTTTGATTACCGTGACCTTTTTGTGGGATTCAATGAATTAGGAGGCATCCGATGGACAAAGATAGAAGAAATAAGAAAAAAGTAACGATTATCGTTTTTTCGGTTTTTCTGGGCGTGATAATCGGGCTGGTTCTGGCTTCCAATCTCAGTCTGACGCGAAACGGGTTTGCCGATGATGATTCGAGCCCAGCAGTTGTCAATTCAGCGCAGCCGCTCCAGGTTGGCAATTCGGACCTCGAGGCCACAAGTCGTGCCTTTGTTGCGATCGCCAAAAAGGTGACCCCTGCCGTCGTCTCGATTACGAGTGAAAAGGTGGTCAAGGTACAAGATCCGTTCTCGAATTTTTTCAACAATGATGACTTTTTCAAGCGTTTTTTCCGCGCCCCCCGCGGCGAGCAGGAATACCGGCAGCGGGGTCTTGGGTCGGGGGTAATCGTTGCCTCGAATGGTTATATCTTAACGAATTACCATGTTGTCAAGGACGCGGATGAGATCAGCGTCATGTTGGACAGAAAACCTTATCAGGCTGAAGTTGTCGGCACTGACCCGGCGACGGATATCGCTGTGGTGAAAATAGACAAAGCCAATTTGCCCACTATCGCCATTGGCAACTCGCACAAGCTGGAAGTTGGCGAATGGGTCCTGGCCATCGGCAGCCCGTTTGACCTCAGGTTGCAGCACACCGTTACCTCCGGGATCATCAGCGCAAAGGGCCGCACCCTCAATCTCAGCGGCGAGCTCACCTACCAGGATTTTATCCAGACCGACGCAGCCATCAATCCCGGCAATAGTGGCGGCGCCCTCGTCAACATCAGGGGAGAATTGATCGGCATCAATACGGCGATTTATGCCGGCAACACCGGCGGCAATATCGGAATCGGCTTTGCTGTTCCAATTGATCTGGCCAAGCAAGTCATGGATGATCTCATCAGCCATGGCGAAGTGGTGCGCGGTTATCTCGGCGTTTTTATTAACACGCCCGATGCGGAGTTGAGCGAAGCCCTGAAGATCAAAGATAATCAGGGGGCGGTTGTGACCCAGGTTGTGGAAGGCACACCTGCCGCCAAAGCCGGGTTGAAGGAGTATGATGTCATCGTCGAAGTTGATGGCCATAAGATAGCTGATGCCCAGGCGCTGACAAACCTAATTGCGTCTTACAAGCCTGGTCAAAAAGTGAAGCTCGAGGTGATTCGGGATGGGAAGGAAAAGACCATTACCGTTAAGTTGGAGCAACGCCCGAGCTCAAAAGAGGAGGTCAGGCGGACGGCCCCGCACGAAGACGAAGTCACCGCCCGGTTGGGCCTGGAACTGAGCAATTTGACACGTCAGTTGGCAGACAGATACGGGTATGAGACTGAAGAAGGCGTTTTGGTGACCGAGGTCCGCCGCAACAGTGTGGCTGAGGAAAAGGGCATGCGCCCTGGCGATCTCATCACTGAAATCGACAGGCAGCCGGTCCGGAATCTGAGCGACCTCGAGCGAATCGCGAGCAAGTTCGAAAGCGGGCAAATTGTTCTGTTTCAGATCAAGCGTGGTCGAAACAGCCATTTTATCGCCATGAAGGTGCCCAAATAGTGGGACATGTGGAAGAAATCGTGTTGTCCAACATAGAGGAAGAGAGTCTATGCCAACCTATGACTACGTTTGTGCGGATTGTAGCTACCAATTCGAGGAGTTTCAAAGCATCACCTCGGAGCCACTCGAGAGCTGTCCCAAATGCAACGGCCCGGTTGAAAGACTGATCGGAGGTGGCAATGGACTCATATTCAAAGGCTCGGGGTTTTATATTACAGACTACAAGAACTCTAAAAATACCTCGGCCCCGGATTCAAAACCAAAACCAAAGAGCAAATCCAGCAGCAAAGAGGACGCCTCTTCGAAGCCGCCTTCGGACTAGTAATATTGGTCGTTGTGGGCAATCGAGGACACCGCAGGAGGTGTCCTTTTTTTTATGTCATATTGACAGAAGAAGTCTGGCAGAATGTTAGGAGACCTTACCCATGCGCATGGCGCTTTTCCTGCAATAAGTAGCTGATAAAATAAACGTTATGAGTACATTGGAACAACTTATCCTGGGTGGCATAGTCTTTGCTTGACGAGACGCACAGTTTCATTGGAAGGACAGCTTTCTCGAGATAGGAAGGTGATTTTTTATTGATATCGAACCTAAGGAGGTTTGCTTATGAGCAAGATCATCGGTATTGATCTGGGGACGACAAATTCCTGCGTTGCCGTTATGGAAGGAGGAGAGCCTGTCGTCATACCAAATGCCGAAGGCGCGAGAACGACCCCGTCGGTTATTGCGTTTTCAAAGAACGGGGAGCGGTTAGTCGGCCAGGTCGCGAAACGTCAGGCAATTACGAATCCTGAAAATACCATATTCTCTATCAAGCGGTTTGTGGGAAGACGGTACGGCGAAGTCGACACCGAAATCAGTGAGGTTCCATATAAGGTTGTCAAGGGGGCAAACAATGTCGCCAAGGTCAAGATACAGGATAAGGAGTACTCGCCGCAGGAAATCTCAGCGATGGTGCTGCAAAAGATGAAGCAAACCGCTGAGGACTATCTTGGCCAGAAAGTCACCTCGGCAGTCATCACTGTACCGGCCTACTTTAACGATAGCCAGAGACAGGCCACAAAAGAAGCGGGAGAAATCGCGGGTCTGGAGGTGAAGCGGATCATCAACGAGCCCACGGCCGCCTCTCTTGCGTACGGTCTTGACAAAAAACAAGAGCAGAAAATCGCCGTTTATGATTTCGGCGGCGGCACCTTCGATATTTCAATCCTCGAAATCGGCGATGGCGTCTTTGAGGTGAAGTCCACCAATGGCGATACCCACCTCGGTGGCGATGATTTTGACCAGAGGATTATTGATTGGATCGTCGATGAGTTCAAGAAGCAAGAAGGCGTGGACTTGTCGAAGGACCCCATGGCGCTTCAACGTCTGAAAGAAGCTGCGGAAAAAACCAAATGCGAGCTTTCGACCGTTGCCCAGACCGACATCAATTTGCCGTTCATTACGGCCACGGACACCGGGCCCAAGCATTTGAACCTGACGTTGACGAGGGCCAAATTCGAACAGATTTGCGACGATCTCTTCAGAAGAACGTTGCAGCCTTGCAAAGCCGCGATGAAAGATGCGGGTCTCAGTGCGAGCGATATTGACGAGGTTGTGCTCGTCGGTGGGTCGACCCGAATGCCGAAGATACAGGAGATGGTCAAGGAGCTTTTCGGCAAGGAGCCGCACAAAGGAGTGAATCCGGACGAAGTCGTTGCCGTCGGTGCGGCGATCCAGGGAGGCGTCCTGGCAGGGGATGTCAAAGATGTCTTGCTGCTGGATGTGACACCGCTCTCGCTGGGGATCGAGACGCTGGGCGGGGTGACCACCAAGTTGATAGAAGCCAATACGACCATCCCGACGCAGAAGTCTGAGATATTCTCAACCGCTGCAGACAACCAGACCTCGGTTGAGATCCATGTTTTGCAGGGGGAGCGGGAGATGGCGATCGACAACCGGACTCTCGGCAAATTCATCCTGGATGGGATTCCGCCGGCGCCGCGCGGCATTCCACAAGTCGAAGTGATGTTCGACATCGATGCCAACGGCATCTTGAATGTCTCAGCTAAGGATAAGGCGACCAACAAAGAGCAAAAGATTCGGATCGAAGCCTCGACCGGTCTCTCCAAGGATGAAATTGAGCGCATGAAGCATGACGCCAAGTCCCATGCCGCTGAAGACAAGAAGAAACGAGAAGGGGTAGACGTCCGCAACCAGGCTGACCAGATCGTCTACCAGACAGAAAAGAATATCCAGGAGATTGGCGACAAGCTTAATGCTGACGACAAGGCCAAACTAGAAACAGGTGTCGGTCGAGTCAAAGAGGCGATGAAAACAGACAATGTTGACGAGCTAAAATCCGCCACCGAGGCTTTGAGCCAGATTTGGAATGCGATGGCGAGCAAGATGTACCAGCAATCCGGCGGAGGCAGTGCGGAAAGCGGCGCACAGGCAAAGCAAAGTGGCACCCAAGCAACGCCAGGCGACAAAGACGATAAGGTCGAAGAAGCGGATTTTGAAGTCGTTGATGATGACGGTTCCAAAAGCTAGAGATCGCTCGGAGAATAACGATCTGGCGTTCCGGCTCTGTGCCAGGAGCTCCTTGCCCGTGGCTTAGCCAATCAACAAACATGAGAAAAGCGAAGTTCCTTCGTGACCTTCGCTTTTTTAATGGTTGTGATAATTCTTTGCGACATCGGTTTGCGACAAAAATCACTTGATTTTGATGTTATTATTTATTATTAAACTATTTCCTTTGTAGTCAATCCCGATTCTGTGGCAAGCCAGGGAAGTGTTGTTGCCGCATGAAGCAAACTTTGGGTAGGAACTTTAGGAGGAACATCGCAGATGAAACATAGTCTTGTGTATTGGAATTTCCTGACCGTTTTGACCCTGTTTATCGCGTGTGGTGAACGGGAAAGTGCTGAAGAATTGTTGCGCCAGGCTCAGACTTTTGAGCAGGAAGAGAAAATGGATGAAGCGCTCCACGCGTATGAAAAGCTGGCAAAGAATTATGCCGACAGCGAGTATGCTGAGGAGGCGCTACAGAAAGCGGCGTTCATCTACTACAATAATGTCAACGATTTTCACAAGGCGATTGAATACCATGAGCGTCTCATCAAAACGTTGCCTGAAAGCGACTTTGTGGCACGGGCCAGATTCATGATCGGGTATATCTACGCGAATGATATCAAGGATTATGAAAAGGCCGAGGTGGCCTACAACGAATTCCTGCAGTTGCATCCCGAAAATGAGCTGGTTGAAAGCGTCAAATGGGAGCTGGATCACCTTGGGAAAGACGTGAATGAGCAGTTGCTCGACCTGTTCGGCAGCGAAGAGTCAAACGGGGAAGCGCACCTGAAGTGAGGTGAAACGACTTCGCGACAGCCAGTGGGCCGAATCTTTTGATCTACTAATTTGATTGAAATTCGGCTTTTTTGTTGGTCGATTTTGTAACATCCAGGCTCAGTCTCACCGGAACTTTATTTTTCGTCCAAAGTATATTTATTCGAAAATTTTGAGGGTACGATGCGAAGAGGCGAAGGTATGTGCATTTTCATGGGGTTGTTCTTGTGGGCAAGTGTTTGTTTGGCCCAGGAAGAGGACAGTCGTGTCGAGAATACTCGGGCGTATGCCAGCGAGGTGAAAGTAACTGCGCGGGTCAGCAGGAAAGTTGTGCCCCAAAATGAAACTCTAATTCTTGCGATCAAAGTTACCTGGAAAGGGGACCTCGACCGTTTTGAAATCGAAAAGGTGGAGCGCCCGGTGCTCACGAACCTCGAGGTGGTCGGGAATTCGTCTTCGAACCAGGTGAGACAGGATAGCGTGATGCGGGCAATCAAGACGTTTGAATATATCTTGCGGCCCCAGGAGTTGGGGATGGCCTATATCGACGGCTCTATCATCACCTACAAGGATCTCGAGACTGAAGAGGAGCACACGCTGGTCACGCAGAGGCTGGATGTGAGAGTGACAGACCCGATCATCGAAGGGAACAATCATGTTCTGATTCTTGTTGCGAGTGGTCTTCTCGTGCTGGGAGCGGTCGCTGCAGTGAGTGTGACTGTGGTCCGACGAAAACGGGCTAAGGAGGCGGATGAAAAACGTCGCGCCCTCGAGGCTGTTCCCGTTGAGGAGCGCTTCCTGTCTGAGCTCGAGGCGTGCGTAAACTTGAACGACGTCAATGCCGGGGAGGCGTTCGCATCTCTGGCCAGGGTCTTCAAAAAGTACCTTTCCGAGAAATACAGAATACCAGCAATGGGGCTCACCACACAGGAGATCTGCCATGAGCTAAACAAATTGGCAGTTGAGGATAGGAGCGTTCGGCATGCAGAGGAGGTTTTGAATTCATCAGATGTGGCAAAATTCTCCGGCGGCCAAGTAGAGCGCGCGACATTAGAGCGGGCGTACACGCTGGTTGAAGATATTCTGCGACAAAACAAGTCGGTGGCGGATGTATCGCACTCCGTTTCCGAAAACTCGACGACACATTGCTGACGCCGCTGGCGGTTCAGGGAATGACTTGTGATTTTTTGATAGGATAAAGAGATAGAGGCACTGAGATGAACCATAACCAACAAGGGAGGGTCGATGGCGATTGATATTCAAGCTATAAATGAGAGAATTAAGAAGGAAAGCGAGTTTATCGACAGGATTACCGCGGAGATTTCTCACGTCATCGTGGGGCAGAAGTACATGGTTGAGCGCTTGCTGATCGGAATGCTGGCGAATGGTCATGTCTTGTTGGAAGGCGTTCCGGGGCTGGCCAAAACGATGGCGGTCAAAACCCTTTCCTCTACGATTCAAACCCAATTTCAGCGCATTCAGTTTACGCCCGATCTTCTGCCCGCCGACTTGATCGGCACCCTTATTTACGACCAGAGAAACGGGGAGTTTTCCACCAAAAAAGGCCCGATATTTTCGAACCTCATCCTGGCCGATGAGATCAACCGCTCCCCTGCGAAAGTGCAATCTGCTCTGCTGGAGGCCATGATGGAGCGCCAGGTGACCATCGGCCAAAACACCTTTCCTCTGGATGATCCTTTCCTGGTGCTGGCGACGCAGAACCCAATCGAGCAAGAGGGGACCTACCCGTTGCCAGAAGCTCAGGTCGACCGCTTCATGCTCAAGCTCTCGGTTGGGTATCCCAACAAGGAGGAAGAACTGGAGATCATGCGCCGGATGGCCGGGAAAGAAACGCCCAGGGTGAATCCGGTGGTCACGCCGAAAGATATCGTTTCGGCGCGGTCTATCGTCAACGAGGTGTATATTGATGAAAAAGTCGAGAAGTACATCATCGATATTGTTTTCGCCACCAGAGACCCGAAAGAGTATGGCCTGGATGAGTTGCAGGATCTGATCGCCTTCGGGGCCTCGCCGCGAGCTTCCATCTACCTGCACCAGGCAGCCAAAGCGCACGCTTTCTTACGACGCCGCGGCTACGTGACGCCTGAAGACATCCGCTCCATCGGAATGGATGTGTTACGGCACCGCGTGATCGTTACCTATGAAGCAGAAGCAGAAGAGCTGACCGCCGAGGACATTGTGCGCAAGGTTCTGAACAAGATTGAAGTGCCGTAATGATTCCCAAGGATATTCTCAAAAAAGTGAAGCGCATCGAGATTCAGACGCGCGGCCTGGTCAATGATGTTTTTTCAGGTGAATATCATTCCGTCTTCAAAGGGCGCGGGATGGAGTTTGCCGAAGTGCGGCAGTACCAGATCGGCGATGATGTCCGCACCATCGACTGGAATGTGTCGGCGCGCATGGGACACCCGTTCGTGAAAGTGTTTGAAGAAGAACGGGAGCTGACCGTGATGCTGGTCGTCGATGTCAGCTCTTCCGGAAATTTCGGCACCTATGAGAGAATGAAGGGCGAGATCGCCATCGAGATTTGCGCATTGCTGGCCTTTTCTGCGATCAAGAACAACGACAAGGTTGGCCTGATCATTTTCACGGACCGCATCGAAAAATACGTGCCGCCGAAAAAAGGCAAGAAGCACGTGCTGCGCGTCTTGCGCGAGCTTTTGTATCACAGGCCTGAGGGAAGGGGCACCAATATTGCCATGGCCCTCGAGTATCTGAGCCGTATTATCCACCGCCGTTCTGTGGTGTTCCTGGTGTCGGATTTCATTTCAGATGATTACCAGAAAGCCCTGCAAATTGCAAACAAACGGCACGACCTGGTGGCCATTACCATCACTGACCCACGCGAGATGGAGTTGCCGGACATCGGATTTGTGGAGCTGGAAGATGCCGAGACAGGCGAGATCATCCTTCTGGATACGGCAGACGCCACCACCCGGGGTCTGTTCAGCTCCAAAACATCGAAGGCAAAGGAGCTGCGCGACAAAATGCTCCGCTCGATGAACATGGATTCTATTGACGTCCGAACCGATGTGTCCTACGTCGAACCGCTGATTCGGTTCTTCCGAATGCGGGCGAAAAGACGACATTAACACTTTTTTGGAGGGAAGGGGTCATGACAAAACTACAAACTCTGCCCGTGTTTTTTGTCGGGTTCGTGCTGGCTGCTTGCCAGGGCCAGGAGCAACAACCGAAGGTCAAAGGTGAGATCATCAGGGATTACGCCAGTTCTCTTTACAACAACCAGCTCTATGAGCAGGCCGTCGAGCAATACAATTACTACCTGGCCAACTACGACCCGGACAATTCGGAGGCTGCCAATCTCACCTACACCATCGGCAACATCTATTTCGAGCGCGTGCACGATTATCAAAATGCGCTGAGCCATTATCTGAAAATCAAACACCTGTATCCGGAGAGCGAAATCCTAGATGAGGTGAACAAGAAGATGGTCGCCTGTTTGGAGCGACTACAGAGGTCGGCGGACGCGCAGCAGGTTCTGGAAGAGGCGGCGCTTCTGGAGCCATCAAAAGCCAGGCAGCGCCGGCCGGGAGAAGTGATTGCCAAAATTGGCAAACGGCCGATCACCACTGGCGACCTCGAATATGAGATTTCTCAATTACCGCCGTATGTCAAATCGCAATTGACGGACAGAAGCAAGAAAGTCGACTTTCTCAAACAATACATCGCAACCGAATTGTTGTACGACACAGCAAAGCGAAAAGGATTGGAGAAGGACAAGGACGTGATCGAGGGCGCTTTCCAGGCCAAAAAGAACTTGATGGTGCAAAAATTATTGGAAGAGGAGATCTCCCAGGAGGTCAATGTGACTGAGTCCGACATCGAGTTGTATTACAAAGCGCATCAGGAGAAATACTCGAATCGAGATGCAGAGGGTAGGATTACGGATGTCAAACCGCTTGCAGAGGTGAGAACGCAGGTGATGCAGCACCTCATTCGTCAAAAGCAACAAGAGGCGTATGATGTCCTGGTGCAACGGATGATGCGAGCCGAGGCGGTTGAAATTTACGCGGACAAACTTTGAGCAGACAGAGCGACAATGCGTGTGACTAAGAAAGTTCTTTTCTTATCAGGGGTCGGTTTCTTGCTTATCGGCTTTGTTGTCCTGGCCGGGCCGCAATCGATTTCCATCGATTCGCGGGTGGACAAAAGCACTATCACCATCGGCGACCGGATCCGGTACACTGTCGAGCTGAGGCATTCGCCGGCTATCGAAGTCCAACGGCCGGCTGTGGCTGAAAACCTCGGGGCGTTCGAAATCAAGGACTACACGCCTCATGACCCGGTCGAGGAAGACGGCGAAGTGATCGAAAGGGTGGATTACATCATTTCCACCTTCGAGGTGGGGGAGTTTGAAATTCCGCCGCTTCTCTTCCATTACGTGATACCCGGCGATAGCACCAGGCATGAGCTCAGGACCAGAAAGATTAAGATTGTCGTGGCCAGCATGAAGCCGAGTGAAGCTGGCGACGTTCGTGGAATCAAGGTCCCGCACGGGCTGCAGGAGGATTATCGCAAAATCATCATCTGGTCGAGCATTGCCCTGGCGTTTTTGGTTTTGGTGGCGATTTCTTTTTACATCTGGCGCCGGAGAAAGGCAGGGAAGGGCATTCTGCCTCAGAAGGTTGAACCGCCGCGCCCGGCGCATGAAATCGCCCTCGAAGAGCTCACTGCCCTGAAAGCATCTTCATTGCTGGCAGAGGGCAGAGTGAAAGCGTATTACAGCCACATGTCCGATATTATTCGGCGCTATATCGAAGGTCGTTATTTCATCGTCGCCCTGGAGATGACCACTCGCGAGCTGATAGAAGAACTGCAGAATGCCGAAGTCGAGGATGAAACCATTGCGCTGATTCAGGAATTCCTGGCTGTTTGTGATCTGGTGAAATTTGCCAAATATCAGCCCGGGGCGAAGGCGCACGACGCCACTTTTGACAAGGCATTCAATCTGGTGCAGCGCACCAAACTCATCTACGACGTGGTCTTCGACGACGTCGATGGGGAGGACAAAGAGAGCGGCCAGGCGCCCCCTGCTTCTGAGAACGAAGCCACCCATTCCAGGACTGAAGAAATCGCAGAATAAGTCACGGAGCCGAGATAGCATGACCTTTGCAAACCCTGAGATTCTCCTGCTGCTCGCTTTGTTGCCATTGTTGATCTATTGGAATCTCAAGAAGACCCGGGACCGCGCGGCTACCCTGCAGTACTCGAATCTCAAGGTTGTCAAGACTCTCGAGAGGATTTCGCGCAGAAGGAAGTATCGCCATCTGGGCTTTGTTTTGCGGATGCTGGCCCTCTCTCTCCTGATTGTCTGCTTTGCCAGGCCACAGTCGAGCCACACCGAAGAAGAAATCATCACCGAAGGGGTAGACATTGTTATCGCTCTGGACATCTCCACCAGTATGCGCACGTTGGACTTCAAGCCAAACAACCGGTTGCAGGCGGCCAAATTGGTGGCAGCGGACTTCATTCACGGGCGCCAAAATGACCGAATTGGCATGGTGGTCTTTGCGGCCAAGAGTTTCACGCAGTGTCCGTTGACGCTCGACTACGCGATTTTGCTCGAGCTTCTAGATGAAGTTGAAATCGGGATGATTGAAGACGGCACTGCCATCGGAATGGCGATTGTTAATGCCGCAAGCCGGCTGCGGGACAGCAAGGCCAAAAGCAAGATTATCATCTTGCTCACGGACGGCGAAAACAACCGGGGTCAGCTCGATCCGATTACGGCAGCCAGGGTCGCCGATGCCTTTGGCATCCGGATCTATACGGTTGGCATGGGCACACGAGGCCGGGCACTACGTCCGGTGGACGATCCTATCTTTGGAACGCGCCTTGTCCCAACTCGAGTCAGGATCGATGAGGCCACGCTCACTGAAATTGCCACCATCACGAATGGGTCTTATTATCGGGCAACCGACAAGCAGAGTTTGGACAAGATCTTCAAGGAAATCGACCAGCTGGAAAAGACCAAGATCGAGGTAAAACAATTTACGCGCTATCGGGAGCTGTTTTCAGCCTTTCTCTTTTTCGCCCTGGGCTTCATTGTTTTGGAGGTTGTCCTTGTCAACACCAAGTTTCGAAAGATACCGTAGCCATGTTGAGATTTGGAAACCCTGAATTCTTCTGGCTGTTTTTGCTGGTGCCGCTCGCCGTCGTTTTTTATGCCCTGGTCTTCAGGTGGAAGACGCGTGCCCTGGCCACATTCGGAAGCCTGGAGCTCGTCAAGAAACTAAGCACGTCAGTCAGTCGCCCAAGGCAGATTGCCAGGGCGGCTTTACTTGTGCTCGGGATTTTGTTTATGACCCTCGCGCTGACCCGCCCACAAATTGGCACGCGCCTGGAGGAAGTGAGGCGTCAGGGGGTGGATATTTTTGTCGCGCTCGATGTTTCAGCTTCCATGCTTGCGGAAGATATCAAGCCCAGCCGGCTGGCCAAGGCCAAACACGAGGTCTCCACGTTCATCGATTTGCTCGAAGGGGACCGCATCGGCCTGATTGCGTTCGCTGGCGAGGCATTTGTTCAGTGCCCACTAACCCTTGACTACGGTGCTGCCAAAACCTTTCTGGATGTCATGGATCCGAGTTTGATTCCGGTGCCCGGCACGAACCTGGGCGCTGCCATCGCAACCGCCATCAAAAGTTTTGAGACAAAGGAACGAAAGTACAAGGTTCTCGTTTTAATCACAGACGGAGAGGACCACGGCGACGATGTCATGCAGGTGGTGGCGGCCGCTGAGCAAGAGGGAGTCGTCATCTACACTATCGGCATCGGCTCGCCACAGGGCGTGCCGATTCCCGTTTACGACCGGTATGGTAAGAGGGAATACAAGAAAGACCGCAGGGGTGAGGTGATTCTCACCAGGCTGGACCAATTGACACTCGAAAAAATGGCGCTCACCAGCGGGGGGAAGTACGTCCAATCTGTGACAGGCGAAACCGAGCTGGCAAGAATTTATGCAGAAGTCTCTGAGATGGAGAAGAAGGAGCTTGCATCCAGGAAATTCGCGTTGTACGAAGATCGGTTCCAGTATGTCGTTGTCTTGGCGATTTTTTTTCTCGTGCTCGAGCTGCTGGTTCCTGAAAGCAGGAAAAGGCGAAGAGCATGGCGCGGCAGATTTGAATCGTAGTTTGAGGACAGGAAAATGAAGTTCAATGCTCTACCGGGTATGGTTGCTCTCATCCTGGTCTCGTCGTTGTTCGGTCAGAGCGCCAGCAAGAAAGTTGCTGAAGCGAACAAGCTTTTTGAAGAACAAAAGTATGATGAAGCCAACAACAAGTACCGCGACGCTCTGATCGAAAATCCGGATTCACCGATCATCCATTTCAATATCGGGGATGTGCAGTACAAGAAGAGAAATTACGAAGAGGCGCTGAATTCGTACACAAAGGCCCTCGCTTCAGATGATATTCTCCTGCAATCACAAGCACACTACAATCTGGGCAACACGCTCTACCGACTGGGCAAGCTGCCTGAGAGTATCCTGGAGTACAAAAGGGCGCTCGACTTGAACCCCAGCGACGAGGATGCGAAATACAATCTGGAATATGTTCGCGCGAAGCTGAAAGATAACGCTCAACAGCAGCAGCAAAATGAAGATCAGGAACAAGATCCGATCAAACCAACTGAATATGCCAAGGAGCTCTTGAAAAAAGCAAAGGTTCTGGTGGCCAAACGAGAATACGTTGCAGCCAAAAAGCTGCTGGATGATGGCTTGAAAGCTGACAGAACAGTCGCTGCGTTTCAAGATTTTATGAAGAGATTAGGTGACGTTATTGAGATCCAGGGTTCAGAATGATGAAGACTGCGCTGACTTTTAGGATGATTATGTTACTTTTTTGGGTAACTCCCCTTGTTGCTCAAACTGTTGATGATTATTTTCATCGGAGCGCCAATTCTTATGTCAACGGAAGATCCCGGGAAGCCAAAAGGGTCCTGGAAGAAGGTATTCAGCGATACCCCGGTAATCCGAAATTGAGCGCGCTCCTGAGTAAGATTCAGGAGGAAGAAAGCAATAATCAGCAACAAGAGAATCAACAAAATCAGGAAGACCAACAGGAAGAGCAGCAGAATCAGGAACAGGAGTCAAAAGAGCAAAAACAACAGCAACAGGAAAAGCAGGAAGAAGGCGACGAGGATGAACAAGATCGACAACAGCAACAAGCGCAGAAAGGTGAACAACAAGAGATCTCCAAAGAGGATGCCGAGCGAATCCTGGATGCCCTGAAGAATGAAGAAGAAGACCTGCTCAGGAAAAACAAAACCACCAGGCGAGGCCGGGCATTCCGGGGCAAGGATTGGTAACTCGAGTGCAAACCTTTTCTATTAATGTGGAGGATGCCAATAGAGAATGAGAAGAAGTTCGTGTGTTGCTGTGCTGTTCAGCATAGGTTTTTTAAGCTGGAATTCATCTCTGCCAGGGCAGAACCTCGAGATTAAGGCCTACCTGAATCGAACGCAAATCGTCTTAAACCAGCAGTTTGAGTTGAGTATTGAGCTCACCGGTGCGGATGTAAATGGCGCGCCTGAGCCAGCGGTACCGGATCTGGGTGCTTTCGCCACATATGTTTATGGGGGTCAGTCTACCAACATGTCCTGGGTGAATGGTCGCATGTCCATCACGAAAGTATACACGCACCATTTCATCGCCACCAAAGTGGGACAGTTTCAAATTCCAGCTATCACCGTGCAGTATAAGGGAAAGGACATTTCGACAAAGCCGATTGTCATCGAAATCGTCAAGGGAGGGGCGCGGTCACAAGCTAATCGTCAGCCCGGTCGTAACTCGAACCGGCCAGCAAGAACCCCTGCCCGAGACCTCTCCGAGCAATTATTTTTGAAAGCAGAAGTCAACAAAAGGCAGGTGTATCAGAACGAGCCGCTTGTTGTCTCCTACAAAATCTATACCGCGGTCCGGGTCGGCAATTACGGCGTTGTGCAACTTCCGAATACTGTTGGATTCTGGGCAGAGGAGTTCGACATCCCCAACCGGCCGCCGTTACACACTGAAGTTGTCAACGGCATCCAGTTTCAGGTTGCGGAGATCAAAAAGGTTGCTTTGTTCCCGCAAGGCCCGGGCGAGAAACAGCTCGATCCCCTGATGATTGAATGCGAGGTCCAGCTTCCGCGCACGCGCGGCCGGCGGGATTTTTTGGACAGCTTCTTTGACGATCCGTTTTTCGGCCGTGCGCGGACGGTCAGGCAAAGGGTGGTCTCGAATACGGTGGCCATAGATGTGCTGCCCTTACCTGTTGGCCACAGGCCGGCTGATTTTTCAGGAGCGGTTGGCGATTTCGCCATCACTGCGTCTGTCGACAAGGTGCGGGCCAAAACCAACGAGGCCGTTACGCTGACGGTCAAGATTTCGGGGACCGGCAACATCAAAATCATCCCGCAGCCAGAAATCAGCTTCCCCCCGGATTTTGAGGTTTATGACCCGAAGGTGACAGAATCGATTCAAAGAAGTAGCGGAGGGATTTCCGGTTCGAAGACGTTCGAGTACGTCCTGATTCCACGTCTTGCGGGGAATCAGAGCATCAATCCGATCTCGTTTTCCTTCTTTGCGCCCTCCTCCAAACGGTACAAAGCGGTCACGACCCGCCGGATCGATCTGGTCATCGAAAAAGGCCGGGACCAATTCGTCAGCAGGGGAATCGCCACCTCGAAGGAGGACGTGAAATTTATCGGACGGGATATTCGTTATATTCAAATGCGGTTGCCGGAATTTCGCCGGGGGGGAACGCTTTTCTACAAAAGTTATGCCTTCTATCTCTGTTTAGGGGTTCCGCTTTTTGCGCTGTTTGCAGCCGTTGCCTATCGCCGCCATTTGGACGAGCTGAGCTCCAATATCGCCTATGCGCGCAGCCGAAAGGCCAACCAGATGGCGTTGCGGCGGCTGAAGCGGGCAAATCAGGAGATGAGGTCGGGAAACTACAAACAGTTTTATGCTGAAGTGTCGAGTGCACTCATGGGCTTTATCGGCGACAAACTCAACGTCTCTGCTGCCGGTCTTATCACGGATCAGGTGGATGAGATGCTGCGTGTGCGCGGCATAGATAGTGAGATTGTCTCCGCCTATCTGGATTGCTTGCATACGTGTGATTATCAGCGGTTTGCGCCGAGCCAAACCCATAACGGTGAAATGAAAGATTTTTTTGAAAAAGCCAAGAATGCGATCATTTCTTTGGACAAGGTGATATGAGGCAAAGTCTGCACAACCCCCTGGCCACAGAAGTATTGTGCGCCTGCATTCTGCTGCTGAGCTTTGTTGGCCGTGCCTGGTCCAGCGAGGCCGATGCCTTATTCCTCAGGGGAAATGAGTATTATCAGAAGGGCGAATTCCGACTGGCCATCGATGAATATCAGAAGATTCTCGATCTGGGTTTTGAGAGCTGGGAAGTCTATTACAACATAGGAAATGCCTACTTCAAGCAGGGCAAAATCGCGCAAGCAATTCTGAACTTCGAGCGGGCTAAGCAGCTCAACCCCGAAAACGAGGACATTAACTTCAACCTGGATCTGGCGAATTTGTCCACGGCAGACCGCATTGAGGAGCTCCCGCAGTTCTTCCTGTCCGCCTGGATTGCGAGGGTCGCCAATATGGTGAACTTGCGATTGTTGGGGTATCTAACCCTGGCGGTCTACCTCGGCTTTGTGGCACTCGTGATCTTGCGAATCCTGGTGCCGTCGCTCAGGTCCAGCCGGGCTGTTTCATTTGGCGTCATTGTTGGAACGATTTTTCTTTGCTTTTTTTCTGGCATTCTTTCGCTGAGAATCTATGAGATTGAAAGCACCGAGGAGGCGATTCTCCTTCCCGAGAAAATCGATGTGAAGAGCGCCCCCGGCGAGGCCGGCACGGATGTGTTTACCTTACACGAGGGCGTCAAAGTGCAAATACAAGACCGCTCGCTGGATTGGGTCAAGATTAGACTGGCTGACGGTAAGATTGGATGGGTGAAGGAAGCCATGATCGAAAAGATATAGCAGGAGCGTGGCAAACTGCCAAGGAGAATGGGTGCAGTACGAGTTCAAAAAGACACCTTCGGACCACCGTTCGCACTATGTGATCAACCTCGAGAAAGCCCTCATCCTGGCGCTCCTTTTCTTCACCCTGCTTGCCTTGTTCTCGCCACGATTTGATGTGACCCCGAGAGAAAAGGAGCTTCCTCAGATTGTTATCGATGTCAGGAACATCCCGGTGACGCGGCAGACTCACCGAACCCCACCGCCGCCGAAACCCACGGTGCCCGTCCCCTCAGATGACGAAGCCATTCCTGAAGACGCAACCATCGACGAGACGACTTTGAAATACACCAACATCTACGATCTTACCGACGGCTTGCCTGCGTTGAGTGGGCTCAGCATAACCCCGCCAAAACGTATCACCTTGGCCGTCCCCGAGATGCCGAAAGAGGATCAAAAGAAAGGCGTCCAAGGGATCGTTAAGCTGAGCCTTCAAGTCGATGAAAGGGGAAACGTGATTGAGGCTGTCGTCATCGACAATACGACTAACAGCGAAAGGTGCGCACAGGCGGCCATCGAGGCAGCTTATGGCAACCGATTTTCACCGGCGAAGGAGGGGGGCAAACCGGTGAAAGCCTGGTACTCGATGACCTATGAATTCAACTTTGATAACTAAAACTGCAAACTATGTTTGCATGTGACACAATCAAGTTATCCGCCGTGAAAAACTCTTTCTGTAAGTTTTTATTGATTTTCCATAATATGTTGGTAGATTGTATGTAGAATGGCGCGACCTTGTTAAATATTTCAATGGCATAACGTTTGCACAACAACGTTCAGACTTTGCAGAACACCATTCATGGCAATATGTCTGTTTAGGGAGAGAAAAATGAAACGGCAACTACTGAATTTACTGCTCGGGTGTTTCTTGATGGTTTTGGGGTTGAGTCTTACCAGTTGTTATACGCAGCTCGCAAAACCTGAAGTGAGGAGGCCTGAGCGAGAAGAACATAGAGAAAGATCAAGAAATTACGAGGAAGAGGAGTACGTGTATGATGAGGATGAAGAAGAACCCGTTGAGGAAGAATACGATGGGGAAGATGCCGGTGAATATGATGAGGAGGATTATGAAGATGTCCGCATAACACGCCGGCACTACAACGATGTCCATTATTATTCACGCTATTATCATGACCCATTCTTTGACCCGTACTACTATGATCATTATGCGCCCTATTCGAGCCGGGTGACCATTAACGTCGGTTATTATGACCCCTGGTACTACGATCCATGGTATTATGACCCTTACTACTATCCGACCTCCTATTTCGGTTTTTACTGGGGGTGGGGATACAGTCCAGTCCACTATGGCTATCTGCCCTACCATCGTCACCACTATGGCTTTTATGATGACTTCTACTACTTTGGAGGCGGTCAGGGTTTGGTGGCGAGCGTTCCGCACAAGCGGCGCTCCTTCGGCCGGCGGGGCGCTCGTCGTGACCGGTTTGGTTATGAACCCAACCGCGTGGGGGTGGTAGATGCCGCGGCCACCGCCGCTGCTGGTGGGGGCACTCGCCTCTCGAAAACAGCGGCTGGGACCAGGTTCGGGGCGGTTAAGTCGGGCAGCCGCAGCGGGGGCAGGACACGCGGGAGCATTGAGTCGAGAAGCGGGTCGAGACGCCAGGGCAGCGTTTCAGCCACCTCGAGACGTGCGCGCGGGTCCTCTGAAAGGTCCGTGACCAAAGATAAGCGTTCGCGCAAGTCCCGCTCAAAAAGAGTTTCCAGAAGAAGAACCCGCAGCAGTGGTCGCGCTTCGCGAACCGCCACGCGACGCAATGACAATCGAACCAGGGTTGTCAAAGGCGGAGATGCCCCTTTGCCTGGGAATAAAGGCGGGAGCAGCAACGTTAGTGAGAGTCAGCAGAAAGAAAAGTCCTCAAAAGTTTCAAAAAGAAGCAGACACAGCCGAAGGGCTGCCCACAAAAGCGCTTCGAGCAAGAAGAAGTCAACTGATAGCAAAAGCAACGTCAAAAGGAAGCGTTCGAAGACGAAGATGAGCGGCGGTAGCCGCAAAAGTGGTGGGTCCGGCAAAAGCTATTCAAAGCCGGCCAAAGGTTCATCGAATAGCCGCGGCTCAAAGAGTTACGGTGGCAACAGCAGAGGGAGTGGCTCCAAAAGCTCGTCCTCATCACGGCGCTCGTCATCAGGACGAAGAAGCCGCAGATGAGAGACCGTTTTAAGGCACAGTTCAGGCTTAATTTCGAGGCAAGACCCATGCTTAAACATAGAATTTTTGAGGCTGGGGTAGTAGTGGCTCTACTCCTGGCGACTTTCAGTGGCATCGGTGCCCAGCAGAAAGAAATCATTACTTCGGGAATCCAATTGGGGTTTGGTGCGCGTGCCATCGCTATGGGCGGTGCGTATACGTCAGTGGGGGGTGATTATTCATCTTCGTTCTGGAATCCTGCCACGTTGCGGGACATCAAACGAGTCGAGGTTTACGGCTCTCTCAGTCATCTTGCTCGCCAGAATGACTTCGGCCTGCAAGATAGCACCAGTTTCTTTACCCCGTTCGGCCGGCGCAATGAAGAGAACTTCACGAAATTCAATGATTTTGGTCTAGCGTATCCAGTGCCGACGATTCGAGGAAGTCTGGTCTTGTCGTTTGGGTTTAACCGGATCAAATCATACGACTCGAATTTCGATTTCAGAACTTTCAACAATACGCCGGATGACCGGTTGAATCAAGCCTGGCGTGAGCTGGAACGCGGAAGCTTGAACGCCTGGACTCTTGCCGGTGCAGTGGATGTCTCACCGAATGTCACTTTTGGGGTTGGCTTGAACTTCTGGACTGGAGGTAGTAACTTTGAGTCAACATTCATCGAAGTCGATGTTGACGATGTCTATCGTCCCGAAGATGGTTTTGATTTCAATAGCCAGACGATCGAGGAAACCATAGATAGCGAGATATCTGGTTTCAATGCTAAGTTTGGAGGGGTATTTAGAGTGGGCCCCATGCTGAGGCTGGGTGCGACTATTTCAACACCGATAACTTTCAAAGTCGAAGAAGAATCTTCCTTTATCCACGGATTTGAGTTTGATGACGGTACCTTCGCCGACGAACCGCCAGAGCTTACCGCTCCTATCTACAAGATTCAATCACCGTGGTCATTTGCTGGTGGCGCGTCACTTCATCTCTTGAATATTGTCTTCTCAGGAGACGTTGAATACAATGATTGGTCCCAGATACGCTACGAAACGGAGCCGCCTGTTGATAGTACGATTACGACGCGCGCACGGGAGAATCGTCTTTTCAGAGATAACTATCGCGCCACTGCCCGAGTTCACCTCGGAGCTGAATTCACGCTGCCCTTGACGGGACTCAGTTTTAGAGCCGGTTATTTTCGTGACCCATCCGTATTTCAGGACGCCAACCCCGACGAGGACAAACAGTTCCTGTCTGCTGGAATCGGTCTCTTGGTCGACAAACAGGTCAGACTGGATGCAACGTATGTCCATGGGTTCTGGAAGAACTTTAACGATGATCTTGAGGACACCCTCTATGAAGAGGACATCAAAGTAAACAAAGTATTTGTTTCACTGGCATTTAGATTTTAGTTTCCGGATAAGCGAAGCCGGCTTTCCTCCGAGGCCGGCTTCTTTATCTGCTGAGCTAATTGGGCTCGAGTACAAGCGACCCGACGTATCTCCTTGCTGTTCACTCGCCGGAACGGGTTGCCCCATCAACAATCACCCTGGAACACGGTTTTATCGATGACGTACCGGACTTCCTCACCTCGTCGACTCTGCTTTGTGAGGCTATTCCTCCTGTTTTCACTTATTCTCTTATGCAAATCTCTGCTGGCGCAACCTGTTGACAGCGACGTTGATTCGACGCTCAAGCAGGCCAATGACTTGTATGCCAGCCACAATCTTAAAGATGCCAAGAAGGAATACAAACGCGTCTTAAAGAAGGCGCCAGAATCTTTGGCAGCACTCAGGGGCCTGTCCAGGATCGCCATCGAAGATGAGGATTGGGGGGATGTCAAGGATTGGAACAAAAGAATCGTCAAGCAGCACCCAAGTGACCTGCTGGCAAATTACAATCTGGCCATTGCACACAGAGAGACGGGCAAATACAAAGCGTTACTTTTGCGCAAGCGCGACTTTGATAGGTCGAGGGAATTCTTTGACAAGGTCATTGCGCAAGATTCAACCTTTCGCGACGTTTTGTTGCAAAGGGGGGTGCTGGAGCGCCATAAGAAGAATTGGCGCGCAGCGATTTCCTGGGGACATCGCCAGCTTGCGCTCAAGCCCGGGCTCGTAAGCGGGCACGTCGGGCTGCATCATTTTTATCGTCTCTTCTTGTCTCATTCCGGGGATAAAGAGGTCCAAAAGTGGTTGTCGAATCAGAACAGGGATTGGGCCGGATACGTTTCAGCGGAGCACCATCGTAGACGGAAAAGATTTGCGCAAGCGGATTCAATGCTTCACTCCTTGCTGGAGAAGGAGCGGGGACTCTCGAAGGTGCCCATTTATCTGTCGCTGGTACGCCTTCGAATGCAGCAGGATAAGCCCGAAGACGCCAACAGCTATTATTGGCAAGCGCTGGATTCCATTGAGAATGACATCGATTTCGCTTTCTTGTTTGAAGACGCGAAGTATATTTTTGCTGACGACGAGCTCGAGCAGCTGGCAAGCCTCTCGACATTTGCAGAAAAACAAGCTTTTCTCCGGCGCTTTTGGTTGAAGCGGGAGTTGGCGCCGGCCTCCCCGCTCAAGTTCCGGCTGGTGGAACATTACCGACGGCTGGTCAAAGCCGAGCATGACTACTGGTTTGATGGCGTGCGTTCTGCTGTAAACAATCCAGACCGGCTGGGTTACCTGGCCTTCCCTGAGGCCTACTACCTGAACAAGGAGTTCAATGACAAAGGCCTGGTCTTCATCCGGCATGGGGAGCCGGACGACGTTGCCTTGACCGCGGGCCAAAGTCTACCGTCGAATGAATCCTGGCTTTATTACAAGCGCGAAGACAGGCCGAAACTCGTTTTTCATTTTCTGATATCGAAGTTCGGCACCGGCAACAACTGGCGGTTGGCCCCGTCACTCGAAAACCGCAACATGCTCGCCGACCGGGCGGGCTGGGACCACTCGATCAATCGCTTGTTGCAGTCGGGCTCGGTGGGGGAATTCCAGAGCCACCTTATCCAGATGTCTGAAGAAAGCCGTGAGATGGTTTCTTTTGCCATGTCCAGCGATTTTCATACCTGGAGCAGGAAGGTTGAATCCCTTGATGTCCGGTTTCACACCGCGACATTTCGTGGGCAAGACGGCAAGACACGGTTGGAGATTTATTTTGGCGTTCCGCTCGAGCAGGTAAGACAGGATGAAGAGAGTGCCGCGGCGGCCCCGGTTGAGTACGGCAGCGCGATTCTTGCCACTGATTTCGAAGAGATTGAGTCGTCTTCCGGACAGGAGGCCATCAAGGGTCAACAGTCTGACGGTGCCGGGGCTGACTATTTTCTGCGATATCATCATTTTGAGCTCGAACCGGATAGCTACCACCTGTCTTTTTATGCGCGGCAAGGTCGGGAGTCCGCCACCCTGCTGGGCGGAGAGAATTTTGAAACTCAGGTCCCGGCTTACGACCACAAGATGTTGAGTTTGAGCGACCTGTTACCCGCTTCTGCTCTTGGTGCTCCAGAGGGTCAATCGTCTGTCAAGAAGGGTGAGTGGTCCCTGGTACCAAATCCAGCCAAGACGTTTGACCCAGCCCAGCCTGTGTACTTGTACTATGAGGTGTACAACCTCAGCAAGAACAGTGACGGTGAAACCACCTTCGAAATCGAAAACGAAATCGTGCTCGAGAAAAAGAAAAAAGGCGGCCTGGGAAAAGTGTTTGGATTTCTCGGAGGAGGAAAAAAACAACGGGTATCTATCAAAGACAAGCGGCAAGGTGGAGACTCTGATGCGGTCGAGTTGATGAGTTTTGATGTGAGCAATTTGGACGAAGGAGAATATGTGCTTAGAGTTAAGCTCACAGATCTGGTGGCATCGAAAAGCGTCGAGAAGTCCGTGCGCCTGTCTCTTGAAAAAACCAAATAGGGCGATCTAACGCACGCGAATGGAAAAAACAGGGTGAAAAACAAACTGCACGACATTTTATAAAGAGGTGGTAAAATGAAAAAGCTATGCTTTCTGGGGTTCGTTTTGCTTGTTGCGTGCGCAACCTCCTCTGGTCTCAGGAAATCTGAAACCGTGACGTTGCTGTTGAACAACGGTGACAAGATCAAAGCACAAGTGATGCAAATAACCGCCGACAAGGTGACGTTCAAGGCCAGGAGCGTAAAGAAGGCCTATGAATATGGTGAGGTCCTGCCGAGGGCGAGAATACAAGGTGTGAAACTGCGTGATGGGTCGGTTGTCTCAGTAGCTGAATATGCGGCCCAACGAACGCGCGTGGCACAACAATCGACGCAGGATGAGGAACCTGCCGGCAAGCGCAGCCGGGCTTCAGTGCGCAGAGGTTCGGCGAAGAGCCCGGAGGCGCAGTTCGCACAGCTCAAGAAGATGCCTGTCTCAGAGATGACGGAAAATGAGTTTCAATTCTTTATGATGATGCTGGAGAAAGAGTTGCAAGCCGGGGAACAGATGGAGGCGTTGAAACCGCGCGTTCCCGTCCACGAGACCCCCGCTGATGCACCCACGTTAGGTATTGCGCGTGCAAGGGCCCCGATCGAAGAACCTCCTGATGAATCCAGATTCAAATCCAGAAAGCCTGACTCGAGGCGGGATGAGAAATTGCAGGACGCGGTCAACTCGATGGTGGATGCCGGACTGGCAACGCGCTACTTGCAATTTTTGCAGAAAAAAACACGGGCAGGGATGACGCTGAGCACGGCTGAGGCAGAGATGAAGGCATTGATCCAGTCGAGCACTCGCTGGCGGGAAAACCTGGAAGATCTCGAGTTCTTGAACCGAACTGCCATGAAAGTGATGTCACGGGTCTATCTCTTCACTCCTGAAGAGTTGCAGACGAAGCTAAACCTCAACTTCGATCCGGATGCTGAAATGGACTTTCAGGATTTGATGAGTCAGTTGCACCGCTCAATGGGTGAGCATGTCAGAATCGTGGACTACCGTAAATTGGTCGATGTTTTTGGCGAGGGCGGTGGCCGCACGATGAAGGAAATTCTGCACCGATACGCGGACTTGCAGTTTGTTCTCGGCCCGGAGAACGTGATCGTAACCAAATAGAATACTGTCATCCTGCACGGTGCGAAGTTCCTGTGCAGCTTGTTGTCAGGTCCGCCTGAAAAACACAGTCAGAGACTGTGTTGCATCTTTGCCCGACGGTGTCCGAGTGCCCTCCTGGCAGGTTGTGGCACGGACCCGCTGCTTGTTATTTCGGGATACATTTTTTGTTGCATCAGGACCGCGGTTTTGTTATTTTATCACCACCTGTCAA
>JBHHXT010000020.1:0-45664 GCA_046757165.1 bacterium | reverse complement strand
GGTGCTCTCTTTGAATCCTGGCATCGAGGTCGTCAACTCGGCAAACCCGGGCTGGCCCATGTTGCGGTAAAGTCTTGTCGCCGGTTCGCTCTCTCTGCCCTCTCCGCAAACAATGGCATCCAGATCCCCGTCGTTGTCAAAATCACACCAGGCCACGGCGCCGGACCGGATCGGGAGCAATCTGTCCGGGGTCAGCACAAACGTAGGTGGGCCGTTTTCACGCCTGTTCTCATAAATGTGCGAGATGAAAGAACCGTCACTTGTTTCTCCTGCGATGAGAAGGTCGAGATCGTCGTCGTTGTCATAATCGCCCCACGCCACCGAGCTATCATAGACGCCGGGTAAGGCCTCATTGACCAGGACGAACCTCTCTGCGTCCAAATCGTTACGATAAATCCGTGTCACCGGGAGCGTGCCGTTGAGACCCGTAAGGATAAGATCCAGGTCACCGTCGGAGTCGTAATCTCCCCACGCCGCGTCACCCTGGACTAAGGGTGGAAAAGGCACAAATCCATCGGAAAAGGGCACTGCAAAGGGAGTCGCTTGTATCTCGTTTGACGCATCGCTCTCATTGCGACTCACGTCAACGGCCGTGACGATGAAGGAGGTCTCGACCTCGTTGGTCAGATCTCTGATGGTTATCGAGGTGTCTCCGAAGGTAGAATCGCGCAGTGCAAAATCACCGGCCTCCGGCCGGACATAAATCCGGTATTGCCACAGGTCAGGGGCGGGAGTTCGGGACCAGATCAACGTCACCTGCGCACTATCGACGATAGCCTCGAGGAGGGTGGGACGGGCTGGAGGCGTCCGGTCGATGAGAAAGTGCTGCTCTGGCGAAAATCGAGATGGTTTAAAGCCATGGTCGATGGCCTGCACCCGCCAGGAGTAGGTGCCTTCTTCCAACCCTCGAACGGTCCAGGCTGAATTCTGCCAGGCATTGCCCATCTGGAAAATCTTGCGCTGTCCAGAGTCGAGGTCCGCGCCCGGGGAAAGAACGTCGACGCCCCCCGGCAGAGAGCCAATCTGTAAATTGTAAGTCAGCGCCTCAGCAGGCGTCCGGTCATCATTCGCCGGCTGCCATCTCAGTTTGATTGCATCTCTTTTGTTGGTGGCCGTGAGATTTTGTGGCGGATGGGGAGCAGAATCGATATCGGAGCTTGGATTTCGATACAGGACGGTCACCGGAGATCCTGCCTGCGACTCACCGGCCAGGACGACATCGAGCGTGCCATCGTCGTCATAATCCCCGACAGCCAGGGCACTGTGTGTGACAGGGAGCAGTCCAAATTCTGCCAGGTGAAAAGTGCCAGTGTCATTCTCATACATCTCAGCGATGCCCCCGGGCCCGTTGTCGCCGGCGATGATGAAATCCAGGTCCCCGTCGTTGTCAAAATCTCCCGCGGCGATATCTCCGGTTGCCGCACCTTGAAGTTTCTGTTTTTGCAGGAAGCCGTCGCCGGTATTTCGATAAATGACCGTGATAATGTCTGCCCCCTGACTGGTGTCACCGGTCAGCACCAGGTCCACCAGGCCATCGTCGTTGTAGTCCCCCCAGGCCACCGCGCTGTCAAAAACGCCTTTCAACGCGCGCTCGAATTCGTAGTGTCCGTTGTCATTGCGATACAGCCAGGCGATAGCTTTGCGCTGCGCCTCATCCCAGCCCGTGAGCAAAAAGTCGACATCCTGATCGTTGTCCCAATCGGCAAAGGCCACCGCCCCGCGGGTGACATCAGGAAGGGGAGCAGGCGTCAAAACAAAATCGCCGGCCTGGTTGCGGTATATCATGGAAACGGCGGTGTCCGCATTGCAGGTGCCGGTCAGGAGGAGGTCCAGATCGCCATCGTTGTCCAGGTCCGCGACGGCCGCGGCGCTGTTGAACACGCCCCGAAGGTCTGTGCTATCAGCCGGAAGACCATCTTGCATCCAGTAGACTCGACTCACCGCACTGTCCTGGCTCATCCCCGTCAGCAGCAAGTCGAGGTCATTATCGCTGTCCAGGTCGCCAACCGCAGCGGCGCTGTTGACAACACCGGTAAAGGACAGAGAATCTGAGACGGACTGATCGGCAAAGAAGTACACTTTGGCCATCGGGGTGGCGCCAGCCGTGAGACCGGAGAGGAAGAGATCCAGGGCACCATCCCCGTTGAAGTCCGCCAGAATCACGGCGCCGCGGCTCACGCCGACCGGCAGGGATGCAAAGGACGTCTTTTCCGACGCCATGCCAGACCCCGGAAGCCAGACGCTCAGCAGCACGACCATGCAAACCCGAAACGGATTCATCTGTTTCGATGGGAAACCCCGATTCGTTCCTCGAGTAGATGCCGGGAGGTTCATGAGAGATCAGAAGCTGAGGTTGACTTGAAAGGGCAATTTTGCAGTCGTCCTTGGCGGCAGGTCCGGCGGCAGCCCGATTTCCGGCGTCTTTCGTGCTTCGATGGCGCCAAACACATCCAGCTCACCATCACTGAGATCCGCCAGCAGCAAGCCAAGATTCAAGACCGTAAAAGCGATGTTGGTTTCCCCGCCTCTCTCTCGGAAAAACTTCACCTTCTTTTTGAGAACAATTTCAAGCGCACCCAGGCCAGAGACCCCAATGAGTTTCCATGCTTCGCCTTTTGAGAAAACCCGATGCTCCCAGAGGGCGGCATAGGCGGTGACGTCAAAAACGGGGAGAAAATAGAGCCCATAAGATGCCCGGAATGCGATCTCTGTTCTATCGACAAAGTCGTCTTTCGGCCTGGGAGTCACTGTGGTAATCGGCGGTGCGGTTACCGCTTGAGTGCTACCAACCGTAATGGTTGCCATGCGGCCCGAATCCCGCTGACAGCGGTCGCTCGTTCTGATGACCTTAAGGGTGGCTTTGCCTGGCGCAAAATATTCTCTCAGGTTCAAATCTTTGCCTGGGTGATTCACGAAAATAACAGAAGCGTGGAAGTTTTGTAGCAGCCGTTTACCAGAGTGTTTGTTCTCAATCTCCGCGTTAAGTTGGAGGTGAAAAGGAGATTCGAGGTCGGGTGTCTTGAGCCTCAAACAAAAATCATCGATAGCTGCTTCTAATGCGGGAGCAATGTAAATGGCAACCTTTATTTGAAGCTGTAATTCCACGCTGTCTTGGTTCGCATTGATGATCGTATCAGCTTGATCGCGACGAAAGTCGATAGTTGTGTTTGTCAGGTACTTTTCGATCTCTTCCAGTTTCTCATACTCGCCCGTTTCGGGTTTAGGCGCAACCTCCACGCCTCCCACAAGCCTGGCATCAAATATGATCTTTCTCTGGCCCAACGCGGGCAAAGACCCCATCGCGAGGAGAACGGTGGCAGTCAGGAAGCCCACTATCACCGTGAGCTTTTCCCCCCTGGATGAACCATGTGGCTGTTTTCTTCTCATCGGTCGACATCCAGTATGACATTGCTCGGCTCCGGTGCATCCTGAAATTGCAACAGCTCTTTTTGGCGTGTCACCGTATATAGAATCTGGATAAAGGTCTGATGATAGGGATTGTATTCGAGATGAAGCCTGTCATAGTCGTCAGAGCTGAAAAACGCAAGCAACTGTTCCTTCATCATGGATTCATCACAACGGTCAGCGAGCTTGCGGAGCTCAGCCACAAACGCACTGTCTTCAATGCTGGGCAGCTCAACGTTCAGGAGCGCATCAATGCAGGCATTCTCGTTTCTCCACTTACTCTTCGTGTTCTGAAGAATAACGTCGTCATGAAACAAGTGCTTGAGATAAAGCCAGGTACCGAACATGAAAAGAGGGGTTGGCTTAGCCCCGGAGCTCAGCAGCTCGCGCGCCCGTGCAATGTTGAAGACATTTATCCAAAAATTTACTTCAGCGACGTCGAGGTAGTGCAGCTTGCGATCGACCTTGTTCAAGTCAAGCCAAATCTGCCGCAGCCGTGTCTTGAAAATAAAATCAGGGCTTTGCCATACTTGACTGGCCTTTTCCCCTCGTACCCACGCCGGTTTGCCATCTTCCCGGAGCTCCGATAAGATGTAATTGACATAATCCTTCCTGTCTTCGTACATGACCCAGACATCGTATTTCTTGGAGAGGTTGTGCAAAGCGATAGTGATATTTTCGCCCTTAGAACTATCTGGCAGTTCTGATGCGGTCTTGAATCTTCTCACGGCGATATCTTCACTCCAGGCGGCGCGCAATCCCCTTTTGTCGCCAACCATAATGGAGGTGGCATAGTTTGCGATAAAGGAGATGATGTCCTGGCGAATCGGCTCTGACTCGATGGAGACATGGCTGAAGAAATCCGCCAGGCGTCGGGTATCCTTGAGCAGGAGGTTTTGTTGCGACAACGTAATGTTGAGAACCTGGCCCCTTCTGATGGCCACCTGGTGGTAGTACTTTGGCAAGATATCCTGAATCTTGAAAAAATATAAGTTGGAGTCCTGAGCGCTTCTTTGGAAGTGACTTCTATACTCCGCTGGGATGAGTTCCAGCCTGCGCTGTTTAGTGACAACCTGGGGATCATAATACTCGTAGGGGTGGTCAGACGTTTTTTGAGTTCCAACATATTCGAGCAGACTAAACTTGAATATCCGTTCTTTGTTGCGCACAGAGTCCGCCAGTTCTGCCAAGACATTCAACCGGTCAATGTCCCTGCCAGGAAACTGCAAATCATATTGTGACAGGTAATTCCCGAACATCGCCTGCGCCCGCTCCAGACAGCTTGTTGAAAAAGGCGAATAATAATCATAAAAGGTTGTTTCGTCAACAAGCCCCTTGAATTCCCTGTCAAGACTGTCACTCCACTGTGTAGCAATGCTGTCTCTCGTCCCGCTGTGAACGACACGACTTATAGCATCGATGAATTGAATTTCAAGTTTCTTATAGGCTTGCCCGACTTTCATATCATCAGTGGAAGATGCGGGAGGCGCGGGCGGACCGGTCTCGTCAAATCCCACCAAGCCATCTGCATCCAGTTTAATCTTAAAGTCCCTGGAATCCTCTTCTTGTTTGTCACTTTCCTTGGGTACATAGTATCTGTCTAAGCGGAGAGAGAGGGAAGTAAACACCAGGCCGGAGTCGTCATTGGACACAACGTCCAGAAACAGCTCCCCAAAATAAATGGCCGCCTTTTTTTCTTTCTCCCGGTAGAGCTTGATCTGCCCGTTCCTCCAATTATCTCCCGGTTCCGGCTTCTGAAATCTGACCCTGGGCCCCGGTCTCTCTCTCAATTTATAGCTTTTGCCAGATGCGGCTTCTTGCAGCCATTCTGAATAGATATCTTTTTCACACCTCCTCACCTTCAGCTCGATCACAATATCCGTGTAAGTGCGGAAGTGAGAGTCATCTTTGCCGACCCCGCTCGCATAGTAGCCGTCAATTTTATTTGCGACTTCCTGGAGCACGACGCCCTGTACTTTTCTGACGAACCGTTCCTTGAAGCTATCATCACGCGAGTCTGTTTCTGCACGCAAAGAGGGAACGAGCAGGCAACAAATGAAGACAAAAAACAAAACAACCCTGGCGTGCCTCGAGCCCGTTTTCATGCTCATCACTTTGTTCGACTCAGATACTTTTGCTCTCATCGGAACACCTTTAAGGCTAACCCAAAATCAAAGTAGGGAAAATCGAATAAACTATCAACAATTTTTTGCGGATTTCGTTAGAAAATTGTTGCATTTCTCTATCATATTTCGTATTCTTTGCGAAATATTGACGGGGGATAGAAGTTTTTACCCGATGCGACCCCTTTTGGCGCATCAAACCTGGCTCACATTCGACAGTTTCTGCGATTCGGTCCGCGAGTTCATCTTATCCTCCGTTATGTTCATTGTCTCCCGGGACTCAGGCACTCTGGCTGCCTGCTTCCAGCCATGCTGCACGGCGCCTCATTTGAGGGGTGTGCAGTCTCATCCGAGTCAATCATCAGGGGAACGCATTTTCCATCCAGGATAGAGTTCTCACGTATTGCTGCGGTTACGGTGTGCTCACAGAGGAGAACGAATGGTGAAGGGACAGTTGCGTAAAAGAATCGGGTACCTTGCCTTACTGACCAGCCTGCTTATGCTCAGAGGTCTGCCGGCACAGGAGCGTCGGCCAGAAGACTCGACCACTCCAGAAAAAGGAACATTCGCGCTGATGGAAATGTACGACCAGCTCGGGCCGTTCGTCGTCTCGGTAGACGGCCTGGGCACCCGGTCTGAGTCCGGCACCCTGACCGTGGAAAAGCCGCCTGAAGGCAGCGTGCGCAAGGCATTCCTGGCAGCCGCGACCACTTCCTTCTTCCGTCGATTCCTCATGCCCGGGGAGGTCAAGCTACTAGGTCAGGACGTTGTCTGGCAGTTCGCGTTTCCGAGCGATCTCAGCTCCTTCAACCACTGGGCAGAGGTGACGGATATTGTCAAGCCTTATTTGGAGTCGCAACCTGCCGGCCGGCACGAGCTGGATGTCGACGAAGTGGATAGTGAGGGGATCGAGGGGGAAATCCTGGTTGTGGTCTTCGAGGTTCCACCGCCGGCGAATTTGAGCCGCATCGTGCTGTTTTTCGGGTCACAAGATACGAGCGGTGCCCGATTCGGGATCGAGGACCTCGACTTGCGAGGCCGGTTCGATCCGCGTGAAGAGCGTACTCTCCTCGATCTGGGGTTGGGCATCGCCTCCAGTTTCGAGCCGGGAGAGTACACCGCCGTCAAAGTGAACGACCAACCGTTGACCTCGCGCGCCGGGGGGGCTGATGATGGAGAGGCCGCCCGCGGGGCGCTCCTGACCGTCGGAGGGCTCGGGGATGACAACGCCAACCCCCTCGACCTGAACGATGCAGACGATGAGCTTTATGACCTCAAGCCTTTCCTGGGCCCCGATGACACGCGCCTCAGCATCTGGACCCGGAACATCGCCGGCAAGGACAATCTCTTTTTCGCCTATGTCCTTTTCAGCATGCCGGTCAATGAGTTTGTCAACCTATCCCCTGACTCGGCGATCCATTTGCTACAGACGGAGCACGAGATCACGGCGCGTGTGCACGACAGGCAAGACCGAGCCGTTGTCGGTAAGGCGGTCAGGTTCCTCATCGCAGGCGGCCCCCATGCCAACACCACCGCGACCGACACCACCGGCAGCGAAGGCCTGGCGCATTTTGTGTATACCGGCAGCCAAACAGGCACAGACACCATTGTTGCGGCCATAACCAGCGAATCTGGAGACACGCTGAGGTCGGCAGCCGTGACCGCGACATGGGTGGAGAGGCTGAACTGCCAGGTCGCGATCATCTCTCCTGACAACCATGAGGCGGTTGAGGCCGACAGCATCTGGGTCACCGCCGCAGCAGAGGCAAGAGGGGGTCTGCCAGAGATAACCAGCACCTGCCGGATCAACGAGGTTCCCGTCGAGCGTTCGAGCAGCGCGCAAATACGCGCCAGAATTCCGCTTGCGGCCGGTGACAACACGATTGTCGCAAGCTGCACCTTCTTCGACCATGCCGGTGACAGCACGAGCTGCGCGGATACCATCCATGTCAGGCGAACGCAGCCCGCCGTTCGCGGGCTGCTCCTCGGCGTCGATGAAGACCGCCGGACGCTGGTAGGAGTTGATATCAGCACGGATTCTCCACCCGCCATCCCTCAGCTTGTTGAGTTCGGTACAATTCTATACAACGGAAAAGCCATTCCAGAGATGGAGGCGATGGCGCGGGATCCTGATTCCGGGCATGTTTTCATCATTTCAAACAGAAAGGGCGGTCGACTGTTCAAGATCATGGCCTCCTTCTTCCAGCAACCGCTGGCGAATGACATCGTGCCGGCCGAGCTGGTCGGTCGTACCGGATCGACAGACCTGGACGGCATCGCGATCCACCCGCAGACAGGAACCATGTTCGGCGTCGACAACAAGAAGTCGATTCTGGTGACCATCGACAAGCAATCGGCAACGGTGACCAAAATAGGACGATTGCCCTTCTCTGACATTGAAGCCATGGCGTTTTCGCCCGGGAATGAACCGAAACTGTACGGCGTTGACAACGACAGCCATCAGCTCCTCATTCTTGACACCTCGCGTGGAACCGCCACCCCGGTGAGCCCGTTTCAAATCGGGTTCAAGAACGTTGAGGCGTTAACCTTCAGCGGCGACGGCCGGTTGTTCGGCTTTAGCGACTCCGGCAGGGAGAAATTCATTACTATCGAACGCCAGTTTGGACTCGGCATGGAGTTTCCCATCTCCGGCGCCATTGGACATGACATCGAAGGGATGACGTTTTTGCCAGTCAAGTTAGACGAGGGGGCATTCACGCTAAAACACTCGATTTCAGAAGCGCACCGACCCAAAGGAGAGAGACCAGACCAGTTCTCCGTCACTCCGAATTACCCGAATCCGTTCAACCCGAGCACGACGTTTCGCTTACGAATCCCCGGCTGGGTCGAAAACGCGGCTCACGTGTCCTTCAAAATCTATAGCTTGAAAGGCGAGCTGGTACGAGTTCTCCTGAACGGCAAAAAACCACCCGGAGAGTATACCATCCACTGGAACGGGACAAACCAACAGGGCGAGCCTGCGTCCTCCGGCGTCTATTTTTACCGCGTCACCATAGGCCCGTCGAGCCAGTCGGGACGAATGATGCTGTTGAAGTAGGGAGTCGACTGTGTCGGGACTGGCCTGGCCTCGAGCAAAAGCCTTCCATAAAACTCGAAGCGTTTCATCTCCATCTGAGAAAATCTGCCTCCTAACCGTATCTTAGTCTATTAGAGATCTTGATACGGTCTCAGGGAATCCGAAAAATGCCCAGGTGAGTCGAAAATATTTTTCGTGATAGATGCAAGAAATCAGGCCCATCTGAAATATTATAGGTAAATGGCAGTCTAAAATCTGTGGAGCGTCAAAATGGTCTCTATCATAAAACTTCTGGTATTGTTGGCTTTCATCGTCACCCTGCAGGTCATGTCTGTCCTGGTCTTGAACCGCTGTGGTTCTGAGGCCGGGGAGACCTCGACAAGAGTTATGAGCGAAAGGCAAACAAGTCAAGGTTTGTGATGATGTTCTGAAGAAAGAACATCTCTGCGTGCAAGATTTCGCACTTTGCTCCAATAGCTTTTGTAGCTCTTACGCCAACTAAGATCATCCTGTTTCCCATATCCGGGTTGGGAGTAATCTGCCGAAGGCTCCACGCCTTCGGCAGGTTCCCCGACTTCCAGAGTTTTGTTGCATGAAAGTCCTCCTGTCCCTACCCGAGTGGGAGACACCGCCGCGGCCCGGACATGGTCGGTGGAAAACCGCCGTGGCCCGCTGGCCGCGGTGTTTTTTTCTGCCGCGAGTCCGCGATACCGTTGCTTTTTTCCTTTCTTTTTGTTAACATTCCGCAGAGATGCTCGCCCTAACCCGGACAAGCCCCGCAGAAGGCGCGGGATTTGACAACCGGAAATCCGAAATCCTAAACTCGAAACTCGAAAAAAGTGTGCCACCAAAAGGTCTTGTCAAAAAAGTGACAGAAAAGAACTCGTCAGGTACCAATAACTACGGTTAAGCTATGTGCCAGGTCATTCCGGCGAAGTTTGTGTGGCGGCACCTCCGTTCAGGTGCCCGTTTAGTCAGACGCTGGCGCCGGCGGCGGAAACCGGATCCCGAAAAGGGCTTGTCTCTCTTCACTTCTTTTTGCCTGGTGTTCTCGATGCACCTGGGAGCGCAAGCAGCCCGGGCCCAGACGCCTGTGTTCATCAACGAGATCCATTACGACAACATTGGCGCCGACCAGGGCGAGGCTGTCGAGATTGCCGCACCCGCGGGCACGGACCTGACCGGCTGGAGCCTTGCGCTTTACAACGGCAACGCCAGTCAGCGCAACGTGTACACCACCATCGACCTGAGCGGTATCGTTCCGGATCAGTGCAATGGGTTTGGCACGTTGGCATTTGCACGGAGGGGGATCCAGAACGGCGCACCGGACGGGCTGGCGCTGGTCGATCAGTCTGGCGCAGTAGTGCAGTTTCTCAGCTACGAAGGCTCTTTTACCGCCGCCAGCGGCCCGGCAGCGGGCATGACCAGTTTGGATATCGGTGTCCAGGAGGACAGCAGCACGCCGGCCGGCCATTCCCTGCAGCTTACCGGCAGCGGGATAACCTTCGAGGACTTCTCCTGGCAGGCGGCTGCGCTCAACACCTTTGACAAGTGTAACACCGGCCAGATTTTCCTGCCAGCGACCACGGCAACGGCCCGATTCTCGCAAGCACTTTACGAATACAACGAAGATGGCACCGCGGTTGGCGCGCAGGTAGAGGTGACCCGAACGGGCAATCTCACCGGTCCATCTACTGTTGAGGTGAGATTCAGGGAGGGCAGCGCAAGCGGAGGCGTCTTGCCGCTCGGTGCTGGCGAGGACTATGACAGCACGAGACAGACCGTCCATTTCGTTTCCGGGCAAAGCAGGGCCGGGGTACGCGTGCCTTTGAACGATGACGGCCAGACCGAAGGACCGGAGGACTTCACGCTGGCCCTGACCCCGGTGGCTGGGGCAGATATTGGTTCTCCGGATAGTGCCACGGTTGTGATCCTCGACAATGAAGCCCGGCGGCTTGCGGTGATCAATGAAATCCTTGCCGACCCGGCGCTCAGTCCGGACGGCGATGCCAACGGCGACTCCATCCGCAACGGCTCGGACGACGAGTTTGTGGAGATCGTCAATGTCTCCGGGGATTCCCTCGACCTGTCGGGCTGGACCCTTTCAGACGGTCTGCGCGTGCGGCACACGTTCCCCGACAACACCGTGCTGCCAGACGGCTGCGCCATCGTCCTGTTTGGTGGCGGGTCGCCGGACGGCACCTTTGGCGGCGCTGAGGTACAAACAGCCAGCACCGGTCTGCTGGCGCTGAACAATAGTGGCGACACCATTGTGTTGAACGACGGCGCCTCTGACATGGCCAGCCTGACCTATGGCCCGGAAGCGAGCAGCGACCAGTCCCTCACCCGCGACCCGGACATCACCGGCTCGGTGCCCCTGGCGCAGCACTCGACAGCCACCGGTGCCGGCGGGGCGCTCTTTTCCCCCGGCACACGCGTCGACGGCACCCGCTTCGCGGCATGTTTCTCTTCCTCTGACATAACCGAGATTTTTGAAATCCAGGGTGATGGGGCCACCAGTCCCTTGATCGGGGAAGTCGTCGCTACCGAAGACAATATCGTGACCGCCGTGGCGCCAAACGGATTTTTTGTTCAGACGCCGCCTGAGCGCAGCGACACCGACCCGCGCACCTCGAACGGCATTTTTGTTTTTACAGGCGGTCCGCCTCCGGCAACGGTTGGGGATCGGGTGGATTTCAGCGGCGAGGTTGCGGAGTTTTTCGGATTCACCCAGCTCACAAATGTGACCGAGCTCACCGTCAGGGCATCTGGCGCGCCTTTGCCGCCACCCGTGACGTTGAATGCGGACACCCCCTCACCCGACCAGCCGCAGCCGGTGCCCGATCTGGAGCGATTCGAAGGCATGCTGGTTGAAATTGCCGCCGGGCTCGTCTCCGGCCCCAATCAACAATTCTCCTCCGACCGGGTGGCCGAAGTGCACATCGTCGCCAGCCGCAACCGGCCCTTTCGCGAACCTGGAATCGAATTTCCGGGCTTGTCGGGATTGCCGCTCTGGGATGGCAACCCGGAAGTTTTCGAGCTCGATCCGGACCGTCTGGGCCAGCCGAATCTGCGCATCAACGCCGGCTCGACCTTCCAGGCGACGGGAGTCGTGGGATTTGAATTTGGCGGGTATGAGCTGTGGCCGACAGCGCTTGCGGTGGAGCAGGCTCCTCTGCCGCGCCCGGTGCGGGCCAGGCAGCAGGGGGAAAGCACGATTGGCACGCTAAATCTGTTACGATTGTTTGAAACCGATGGCAATTTCCAGGATCGACTCACCAAGCTTTCGAGGTTCATTCGGGAGGTCTTACGGGCGCCGGACGTTCTGGCGGTGCAGGAAGTCGAGAATCTGAGCACGCTGCATGCCCTGGCGCAGAAGATTCACGCGGATGACAGCGCGCTCAGCTATACGGCTCACCTTGTCGAAGGAAACCGTGATATCGATGTGGGGTTCCTGACGCGCACTGTGGTTCAGGTGGATTCGGTTGTGCAAAAAGGCAAGAATGAGCGATTTTCTTTCGACGGCAGCCTGTTACACGACCGGCCGCCTCTGCTGCTCTTTGCCCGGCTGCCGGGCGAGAGACGCATCGTGGTCCTGAACCTGCACTTGCGTTCCCGCAGAGGCATCGACACCAGCGACTCGACGCGGGTGCGCCGGAAGCGGCATGCGCAAGCGGTTTCGGTGTCAAAACTCATTGCCGGACTGCAAGCCGCAGAGCCTGACATCAAACTCGTGGTCGCCGGCGACTTCAATGCTTTCCACTTTACCGACGGTTATGTCCATGTGCTCGGCCAGATCATGGGGGCGCCCGCCGATGAAAGTCAGGCGCAGCGTCCGGGTACAGACGAATTCGATCCGGACTTGACCAACGAGATCTTCAGGCTGCCAGCCGGAGAGCGCTATTCGTTTGTTTTCAGGGGAAATGCGCAAACCCTCGACCACCTGTTGACCTCCCAGGCGCTGCATCCCTTCGTGAGCGGCATGGAGATCGCGCGTGGCAACGCCGACGCCGCCAGCATTCTGTTCGACGACACCGCGACCCCTCTGCGTGCTTCCGACCATGACGGCCTGGTGCTTTATCTTACGCAGCAGCCGGAGCACAACCTCAACCATCTGCTCAGGCCAGAGGCGGCCAATGTGGTTTTCGATGATGCAACCCATCAATTCAAGTTTGATGTCAGGTTTGAGAACATCTCTGCTCAGGCTCTCTTTGCACCGTTCTCGGTGGAAATTCTGCACCTGGCCCCATCGCCCCCGGCAGTGACTATCGACAACGCCGATAATGGCCAGACCGGCGCAACCGCCCGATTCGATTACAGCGCCCTGCTGGGCAGCGACGGCACCCTGACGCCGGGTGAAAAAACGGGCTTTAAGACCTGGATTTTCAATGATTCCTCGCAGGTAGACTTTACCGTCTCTGTCAACGCCTTCGGGCAGCTTTCGTCCGCACCGGCACGCGCACCCGCCTCCCGCCTGGATAGCAAACACGAGCCCTTTGTTTTTTTCGCAGACGTCGACAACGGAACGGTCGATGTTGTCACCCATGTCGAGACTTTGGAGCCACCGGGCATGCCGGCGCAGTCTTTTCTGCAGCAGAACTACCCGAATCCGTTCAATCCGCAGACCACGATTCAATATGACCTGCCCAGGAGCTCGCCAGTCAAGCTCGAGATCTATAATCTCATTGGACAGCTTATCCGGGTGTTGGTCCGGGGCCGGCAACCGGCTGGCTTTCATGCCGTTTCCTGGGATGGCAAAGACACTTCGGGGGCGCCCCTGGCCAGCGGCATTTACCTCTACAAGCTGGAAGCCGCGCATTACAGGTCGGTGAGGAAATTGATGCTTCTGCGCTAGTATCAAACGGCCGGTCGAGATGAACAAGATTTCATGGAGGCCGCATGTGACATCTCTCACTGTGTAGGAAAAACGGGTTGTAGTAGCTCTCGGATAGCGCCAATACATCACCTTTGCCATTGTCAGAAGCGCTTGCCAGCCAGGCTTGTAGTCTACAGAATATGAGGCCAAGTCACTCCGAAAGTAATTCAACAGCGTTGATCTGCGGGGGCTACTATTTTGAGCATGATGGAAAACATCCGCTCCTATCGCTACTACCTGATATGATTCACATCCCTGCCGCTCAGACTGAGGGGACTGAATCGCTGCAAACTGTTCTCCGATAATAAATTATGAGATAAAAAGAATTCGGTGAAACTCGGTGCTTTCGGGGACCTTCGGTGGGCATTCTGTTGCGAGCAACGCAAAGATTTGTTATATTGCCACCATAGTCACCATCTAAACCGGAGGGATAGCGATGCATACACGTTTCTGCAATATTCGAACGGTGTCAGTGGCGTTCGTTTCAGTCCTGTTCCAATTCTTGCTTCTGCAACCGGGCCTGGCCCAAAAAATCGCCTTTGACGAGACTCTCTACAGCGGTTTGACCTACCGCAGCATCGGCCCCTACCGCGGCGGACGGTCGGCAGCCGTCACTGGCGTGGCAGGCGACCCCATGACCTACTACTTTGGCGGTACGGGCGGCGGCGTGTGGAAAACGACAAACGGCGGCCAGACCTGGAAGAACGTCTCGGACGGATTCTTCGGCGGCTCCATCGGCGCGGTGGCCGTCAGCGAGTGGGACCCGAACGTCATCTATGTCGGCGGCGGCGAGGTGACCGTGCGCGGCAATGTCTCCCACGGCGACGGCATGTGGAAATCCACCGACGCCGGCAAGACCTGGGCGCACATCGGGCTGAAGGATTCACGTCACATTCCGCGCATCCGCATTCATCCGAAAAATCCGGATTTGGTCTACGCAGCCGTGCTCGGGCACCTGTTCGGACCGAACGACGAGCGCGGCGTCTACCGCAGCAAAGACGGCGGCAAAACGTGGCAGCGAATTTTTTTCGTCAGCAGGGAAGTCGGCGCAGTCGACCTGGCTATGGACGCCAGAAATCCGCGCATCTTGTTCGCCAGCTTCTGGCGGGTCATCCGCACCCCTTACAGCCTGGAAAGCGGGGGCGAAGGCTCCTCGATCTGGAAATCAACTGACGGTGGCACCAACTGGAAAGAGATCACCCGCAATGAGGGACTGCCCGCGGGCATGATCGGCATCAGCGGGGTGACTGTTTCGCCGGCCAATCCCAACCGGGTCTGGGCCATCATCGAGGCGAAAGATGGCGGCGTCTTTCGCTCAGACGACGGCGGCGAGAAATGGACGAAGATCAACGAAGAGCGCAAGCTGCGACAGCGCGCCTGGTACTACACCCGCATCTACGCGGACCCGAAAAACGAGGATCTCGTCTACGTGCTCAACGTCCGGTTCTGGCGCTCGAAGGACGGCGGCAAGACCTTCGAAAAAATCGACACGCCGCACGGTGACCACCACGACCTCTGGATTGCACCAACAGACCCGGCGCGCATGATCGTTGGCGACGATGGCGGTGCCCAGGTGAGTTTCAACGCCGGTGAGGGCTGGAGCACGTACCACAACCAACCGACGGCGCAGTTCTACCGCGTGACCACAGATAACCACTTTCCTTACCGTATCTATGGCGCGCAACAAGACAACTCCACCGTGCGCATCCTCCACCGCACCAGCGGCCGCGCACTGACCGAGCGCGATTGGGAACCGACCGCCGGCGGTGAGAGTGGCCATATCGCGCCCCATCCACAGAATCCAGAGATCGTCTACGCCGGATCCTACGATGGCTTTCTGACACGCGTCAACCACGAGACCGACGAAGTCCGTGCCATCAACGTCTGGCCTGACAATCCCATGGGACATGGCGCCAAAGACTGGAAGTACCGTTTCCAGTGGAATTTTCCGATTTTTTTCTCACCACACGACGCCAACACCCTGTACACGGCAGGCAACGTGCTGTTCAGAACCCGGGACGAGGGGCAGACCTGGCAGGCCATCAGCCCGGACCTGACGCGGGCAGACACCACCAAACTCGGCCCATCCGGCGGACCAATTACCAAAGACAATACGAGCGTCGAGTATTATGCCACCATCTTTGCGGCGATCGAAAGTCCGCACGAACCAGGCGTCATCTGGACAGGTTCAGACGACGGACTCATCTACCTCACCCGCGACGGCGGCAAGCACTGGCAAAACGTCACCCCGCCGGCAAAGCTCATGCCGGAGTGGATGCAAATCAACAGCATCGAAGCGCACCCCGGCGAGCCAGGCGGACTCTATGTTGCCGGAACGCGCTACAAACTCGATGACTTCACGCCCTGCCTCTACAAGACCGTCGACTACGGCAAGACCTGGAAAAAAATCACCGAAGGCATCGCGCCAGACCATTTTACCCGCGTCATCCGCGCCGACCCGAGACGCCCGGGCCTGCTCTACGCCGGGACGGAGAACGGCATGGTCATTTCGTTTGACGATGGCGCAAGCTGGAAGCCGTTTCAGCTCAATCTCCCTGTCGTGCCCATTACAGACCTGGCCATCAAGGAAAACGACCTCATCGTGGCGACCCAGGGCCGGTCGTTCTGGGTGCTGGATGACTTGACACCGCTGCATCAGCTCTCCGAAAGCGTGGCGCAAAGCGACTTTTGGTTGTACCAGCCACGACCAACCTACCGCCTGCGCGGCAACGCACGCGAGACCCCCAATGCCGGCAAGAACCTGCCAGCGGGTGTGCTGGTGCACTACTATTTCAAGGAAGCGCCGGATAGCAGCGCGGTCATACTCGAGTTTCTCGATGAAAACGGCACCCTGATTACCCGCTTCACGCCGAAAGCGAAAGAAGAAGAGAAGCAAAAGCAACTGCCTGTCAAAGCCGGAATGAACCGGTTTGTCTGGGACATGCGCTATCAGGAGGCGGAGAAGTTCGAGGGCATCATTCTCTGGGCCGGCGGATTGCAGGGCCCGAAAGCGGTGCCCGGCACCTACCAGGCGCGTCTCGTCGTCGGAGAGGATTCGAGCACGGTGTCCTTTGAGATCCTGAAAGACCCGCGCTCCACCGAGACACCGGAGGACCTGCAAGCACAGTTCGATTTCCTGATCGCCATGCGTGACAAGCTCACCGAAACCCACAAGGGCATCAAGCAGATCCGGACCATTCGCAAGCAGGTCAACGAGATGCTGGAGCGGCTGAAGAATCGGCCCGGCAGCGAAAAAATCAAAGAGGCCGGCGAGGCACTGGTCGCGAAGATCACCCGCATCGAAGAGACACTCTACCAAACGAAAAACCAGAGCCGCCAGGACCCACTCAACTTCCCAATACGACTGAACAACAAGCTGAGCGCACTGGCGAGCACATCCTCCTTCGGCGACTTTCGCCCCACCGCACAGGCGATCGCCGTAAAGGAAGAGCTCACCGCCGCCATCGATTCAGAGTTGACGAAGTTCCATGCGGTTCTGAGCGCGGACTTGCCGGCGTTCAATCAGTTGGTCCATGAACAGGCCATTCCGGCGGTCATCGTGGAGCAACCGCCAAAGAGCAAGGCGCAGGGAACGCAGTAGCCTCACCGCGGTTCTGTCATGCCGCCGCCCCATTGATTGATAAGGGCTTAGTTCAATTTCACTGTTTTGCTACTGTACCCCCTAAGATGGAAAAAGGAAAGACATATCTACTGATAACTCAGGATGGAAATTTCTTACCAACCGTAGATACTGCACAATCGTATTCATGCTTCGACCCGTCACCTCACAAATGGTAATCGCATCCTGAGCTTTCTTCACCAAGTTGAGCACCTGGTCATAGGCTACCTGGTTGTAATGCTTCAGATACTTGCCAATGGTGCTCAGCTCAAGTCTTCGTGAACTTCGTGCTTTCGGGGTTCATGAAGTTTCCAGGCCGGCAGATCGGATGCTACCTTTGTGCGAATTTCTGGCATTGGAATTTCGCTGAGAGTTTGGTGGAGATTTGAGGCTCAGAAGTCCGTCAGCACCCCGCTGAGCCTAGATAGTCATTTCAACTAACCGCATGAGACATAAAACACAGTCGGAGACCGTGTTGGATCGGTAACCTGCTGAACAAAGTCCGCCGTTCACTCCCTGCGCTATCTTCCTGTCAACAACCGGGTCCCCCAGATAACGGCCATCCCTTCGATATCGAAACCGTGCGTGCCGCGCACGGTGACCTTGCGGCCGATGCCGGTGGCCACATCGATCTTGATGAGTTTGTCTTCTGGTTTGTCGCTAAATCCGAACAGGGTGCCCTCGCGATCGAAAACGAGGCTCTCCACTTCCCGAAACCCGATCTTGTTTTCAGGATGAACCGATGTGGCAGAGGCAGTGGTGAGCTCGATTCGAATGAGCTTGCCGGTTTTGTTGTCGACGCCGTAGAGTACAGGATCCGGTGCAACGGTAAATGCCAACCCTTCGACGTCTTTGAACCCCAATTTGCCAATGCGGGTCAGGCTGCCAGTGGCTTTGTCAACTCGGGCCAGATATTTTTTCCTGGCCACGCCGTAGAGTTCTCCGGTCACCGGATGAATCGACATGGCGTGCACCTCGCTGCGGGCTTTGCCGACCAGCTCCGCCCGGATAACTCCGGTTTCTGGCGGTCCCGCAAGCCGGTCCGGACTGATCCTGAACAGTGCTTTGCGGCTGTTTGAAAACATGAAGAGGCTTCTTGTCTCGGGGTCCCAGGTCAGAGCTTCCATGTCCTTGATCTTCTTTCCGGTTTCCGCGTCCACGACCCGTCCCAAATCGAGGAGCTCAGGCGTGGTGGCGGTCGGATCGATCCTGACAAATCTGCCATGGTCTTCGTCGACGCCGTAGATGAAGCCGGTGTCTGCTTTGTATGGCGTCGGGTCATCGAGCTCGGGGATGCCATCGCCATCAGAATCCGGGTCGAGGAAATTCGGGATGCCGTCTTCATCCGTGTCTGCGGTGGTTTCGTCCGCATCGGCATAGTCATCGTTGTCGGAATCCAGGTCCTCGCAATTCGGGGTTCCATCTCCGTCGGAGTCTTCGTCACACCGGTCCAGGTCATCAATGATTCCGTCGTTGTCCGTATCATCCGGGCTGTCGTCAGGAAGTTCGGTGACGACCTCGTGAACGGACATATGGCGGCGAAAGCTCCTGACTCTGGTGAGCTCCCGGTCGCCAAAATCCGGCCCGGGGTCGTCGCCCGGGACAACGCGGGCAACGTTTTGGTCAACCGTTGCCGTCACTTCAACCCGGTAGGAGCCGTTGCCACTTTCGAAGCCGGCCGGAAAAATGTCGGCAGAGTAGATGCCATCGTTTGCGAATCTGTCGCCATCCAATCGCACGCGGCCACTGTCTGAGAGTTGAATGGTTCTGACGCTGCCGTCCGGCGCTGTTACTTTCGCTGCCAGGTCGATGTTGATGAGCGGCAGCGTATCGGTCGCGACGGCTTCAATATGGATGAGCGGTGCAGCCTGATGGAACCTGGATTGACTGTCCAGAACTGCAGGCTCTCGTTCTTGCTTTTCAACATGAACATTGAGCTCGACCGCCGGATTGATTCCCAGCGCCTGAAACACAAACGTCGTCGGCTCGGGCGCGGTCTCAGCCACCACCATGAAATTCCACTCGCCGCTGTCCGGTTTGGTGACGGCATACAACTGATATCTGTCGCCTTCGAATATTTTGATGTCATCACGGGGGGCAGCTCTGAGCGAATCCGGGTGGAGCAGCTCCTCGTCCGGGGTGACGAGCAGCAGGTTCAGCCGGGAGTTGCCCGTGGACCAGACCAGATCAAAGAAGACCTGGTCCGCGTCCGCCTCGACAAAAATGGGTTCGAGGGCGGGCGTTGGCGTTGTCACCACCGGGACCGTGCTGCTCAGCAACCTGCTCGATTTGGCGGGATTCATGGAGGAGGTGGGGGGCGAGCTGTCACTGATGCTTCCGCTTTGTTCGCTGCCCATGTTCGAGCCTTCGAGGATGTTGGCCGCGAGTTCTGCCATACTCGAGCCGAAGCGGACGGAATTTTCTGCGCGCCAGAAAACCGCGCCTGAAGAATCTGCGATGTCGCTCATCAACGCCTCATCCGTCGCGTCGCCCAGGGAGACGGGATGGATGTGAATGCCGGCGTCGACAAGGCTTGGCAGGACGGCCTCGGGACGGGTCTCCTCTGTCTCAGGAGGATAATTGTGAAAACCGTCCGTCACCAGGACCATGACCATGGGGCCCTTCATTCCGGGGTCCTCTTCAGGCGTGTTCGTTTTCAGCAAAGAGTCCCGGGCCATGATCATGCCGGCGCCGATGTTTGTGAATCCGCTTGCTGTCAGAGAGTTTACCGAGTTTTGTGCCGCCGTAAGATTGCTTGACTCGAGCAACTGGAGCGGCCAGATTTCCGTCGCCTCCGAGTTAAAGGAGATGATCTGAAGCTCGGTCTTGTTCTGGCTGGTCGAGATCAGATCCAGAAACAGGTTGGCAAACGTTTTCAGGAAATCGAATTTTGTCGGCTCGCCATCGCTGTCATCGGTGTCGCCATTGGTGGTGCTGTCCTCGCTGCCCGGCCCGTTCATGCTGGCTGAATTATCCAGCACCAGTGCGACCCGTACCCGGGGATCGGCGGGAATGATAAAATCCGGTGATACAAAACAACCTGGAACTTCCGGGTCAGGGCCTGCATCGGCCAGGGTAAAGAAACGATACGTGCCCATGATTGTCTGCCAACAAGATTCATGGTGGATTGCTTCCTGCTTTGTGTCGTGGTTCGGGTCGTGATTGCCGACATCTGTTTCATCAACAATTCTCGACCAGCAGAATTCGGTCACGTGCTGATGGGAGGGCGCTTTGTAGTTGTCCATGAGACATGCTGTTACCGTTCCACCATCGGAGGGCGGGTCGATACACCATTTGCCTTCTACGTTGTTCTGGTCCTTGTATTCGTCGAGCAGATCAAACGCATAGTGTGCCCACTCGTGCACAATCGTCTGCCGGGAGTCCTCGACATCGCTGGAGTAGATATTGTTCCTGGTATAAAGGTAAACTCGCTGGCCTGCGCGACCCAGACGGCCGGTCGTGCGTGCCTCGCGAGGCGTGGTGGAAAAGGAGATTCTGATATCCGAGAATCGTTTGCCGACGAAGTTCTTGAGCATAAAGACCCTGCCAAACCGGGCCTGACCCTCCGTGGCATTGTAGAGCAATCTGCTGGCGTTGGTGAAACGACTCTGCAGCGTGTCAACATCTGCGTCGGTCAGATTGGGGCTGAGGGTGACAATGATATCAAAGGCCCCGTCTTTGAAGCGGCCATTCCCGCCGCGCGCGTCCTCATGAAACCCGGCGAAACAAACCAGGGCCAGGAAACACGCAACAATGGCCCAATTGTGCCGAAGCTTTGTTGGTAGCATAGTTCTTCTCCCTTTGGTTGAAGGGTAGTGTGAAACGCAGCAGAGGCTGTCCCAAAAATCCACTTTTGTGTCATGGGGTTGTCCAAAAAGGTTCTTGGGGCCTGTCATTTCGAGTGAAGCGAGAAATCTGTTAATGCAAGGACTCCGATGTAAGTAGTTGTCTTCGTGAATCCTACGATTGGTGGCTCGTCAGATTCCTCCCTTCGGCCGGAATGACATTTCTGGTCTTTTGGGACAGCCCCAATCTATGGCCGGGGGTTCATCCCGACCTTACAGTCGAATTCACGAGACCGCCGAGGGCCGCCGCCGCGCGTAGATGCGTATGCCGATCAGGAGAAACAGAGCGACGGCAAAATATTTCGCAACCGTCAGGCCGTTCGAAATATCAATCTTGTTTTGCCCCGGGTCTCCGAAGAGACTAAACGCCGCCCAGAACACGGGATGTTGATAGTAAACGCCGCCTTGCTCGTGCCCCTCGTTGAGCACCGCCCGTTTTGCTTCCGCAAGAGCGTTCGCTTTTGACCGGTTCTCCTGCAGCAGATGGCGGTAAAACTGTGGCATCAATTGCGCGGAAAACAGGTCGTCAACTTTCCAGCGCGTCAGCAGAACCGATCTTGCTCCGGCACTCAGGAACAAACGAGGCAGCCCGAGCACGCCCTCTCCGGTGACCAATTTTCCTCTGCCCGTCTCACACGCGCTCAGGGTGACCAGGTCGCAATCGAGGTTCATTTCGGCGATTTCATACCCCATGAGAAACCCGTCCTCGGTCGAGTCCGGGCCAGCGGCCAGCACCAGGCCGGAAAACGCGTCGTAGGTGCTGTCGACGAAGCCATGGGTCGCAAGATGCAGAATGTCGAATCGTGCTGCTTCCCTGAAAAAAACAGCTTCTGTGGCCTCCGTCTGCTGGTATATTTTTGCCCACGGTGCGATCTCATCAATCTTTTGGGCCTCCACTTTTGCGAACGGCAAGCCCTGCAAACGCAACCCAGCTCGCAAACGGAGCTGCCGCACGCTCCTGCCGCTGTCATCCGGCCTGTACGAGGCAGCAAGCCTGTCGCTTGCCGCACTCTCATCCTGTTGCTGTGCCAGCAACGGCGTTTCTTCAAAGGGATCGGCGAAAACCAGAACACCCGGGCGACCCATGCGCCATCTTGATGAGGACTCCAAAAGCAGGCTCGATGGACTGTAGGTGATGGCATACCGGTGCTGCAAAAAATACGGGGCATAGGTCGGCTTATCCTGAGGCGTGTAGTGCGACTTATCGGCTGGCCGGGTCAGCAGCATTTCGAACGGCAGATTCATCAGATCGATATCCGGGACGATGACGAGATTTTGCGGCAGGTTTAGAGCGGCTTCGACCGGCTCGACGAGCTTCTGGTATAACTCATACGCAATCTTTGCATGAAACGGTGTTTGCACAAAGCCCTGCATGGTGAACCGGTGCAGCGGCGCGACGAGCGAATTTACAGCCTGTCGCGCCTGCGACGCGGAGATGGGCAACTGGATAAGCTTCTTTTCCCCATTCACGAGCGCAAGAACAAACGACGCGCTCTTCGACAAGTGATAGAGTAACACTGGATGATGAAATTCGGTTGTTTGTGGTCTTACGTCGAATAGCGCCTGCTGTGGCTGCTGTTGCATCACCTCGTCAGCAGACGAGTTTTCGGCAAGGCGAAGTCTTTGTTCAATCAGAGACAACCGGCTTATTTCAATATCTGCCAGGAGTTTCTCCGATGTGCTATCGCTGAGCGTTCTTTGCTTTGTTTGTTCGCGCAGCTTTCGTTGTTTGACCTGCAGGTTTTGACAGACCTGCTCGTAGGAGGAGACCGCTTGCTGTGCGGGTCGCGTCTTGCGGTTGGCCATTTTCTGCAGTTTCAGGTCTCTGAGGGCCCGGCTGCGTGTCATTTCGACATAGTAGTAGAGGCTGTCCAATAGTGCAGATTGGTTGGAGTCCAGGTACCATTGATAATAGCAATCGATGAGTTGGTTGTAAACCTCGGAGGCGGCGACAAAATACGCCACTCGAAATTGGCGGACGCCGAGGTTTGCGCGCGTTTTCTCGACGATTCTTGCCGTTTTGCGGTATTCTGTGATAGCCTTGGTTCGTTCCCCCCTCGCCTTGTAAACGTTGCCGAGACCGAGGTGGATTGCGGGTAGGCTATCGTTATCTTCGCTTCTGGCGATTTCTAAAGCCTGGACGTAATTCTTCTGTGCTTCAGTCCACCTCCCTGCAAGAAGGTCCATCCGAGCTAGGTAGATGAAGGACCATACAGTCAAGCGGTCTGATTGGGCCACCTTCGAGAGTTTGTGCGCCTGCTGAAAGCTCTGCCTGGCGGACTCATAGGCGTATTCCGCCAGATGGGAACGCCCGGTCTGAATGTTCCAGTAGGCGCGGTTTGCCAAATAGCCGTGCTTATGAATAGGCGAGCTTAGTAGATCATGGTAGATTCTTCTGGATTTCTCGACTTTGCCTTCTGCAAGATAAATGTCCGCTAAGCCCTCGCGAGCGCTACGGGTGTATTCAACCATACCCTTGTTGCCAGCAAGCGTGTTCACTTCATCATAGAAGCCTTCTGCTAATCGCGTGTGTCCTGTGCTGTTGTATATTCTGGCCTTGTTCAACAAGGCTTGCAGCAACATTTGTTCATGATTGGTCTTCCTGGCAAAACTTGCACTCAAGTCATAGTATTCTAATGCCGTATCATACTGCTCGTTGTGGTGAAATAGCCAGCCCAGGTGTGAGTACCAGACCGACAGTTTCCATTCAGATCTCAACTGCCTCGAGGTTGCGATGGCTTTGCGGAAAAACGCCTCGGCGAGCGCGTAATCTCCCCTTTCTCGATAAATAATGGCTCGGTTTCCGGCCAGGTATTCCATGTTTTGCAGGTCATTGATTCTCTTAGCGATAGCGTAGGATGAATCGAAGTAGCACAAGACCCTTTCCGGGTTTTGAGACGAACGGTACAGATTCCCCAATACCAACAGAAACTTGGCTTCTGACTCCAGGTCCCCCTGCTTGCGGGCAATCTCGAGGCCCTTCTGCCAGAGCACCCTGGCTTCCTCATCGTGTCCCTGTCGCCGATGGCAATACCCCCAGGTGTACAGAAGATTCGGATCGTTTGAAGCCCTCGCTGGTAATCGCTCAAAGCGTCCTGTGGCCTTGCGAAAGTCCAATTTCAGGAAAGTATGGATGGCATCAGCAATATCTCGGGTCTTGTCGTCAAGGTTCAGTTGTTTGACAAACTCGGGGTCATTGTACCGTTTCAAGTGTCTGTTATCAAACCATAGAAAATCACTCAGCAGCTTTGGGCCTGGCTGCAACGAATCTTGCAGGGCTACGATAAATGCTTGCAAAGCGGCTTGTGGGTCCTTGTTATGCTGGAAGATTTTGGCCAGCATCCAGTGGCTGTTTCGCCGATGGCGCCTTTCTTTTGCCAATTGCAGGAAAAAGGTTTGAGCTTCTTGAATCTGGCCGGTAAAGATGTAGTGCTCCAGCAGGTGCAGATATGCGCGTTCAAACCTCGGATAGCGTTCTACGAAATCCTGCAACATCTGGATGAGGTCGCCGGAGGAATCCGCCGCCACCAGCTCTAACTCGTGATAGAATTGGGACATGGTGGTGGAGAGATCTTCTTGCAGGACGGCGTGGGCGGAGGTGGCCTCGGCGAACAACAGGAGCGCGACCAGCAATCCGAGCATAAAACGAAGGAAGCTGGAGTATTGAGTTGGCCGATGAGACTGAGTCATCAGGCAACCGGGACGGCTAGATACGCTGGATGTTTCGTTCAGCTCGAACATTCGTTCCTCCCCTCGAACATCACTTTATTGTCGGACGGTCCCGCCCATGCGAAATACAGACACGCAGAGGAATAACCCGTGTTTTGACGAAGCTGTTTATCCTTTGCGACACTCTGCAACTTTGTTCCGCACGGGCGCGACGTTCAGAAACGATGTTACCGTGCCGGGACAATTGGCAAACTAGTGTTGCACAGCCGTTTAAGGAAAGGGGTCTTCACCGCCACCTGGTCCGTTAGGTGGCTCCCCATCCCCACTTCCTTCCGTTCCCCAGATCACATTCGAGACGATCTTGCTCACATCGTCTTCTTCTACTTTGGCATACAACTCCAACTTCGACAGAAAGAACAGGGGCACAGAAAATCCAATCGTCAGCGTCCGTACGCCCTTTTTGCCTTTGTGGAAAACGACGCCATACGGATTGTTTCGCTTTTTCAGGCCCAGGGTCTCCACGGTCTTGAAGCTTTCGCGGAATACCACTCTCCCGTCGATGGCCAGAATGATCGTCGTGTTGTGTCCATCGCCACCCAGCTTGCTCACCTGTGCGGAAATAAAGGTGCTGTTGATGGGTTCGGGCTCGTCTTCTGGGTCATCGGTGGGTTTTTGGATGAATGCCAGAATGTGCAACCCGGTGCGAAATTCCACTGGAAACCCGGAAAGGCGATCATCATTGTTGACGAACTCGTTCAGCGGCCCAAATTCCTCCTCCTTGACCACCACCCGTTTCCTCTGGGGTTGGGTGACACCTTTGATAAAGCCGTTTGCCATGTTTTTACCTCCTCTCCTGAATGGGATAGTTCAGGCGCCTGGCGCCAGACATTACTGAAAAAACCGTCATTTGAGCTTCGCTCGTCATTGGGCAAGCAAGGACCAAATGACGCCCGCTGGGCAAATGACGGCGCGAAGCACCAATGACTTTTTTCGCAGCGAGGTCTGCGAAAAAAAATAATCGCTTTGCCTCATCGGCAGTTCTTACTCAGACCACTCGCGAATCAGGCTGACGCTTTTCTCATAATGGCTGCTGGACTCGGGGATTATTCTCAACTGCTCAGCAGCCTTTTCTTTTTGCTGGCCGAATCCGTATGCCAGCCCCAGGAAGAACGTTTCGCGATCCATCGAATCCGGATCACTTTCCGAAGCAAGCGTTTGTGCTCGTGCCAGATAGCGTATGGCTGCGCGATTATGTTGCCGAACGCCCTCTTTTGTCAAATCGCGCTCCCGACTCCTCGAAAGCGCAAAGTGGGACACGCCCAGATAGAAATAGTAATCGCGAAAGATCGCCAGAGCCTCGCGTTCAGGCGTCTGTGCCAGCAGGTTGTCTACCAGCGGCAGGAGTCGCTCCAGGCGCAGGAGCGCCCGCTCATACTTCCTGGACAGATAGTCCCCCATCGCCGCCCGGAATTGCGTCTCTAAAGTCTGATGGTCCGATTCTTCCTGCGGCGAGCCGGATGGCGAGCGAAAAATGATTGCTGAGTATGGGTATGGAATCCGTTGATCATACACATAAGCAGCGTACGGGTCTTTGAGGAGCTGCAAAACGGTTGGCGTCAGCAGCACCGCGATGAAGACTACAGCCAACGCCGAGCCGACAGCGTAACCCGGATGGCCCACGACCCAGTCGAGCCATTCCCCCAGCCTCCTTCTCAGCGGGGTTGCAACCGGCACGAGCCTGCTTCTTTGTTCAGAGGAGTCTCTTTTTCTCGAGATTCTCTCACGCAGGATCGCTTCATCCGATTGTATGGCCACTTGCGCCATTTCTGCCACTTCCACCATGGCCAGTGCTGGCGTAACCGCCGGCAGCCGGACCAGCAAGCGCTCATAAAAGATAGGCGTGAACATCAGGGCGTCGATGAACTGCTGCGCCTGCTGGCGGGTGGCCTGGCCCGCAAAGATTGCCACGAGCAGGTCGTCTAATTGGGAGAAGGTGATAGAAAGAGGGGTCGTATCCGTGATTTGTTTTTTGAGGGTTGCTTTGCTTCTGAGAGTATCGAGGAGATCAAATAGAAATTCGTAAGACTTGTCTTCTTGCTTGATGGTTTGAATGCGCGCTTTTTCATCCGCAGCGAGCTGGCGGCGCAGATAGCGTACGATAGTTTGATGGGGAATCTTTATCTGATTGTCCATGGCTTCTGTCCTCTGTTCCTAAGCATATTCATCTGTCAAGACCTGTTTCTTGTTGTAAAAATCGCGCAGCACCTCGGTAAAAACAGTGAAGCATTTGAAGCAATCGTTCAGGTGCTTCGACAAATTCTGGCAGGGTTTACTTTCCTCTGCATCCACGCGCGCGATGGTAAACCTGGCGACGAAAAAATCCTCATTGCCAGCCAGGTACGCTGTTTCCGAGTGGCAGTAGGTTGTCGGAATCGCGTCGAAAATGCCTTCGACGCGGTTTTCAGCCAGAATCGAGGCACGAACCTTGTGCAAGTGCTGCACATAATCCATCATTGCATCAGAGAGCTGCTGAGCTTCGAAGCTTTTGCTCTTTTCCACCTCTGCATCCAGGAATGCCAGGGCATGTCCAAGTTTGCGATGATCGCTCATCCTGTTTTCACCCATAATGTGAGAACAACGCCTACAAACTTCTCAACGATTTTCGTATTTTCGCAATTCTTTTAGATACTTCAACATTCGCGCCGTCGCAACTTCGATGACGCGAATGCCAGTTTTCTTGAAACAGGGGATGGTGCGGATCATTGGCTGCGGCAACTGTTCCCATTTGTACAGCATGAAGAGATAGATATCCCGTTCCAGGTTCTTGCGGCTGGCCCTGGAGCTGCTGCGCATATCGTTCACCAGTTCTTCATAAAGTGGCCACAGCTCGCTGTAGGAGAGTGTGTTCATGTAAGGGGCAAATGCCGTCGGATCGGTTTCTACCAGGGAATTCTTGAAGTACTTCTTGATATTGGCCGAGGCGCAGCGGTGACACGTCACCGCCAGCCATGACAAAAACTGTTTTTCATTATCTTTTGCCTGGACGCTGCGCAGGGCCCGGTAGTCGTCCTTGAGCAAGGTGTTCAAGGCCTCGTTGAAAATATCATTGACGGTTTCTGAAAACTGCCGGTTCAGGCGCGTCACCCGATACTGCCGGCAGGTATTGATGATGATATTGTACATGAACTTCTTGTACCGTCTCAAAAACTCCCGCCAGCCGCGCTCATGAAACTCCGACTTCGCATCATAGCAGTAAGACAACAACTTTTCTAAAGGTAAGGGCTCATCCAAGCGACACATATTCCGAATCCACCTCTGCCATTAAATGAGACGCAATCTGATCGTCATGGCCCTGCTGTCACGTCCACCACTTATTATCTTTCGCGGAATCCTGTTTTGGGGAAAAAAGAGCAATTGCGACGGCTACGCTTTCGTTAGGATGTCACGGTGGTCTATTCCATGCTCCTTTGCACTTTTGTGCAAAAGTTGTGATGAAAGTCGTACCACAAAGCCTGGTGACATCTTTAACATTGTAGAAGATTATGGCAAATTGTCAACAAAATTCTGAAAAAATTATTTCCCCGGCATTCTTTCTCGACAATAAATGAAGAAAATAACATTAGTTTGAGAGTTATCTCGAGGTGTGCTACTCATGATAACTGATGAACAGCAAGGATTGTTGTTCACGAGCCAATTCTTATTCATTTAATCCAAAGGAGTGGTCTTATGGCTATCATAACTGAACCTCCGGAGCTCACCGTCAAGGCTGGCGGGAACGGGAATGGCAGTGGCAGCACCGTTGCCGAAACCCTCGGGCTCGATCCTGGAATCAAGGGTGTCAGCGTCAATGTAATGACGCCGCAGCTTGAACTCCCAGGTGAAGCCGTCGAGAAAACCACCAAGTTTCTGCGCTCTTATGCCGGCTTTTTGAAAGACCGGACAGACAGCTACGTTGATCGCGTGGCAGAACTGGCAGAGGCCAAGCGGCGCAATGGGGACGCTCTGACAAGGGCTGGCGGGCCCACCACGTTTCTGAATTATTCTTATTGGAACGGCTTTACGGCGGGCCCCTTTCAGATCTATACCGATCCGGCCTGGCGACCGGGCAAGATCATCGCGGCTGGCGAACTGGCGATTATGCTTGGCGTCGTGTTTGTGAACCCGGCGCCCGATTTATTAGGGGGTGGCATTCCCGGTACAGTGGCGCTGAGTGGGCACAACTATCGAGTCAGATTCGAGACCATCAATCTGACAACCGTCAACAACGAACTCGACTTCACCTTTGCCGGCACCTTTGGTGCATTTCCACCGGCCCTGAATTTCTTCCTGGCATTTTTCGTCCCGGCCAACCCCGGTCTCAACCCGAATCTCTACGAGACCAACATGACCGCGGATATCACGGATGCGGGGCAGCCGTTTGCACTCGTCAGCACGGATCATTATGATCCGGACACAGAACCGGGTTTCTTCTTCATTTCAGGAACCGCCGGTCCTGAGATCCAGCACGATCGGGCGTGCAGGTATCTGGTTTATAATCCAGTATAGTCAGAATTGAGCGGCCAGGGATGGAGCGCTGGCTTCGGATCCGGAGCCAGCGCTTCTCCACTTGTTTCGTGTTAACGAAGCAAAACATCGCCTCACGGCAGTAAAGCTGTCCAAGGCACTGTACTGTTTAAGGGCACCACTGAGTGTTTGAGGAGAATACAATGAGTGTGCAAAACATGAAAGGTAAGCGGTACAAGAAAAAGAATAGAAGCTCGAAGTCAGGGAACAAAAGAGCCTACCAGAAGCCTGTCGTGCCGGAGGTGGAGATTCCGGGAGTGGAGCGCGATGACTTCACGAAAATCGATGGCATCGATGCCAGGATTGAGTATGCTTTGAGCAGTCTCGAGATCTTCAAATATGAACAGCTTGCGCAGTATGCGCCACCGGAACTGTCGAAGGAGTTGATGGAACGCACGGGAGTCCTGGTGTCGGCTGCGATCATAAGAAGTCAGGATTGGATGGGAGCTGCTAATCTTCTCTCCCACAGCCGGGAGCAAGAGCAACCCGCTGAAACGGCCTCCCGCGAGAAAGTCAGCGGTTCAAAGCCAGCCAGGGAAGGTGGAGCAAAGACGGGCTCGCGTGCGGGTCTGGCAGACACCCGTGTGAAAGATGTCGCCGCGCCGGAAAGCAAGAGTTCAACAGGTGCCGAGACGAAAGTACCCTCAAAACAAGCCAAACCTATGCCTGAAACAAGCGACCCGGTTCCGCCCTCGAAAGCGATTGGGGATGAACCTGCTGGAGTGGCTGCGAGCGAAGTGGCAGCCTCGGGTGGCTCCGCACCACAGGAACCATCTGAAAGCACGAAAGCGAAGCCAGTTTCTGAATCGATTGGTCAGATTGAGAACAGCGGCGACGAAGCCAAAGCAAAGGTCAGTGGAAAACGTATCGACCGCGAGCGGCCCCGTACAGCAGCGACCATGAGTTCCGGGCCCCTTCCGGAGAGCAATAAAGAAAAAGACGTCGACGCGGCCGTGAGGGCTTTGGCACTCGAGATCACCGGCGTGCGCCTGGCAAGTTCGAATGGTGGCGGCCGAAACAAATTGGCGCACGACAACGCCCTGGGGGGTGAAATTGATTGCGAAATCTCTGGCAGGAATGCATCCGTTTTGGCGATGGCGAGAAAACCGTTGACGGCTCAGGTCCATGCAGTTAATCTGACCAGTGGTCAATCAGAGCTTCTTTGCTCGCGTTCGCTGTGTTTACAGCCTGACCGTACAGTCTATCGCATCCCACTTCGATTCAAGGTGACGGCGAACGCGGGACGTTATCGCTTGCAGGTTTATGCGTTCATCCAGCATGATGAGCCCGAAATCGATTGGCATCAGGGACCGATACTCAACGTCGAGAACTAGGGGACCGGGCTGAACCGGTAACACCAGGCCTCCCCTTCCAGCACGGTTTCACCCGTTTGGCGGATGACCTTGAAGTCGAGCTGGCAAACGGGTTTGCTCCCATGGACACTCACAACCGTCGCTTCCGCAGTAATCGTATCTCCGATAAAAACCGGCGCCGTGAACTTCCAGTTTTGATTCAGAAAAACCGTGCCCGGGCCCGGCATGTCCATTGCGACCAGCGCGTGCAATAGCCCGGTGGTGAGACCGCCCTGGACCACTAGTTTCTTGAATTTGGTTTTGGAGGCGAACGTCTCATCAAAGTGAAGCGGATTCCTGTCTCCTGTTATCTCATAGTATTTTTCGACGTGCTCCCGTGTCAGGGTGAGGCTGCGCGTGGCTTTCTGGCCAACTTGAAGGTTCATATTGCTTCTCCGCGTTTTGGTATTTGTGTTTTCTTAACAATTACCGGGTTCAAAAAAGTCCAGCAGGTGTTATGAAGTAACCCAGATCTCATATTTCTAGTTGCATTTATCGCTGTTTTTCATAGATTACAAAAGTTGAAGAGAGAACAAGAGAATGAAAACAGACTCATTCTTCTTTCAATTCTTTTCACGATTTCCAACAGCTTTCTTTGCGATCATCGACGAAGATACACAGAAAGGCGGAAAATATATCTTCAAGGCGGTGGAGGTCAAAGGGCAAGCCTTTCGATTCGATGGCATGTTTCTCCCTCAGTTGATAGAAGACCCGATCTACTTTGTCGAAGTGCAGTTTGGCAAGAAGCTGGACTTTTACTCCAGATTCTTCGGTGAGATATTTTTGTATCTGCGGCAGTATCAACCGGAGAACAATTGGCGTGCGGTTGTCATCTTTCCGGACGAGACAGTCGATCCGGGGGTTCATCCCCATTATCGCGAATTTTTTGAGACAAGCCGTTTGCGGAGAGTCTATTTGAGCAAGCTCGCCCCGGAGCATCTCGAGAAGTTTCCGCTCAACTTGCTGCAGATCATCACAGTACCGAACGAAGAGGTGTATAGTGTCGCAAGCAAGGTAGCCCGGCAGGTCTCAGATGAAATTCAAGACCCGAATCTGAAAGAAACAGCAGTTGAGCTGCTCATCAACTTATTGATCAACAAACTATCCAATCTTACAAGAGAGGAGATAGAGAGAATGACTGAGCCATTGATTTCCAACATTAAGAAAACGCGCTTCTATCAAGAGATCAAACAAGAAGGACGAAAGGAGGGACGAAAGGAGGGACGAAAGGAGGGACGAGAAGAAGGACGCGAAGAGGGAATGGAGAAAGGCTTGGAAAAAGGCCTGAGACAAACGATTTACGACGTCCTGGACATCAAATTTGGCGCGGCGGGGCTGCGGCTCTTCGACCAGATTGACAAAACGCTTTCTCTTGACCACCTTGAAGAAATCAGGGTGGGTCTAAAGAATGCGCAATCGGTGCAGGAGGCAAAAAAGGTCATCGAAGCGCACAAAACGAAATGACGCCCCCCTCAATTCAAATGTGAGGTAGCAGCCGAATAGATTCCTCCTGAATAATGTCTGAAGAAGCCGCTTGCAAAAGCCAACGATAGCTGGTGTTATTGCCTTCCTGTTCAGCTACGCCTTCAAATCGATACCCAACTCGGTCATCTTGCGATAGAGTGAGGACAAGCTCAGACCGAGAATTTTTGCTGCTTTGGTTTTGTCGTGTTCTGCCATCTCCAGAGTTCTCAAGATCGCCTCATGCTCGAATTGTCGAACTGAGGCCTTCAAGTCGCCGCGCCATGTTTTCGAGTTGTCTTTGCTGGAAGAGATATGCGGAAAGTGGGCCAGGGTGAGCTCATCGCCGTCACATAGAATCATGGCGCGTTCGATGGAGTTTTCCAGCTCACGCACGTTGCCTTTCCATTCGTAGCCCATCAAGAAGGGGAGAACGTTGTCGTCGACGCCCCGGACTTGTTTGCTTAGCTGTGCGTTGTAGACCTGGATGTAATGACTCATGAGCTCAGGGATATCTTCGATTCGCTCTTTCAAAGGGGGGATGGTGATGCCGACGACGTTCAAGCGGTAGTACAGGTCTTCGCGAAAATGGCCCTTCTCGACCTGGGTTGCCAGGTTTTTGTTGGTGGCGGCGATGATGCGAACATCGATGATCTCCGGTTCGGTGCTGCCGACGGCCAGGATTTCTTTTTGCTCGATAGCTCGCAGCAGCTTCACTTGCAGATTGAGCGGCACGCTGACGATTTCGTCCAGGAAGATGGTGCCGCCATCGGCGACTTTGAACAACCCGCTCTTGTCGCGCATGGCGCCGGTGAAGGAGCCTTTGATGTGCCCGAACAGCTCACTTTCAACCAGGGTTTCGGGGATGGCCGCACAGTTGATCGGGACGAACCGCTTGTCGATGCGGGGACTCTTGTTATGCAACGCGCGCGCGATAAGTTCTTTGCCGGTGCCGCTTTCGCCCGTTATCAGCACAGTCGAGGTGAGCGGCGCCACCCGCTCGACCATGGCGAGCACGTCCTTCAGCGCCTGGCTTTTGCCGATGATGGTATTGTAGGGCTTCCCTTTGCCCAACTGCGCTTTCAAGTAGCGATTCTCCTGCCGCAAGTTTTGGCGTTCGATGGCCCGCTCCACCGTACTCAAAATGACGGCTTTCTTGAAGGGCTTGGTAATAAAATCATATGCGCCCTCCTTCATCGCCTCCACCGCCTTTTCGATCGTGCCATAGCCGGTCAAGAGGATCACTTCTGTTTTGGGGTGGGTCCTTTTTATCTCTCGTAGCAGTTCAAAACCGTCGCCGTTTGGCATCTTGAGGTCCGAGAGAACGAGGTCGACCGATCTTTTCTCCAGAAGTTGTAGAGCTTCGCTGCCGGAGCCAGCGGTTCTGGTCAGGTAGCCTGCTTTGCTCAGGGCTTTTTCCAGAGACAGGCGGACGCTTACTTCATCATCGACGATGAGAACTGATTTTGCGAACATTTGTTGACCCCTCATTTGTGCTCCCTGATGGGAAGTTCGATGCGAAACGTCGTGCCTTGCTCGACGTTGCTTTCACAAGTAATCTGGCCTTGATGTTCATTGATGACTTGCTGGGAAATGGCCAGACCCAGGCCGGTGCCGAAATCCTTGGTGGTGAAAAACGGACTAAAGATATTGCCGACCAGATGTTGCGGGATGCCGCACCCGGTATCCCGGATGCTGATGACCGCCGTGTGTGCATTTCTCATACTCCAAACTTTGAGCAATCCACCTTTCGGCATGGCCTCGATGGCATTTCGGATCAAGTTTAATAGCACGCGCCTGACTTGCGCACGGTCAAACGGGAGCTCCAGCTTCTGTTTCAGACCCCGGCTCTCCAATTCGATGCGTTTTTGTTTCAACTCCGGCGTCAGCAGCTCCAGCATCTCCCTGAGCAGCTCATTCAAATCCCCCTCAACCAGGTTGGATTCCGGCAAGCGGGAGAACTGCAGATATTCATCGGTGAGCGAGGTGACGCGATCGATTTCGTTGATCATCGACTGCAACAAAGATCTGGCTTCTTCAGTGTCGCAAACGGCGAGGCCCTGGAGCTCCTCTTCAAGGAGCTCGGCATTCAAACTGATGGATGACAGGGGATTCCTGACTTCGTGCGCTATTTTGGCGGCCATCCTGCCGATCACTGCCAGTCGTTCCGACTGCAAGATTCTCTGTTCCATCGCTTTTTGTTCGGTGATGTCGTGGATCAGTCCGGTGAACATCCGACGCTCCCCGAGAAAGAATTCACTGACCGACAACCGAATGGGAAAGGTGGTGCCATCCTTTCTACGCCCTATCGATTCCCGGCCGATGCCGATGATCTTTTTTTCTCCGGTTTGCAAATAACTTTTGATGTACCCGTGGTGCTCTACTCGAAACGGCAGAGGCATGAGCATACTCACGTTCTGGCCAACGACCTCGTCAGGTGCGTAGCCGAACAGGCGCTCCACTGCGCTATTGACAGATTCAATGATCCCGTGCTCGTTCGTTGTGATGATCGCGTCCACCGCAGTTTCCACGATGGCGCGAATTCTGGCCTCGCTTGCTTGCAAAGATTGCTCCGCGTGCACACGGTCTGTGATGTCGGTGATGAACCCTTCGAGACTTGTCAACGTGCCATTGGCCGAACAAACGATTTGACTTTGTTCCCACACCCACTTTTGTTTGCCGGTTGCCGTTCTTATACGATAGACAACACGAAAAGGCCGGCACTCAGAGACAGCCTTTTGAACATGTTCCGCGACCATTTTCTGGTCGGCCTGGTGGATCAGGCTGCTGTAGGCTAATCTCTTGTTGCCGACCAGATCAGAGGGCTGGTACCCGGTCAAATCGACGCACCCTTCACTCACAAACTCCATGGTCCAATCCTGATCGTTTCGGCAGCGATAGACCATCCCGGGCAGGTTGCTCATCAGAGTTGCCAAGGAGCGTTGACTTTCCTGCAGGGCTTTTTGGGCCTGAATACGCTCGCCAATATCCCGCACAATTGCGGTGAACATCCTCTGTGTGCCCAGGAAGAACTCACTCACCGATAACTGCATCGGAAAGGTGGCGCCATCTTTTCTCATGCCGACCACCTCGCGGCCAATCCCGATCATCTTTTTCTGGTCGCTCTGCCGGTAATTCTCGATGTAGGCGTCGTGTTCCTGATAGAAAGGGTCGGGCATGAGCATTTTGACATTCTTGCCGATCACTTTGTTCGCGGCATGGCCGAACAAGCGTTCAGCGGCCGGATTGAAGGATTGCACCACGCCCGCTTCATCGATCGTGATGATACCATCGACAGCAGTTTGAACGATGGTGCGGGTCTTGATTTCGCTTTCAACCACCCGTCGGATTAAGGGGTCGGTGATCCGGAAGAACATAACGGCAGCGACCAGGATGGCCAAAATGGCGGCCAGGGCAGCAATAATCCCGGCGCGTAGAAACGGTGCTCGGATTTCTGCCAGGTCTATCTTGGCAACAATGCCCCAATTCAGTAACGCCACCGGTTCGAAGGCGGCCAACACGGGCACACCGCGGTAGTCGCGGCCGACCGTGGTGCCGGAACGTCCTGAGAGCGCCTGCCGCATCGGTTCCGCCAGGTTGGAATCAAAAGGAACCGGCTCTGGGTTGTCCAGATCCTGGTCTCGGTGGCGGAGCAGGAAAACAATCTGCTCCCCCTCCCGTTTTGCAAGCACAAACTCACCTGTCTGTCTTAATCCTTCGTAGCGTTTATGGGCATCGGTGATCTGGCTCAAAGCAGCCGCATGAGGTTTCTTCCGCAGGTCTCCGTCACTGTGTTCAACGTGGAATCGGGCGACGGCCTCCATCAAGCGTGCCTGACTGACAACCGTTTCGACCAACAACGCCTGTTGCTGCTCGAACGCTGCATTGTACAGGACGTAGATCCCCACACTTCCTGCGACCACGACGACCATGGCCATGATCGAGATCAAAAAGAAAAGGCTCTTGCGATCGCTCATCTACTTCAGAATCTCGGCAGTGAAAGAGTACGGGACTGGTCCGCTTGGCGATGCCCGCATTTTTTTCATCATCTGCGAGACCAGGCGCTCTCATAACTTAAGAGGTATCAAACATATTTGCAACAAGAATGAAAGCCACAGGGGGATTAGCAAAAGGTGTACCGAAGTGTTGCGTCTGCTCTGAGATGAGTATTATCTTCTTTATTTACAAACAAGTATCTCGGAAAAGACCTCCGATGAGTTATTTCTTTTGGGAATGAGCATTCTCACTAGTGAGAAGCAAGCGCGGTTTGTGGGCCATGCTAATTCCATTTGAATAGCCGCAAAGCCGTCCCTTTGCGGGCAGTGGCGACGGTGAGTCCTGGCTGTGGTTGTAAGCCTCGCGCTATCTCCTCATTTTCAGGGGTGACCTCCTGGTTTGCGGCAAAAGGCGGCCCATTTCCTACAATAAAGAAGAATCTTAACATCTTTCTCAAAACTGAGAATTTCACCAGGTGAAAAACGCAGTTCGAAGCATCACATAAATGGATATAAAAATGAGGTTTAGTGCTCCTATATCCAACAGCGCGACCTGCGCATACCATGGCATGGTTTTTTCTTTCTTTGCGGAGTCGAGAGACCCTCACCAGCAGCTTTTCAGAGACAAAAGGTGGACAACCAGGAATTCAAAGCGAAGCGCGTATTGATCGTCGACGATGACTCAGAATTCAGACGGTCGTTGAGTAAGATTCTGAAGAAAGCCGGCTACGAGGTCAGTATCGCCTCCAGTGGTCTGCAAGCCCGGCAGATGTTGTCGCATGAGTCCTACCCGCTTATTCTTTCTGATATCCACATGCCCGGCATCTCTGGCTTGACGTTGTTGAAGGAAATCCACAAAGAATCACCGCAATCGAAGGTGATCATCATCACGGTCGACGGTGAGTCGAGAACTTATGAAGAGGCCATGATGGCGGGCGCGTTTGCTTTTCTGAACAAACCGGTCAAGATGAAAAAAATCCTGACGTATGCAAATCTGGCTCTAAGAGCTTGAGTGAACCCGCACACCGTTTGAAGTACCGGGTCACGGATGCGCAGCCAGTATCTACATAATTTGGCGCTTCTTCAATGGATTTTTGCTCGCGCTGGCTTTCCCACATAATCTGCCACAATGTGAACGAACGCTGACTATGATTAATTATTGTTAATCAAATCCAGATTCCTCTACGCAACCTGCCCGGGTTGCGCGTACTACGTGATTGATCCCAGAGTTCATTGCCAAATGAAACAAAGGGGGAAGTTGCGATACTGAATTGGGCTCTTGATAACGGACAACGATCGCAACCCAGTCGCCTCTCACTCTCCACGGTTAAGGATGACCAGTCGATTTGGCGCGGCAACGGAGGCTCGCGCAGGAGACAGTCGAATCCACGCCCAATTCTCACGAGAAAACGCTGAACACTCGCTCGCACGCTCGGCGTAGGAGTGTTTGTTCGCCGCGCCGCTGCGACACAGAATGCTCATCTGACCAGGATAGATCTAAGATTTTCGCTTCGTCTCGAGTCTTTTCATCAAATCGAACTCATTTTCCGCTGAGGGTAACGTTACCCTGGCGACCGGAATAGACCTGCGGCAAATCTTATTTTCGCCGCTGTCTTTTCATAGATTTTAGTAGAGTTGTGAGCGCTTGTTCAAGGCCTCGACCAGGGATGGCAAGATTTCCTTGGGAGCCATGGCTCATTCGGGCCGCGACGCACAACGCTCACATCAACCACGGAGGTCAAGAGATGAAACGAGCACTTACAAGTATGAAGAAGATGCTGAATGTCAGTATTCTTGCGTTTCTCAAAGGCGCCCTGATTCCATCGACCGGGCTGACTTGTACTCTGGCCGCACTGATGTTGCGGGCAGTCCTGGATGTGACATACGCTGGCACCTTCACGGTCACCAACACCAGCGATAGTGGCGCGGGATCATTGCGGCAGGCGATTCTTGACGCCAATGCCAACTCTGGCACCGATACGATCGCATTCGACATCCCTGGCGCAGGGCCGCACACAATTTCACCGCAATCCGGACTACCCACCATAACCGACCCGGTGGTTATCGACGGCCTAACTCAGACAGGCGCGAGCTGTGATAGCTGGCCGCCGACACTGTTGATAGAATTAGATGGCACAAACGCAGGCAACACAAGTGGTTTGAGTATTTCCGCCGGCAACAGTACCGTGCGGGGCTTGGTGATCCATAGCTTCGACGGCAATGGCATCGACATCAGTACGAACGGCGGCAACTTGGTCGAGTGTAACTTTATCGGCACCGACGTCACAGGTACAGTCAGCCTGGGGAACACACCTTTTGGTGTGGGTATTAGTCAAGTTCCCAATAACATCATCGGTGGGACCGCAGTTGCAGCGCGTAATCTCCTGTCAGGCAATATCTTTCGCGGGATTCATATCTTTGGTGCTAATGCAACCGGCAACCAGGTGCTGGGCAACTTTGTAGGCACAAATGTCAATGGCACGGCTGCCCTGGGTAACGGCGACGTCGGCGTGTCTATCGAAGAAGCTCCTGGTAACACTGTTGGCGGAACTGCTTCAGGGGCCCGCAATATCATCTCAGGTAATGGAGGATCGGGCGTTGGTTTCTTCGGTGGCGGCGCCAGCGGCAATTTCGTGCAAGGCAACTTTATCGGCACCGACGTTACTGGCACCGCTGACCTGGGTAATAGCGGGGGGGTCAGCATTAACGGCTCCAACAACACCATCGGTGGGACGACTACCGGGGCGCTCAATGTTATTTCCGGCAATGATGGAACAGGCATTGGGATCTTCAACAATAGTACGGGAAACATCGTTCAGGGCAACTTCATCGGCACTGATGTGACTGGCACCTCTGCTCTGGGCAATGGTGGTTTCGGTGTTCAAATTGAACAGGGCGCTTCCAACAACATTGTCGGCGGAACAACAGCAGAAGCAGGCAATGTAATTTCCGGGAATTCCAGGGGCGTTCATATCTTCGGTACTAACTCAACCGGCAATCAGGTGCTGGGAAACAATATCGGCACAGACATCACCGGTACTGTCGCTATAGGCAATGGCATTGGTGTGTCTCTCGAAGAAACCCAAAACAATATTATTGGTGGAACGACAGCAGGAGCGCGTAATATTATCTCAGGGAATACAGAGACAGGTGTCGGTTTTTTCGGTAGCGGTGCCAGCAACAATCTGGTGCAGGGTAATTATATCGGGACCGACGTCAATGGCACTGCTGATCTGGGTAATAGCGGTACCGGTGTCGGCATTAACGGCTCCAACAACACGATCGGTGGGACAACTGCGGGGGCGCGCAATATAATCTCTGGCAACGATGGGGTAGGTGTCTCTATTGGTGGTAGCGGTACCGCCGGCAACCTAGTGCAAGGCAATTTCATTGGCACGGATGCGAAGGGTAATAAAGCTCTGGCTAATGAAGGCGGGGGCATACGCGTGATCGATTCACCCAACAACACAATCGGAGGGACGAAGAAAGGTGCTGGCAACGTTATTTCTGGCAATGGTATGGGCAGTACAGGTAATGGAGTCGTGATAGGGGGCAGTGGCGCGACAGGGAACGTTCTTCAGGGTAATCATATTGGTGTAGATGTTAAGGGCACGAAGGCGCTAGGGAATAAGAGAAATGGTCTGGTAATCAACCTGGCTGATAACACCACTGTTGGCGGTACCAAGAAGCGGGCCGGCAACATCATTTCCGCAAATGGACGTTTTGGAATCTTTCTTGGTTCCAATAATAATATTGTGCAAGGAAATTACATTGGTACGGATGCTAAAGGTAAGAAACACCTTGGTAATGTCAGAGAGGGCATAGGCGTTCCGGCGGTGAATGGAAACTTGATTGGCGGCCAACAAAAAAGGGCTGGCAACGTTATCGCCTTCAATGAATCTCCTGGTCTCCTGCTGATAGCCGGGTCCGCTCAGAACCGTATTTCCCGTAACTCCATTTTTTCGAATGAGGGTCTTGGAATCGACCTGGGACCCGCAAACGCGGCAGACGGCGTGAGTGCAAACGACCCCGGCGACGGCGACACCGGCCCGAACAACCTGCAAAATTTCCCAGTCCTCACCTCCGCGGCTGCTAACGGTGTTGTTATTGAAGGCACCCTCAACAGCCTCTCGAACACGGTATTCAGACTCGAGTTTTTTTCAAACACCGTCTGCGATGATTCGGACCACGGCGAAGGTGAAACCTTTCTCGGCGCTACCACCGTAACAACAGACGGTTCCGGCGACGCAAGCTTCACTGCTGTTCTGGCAAAACCGTTTGCCGCCGGAACGTTTCTCACAGCCACGGCCACAGACCCTGACGACAATACCTCCGAATTCTCCAAATGCATAGGCGCTCCGGACCACATCACAAATCTACTTTTCCTGGCCACCAAAGCCCTTAAACGAGGTCGCCATTTCAGCGAAGGGGACATGCACTCCAACGGTCCGCTCGAATTCAACAAAGGCAACGCGGGAGAAACTGACCACATCGGAAATGTGACGGCGGTCGGGAAAATCAAAATCCGCAAACACACGCGCATCGAGGGCGACGTGCTGTCAGCCACGGACATTCGTCTCAGCAGCAATGTCGAGATCACGGGCACGACCGATGAAAACGCTGCCATCGTTCCCGTGCCATTTACGTTAGCGCCGTTCACCGCCAACAAAGACAACCGCAAGGTCAGGAAAAACAAGACGCTGTTTCTGCCGCCGGGCACCTACGGCGCCGTCAGGTTGAGCAAAGGCGCAACCCTGGAGCTGGCACACACCGGCGCCACCGGTGAGTACTTCTTCGAACGCCTGGAGTTCAACAAAAACTGCACGCTCGAGATTGACGCGCGCACCGGCCCGGTAACCATGAATGTGGTCAAGCTGTTCAAATTCCGCAACAACGGCAAGATGGAGCTGCTGCCAGACGGTGACAGGAGCTCTGACCAGGTGACTTTGAACTACCTGAGCAGGAGCAAGATGAAGTTTGGCTCGAATGTGGTCTTCTTTGGAACCATCGTTGCTCCAAACGCGCAGGTTTCTTTTTCAAAGAATATCCGCTTCCGTGGCTCGGTTTGTGCCCGCCAGATTCGGACACGGAGCGGCGGCTACTTTTTCCACCACAGCGCAGGAACGAGCTTGCCGCCGGCTCCCGCCAGGGGCCTGGAGGACATGGGGCTCTTGACCTTGTCCACCGATTCGGGTGAGGCGCTGCCAACAGAATTTGCCCTGGAGGGCAATTATCCCAATCCGTTCAACCCGAGCACGACCATTCGCTTTGCTCTGCCCGAGGCCAGCAAGGTGAAGCTTGTGATTTACAATATTCGCGGGCAGTTGGTGCGGACTTTGGTTTCACAGCCGGTTGCGGCAGGCCGTCACAAAGTCATCTGGGATGGCCGGGACAAGAGCGGCTTGCAGGTGGCGAGCGGTGTTTACCTCTATCGTTTGCAGGCCCAGGAGTTTGTGGCGACAAGGAAGTTGTTGTTGACGAAATAGGAGAATCAAATTGTTTGCGAATCCATTGCCGCGTACTTGAAAAAGTGCGTGGCAATTTGTATTTTTGGCCCTGTCAATGGGCGGAAACGCCCCTCAGGTGAAAACTCAAACGGCGAGGTTGTCTTGAATGCGGTTATTCGAATTAGTGCAGTCCTGCTAGTCATCTCGACCACTGCACTTGGCACCGAAAAAGGAAACGCGCCAGCGAAGGCAAGCGCTGGCACTTGCTACGCCTCGACCGGCAAACGAGGGCCTGCCGCCGGCAGTCTGCTGACCATCGATCTCGAGACCGGCGAAGGAACGGTGGTGGGCGCCACCGGCAAAGATGGCGTGCCCGGTCTGGCCATCAATTCGACCGGTTCCATTTACGGTACGACGGTCGATAAGCAGGGCAATCCGTCCGAACTCATCCTCATTGACGCCGCTGATGGTTCGGCGGTGACGCTGGGCAGCACCGGCATCACAACCATCGAGGGCATCGCCTTTGATGCCAACGATGGTTTGTTCGGTGTGGCAAATGACGGCGACTTGTACACCATCGACACCACGACTGCGCAGGTGACCCTGGTAGGAGACACCGGGGTGTTTGGCGCCGCCGGTCTGGCGTTTGACCCGACGGACGGCAGGCTCTACCTTTCGGGCGGCGGGTTGGCTGAAGATGAGATCTACTCCGTCGATCCGGTCACCGCTGCGGCGACGCTGATTGGGTTGACCAACGTCGACAGCGCAGCCACGCCTGACATTGTCTTCGACGATGACGGCAACATGTTTGGCTGCAAGGGTGGGGGGCAAAACGACAATTTTCTCATTGCAATTAACAAAACGACGGCTGAGGGCAGCGTCGTTGGGCCCATTGGCGTTCTGGCAGTTTCGGGACTCGCTATTGGTCCATCAGTGGCGGTTTCGGTGCAGCGCCCTGTTGACTCGAGGCCCGGCAGCTTTGCTCTCTATCCCAATTTTCCGAATCCGTTCAACCCGAGCACCACGATTGGTTTCGCGCTGCCCGAGGTCAGCGAGGTCAGTCTTGCGATTTTCAATCTACGCGGGCAATGGGTGCAGACGCTGGTAGCCGGGCCAAGGAGCGGTGGTCGTCACAACGCCGTTTGGGACGGCAGGGATGCCAGTGGAGCCCGGGTGGCGAGCGGGATTTACATCTACCGCTTCCAGGCTCTGCATTTTGTGGCAGTCCGGAAGTTGGTGTTGACGAAATAAGGAAAATCTCCCGAAAGGACTTGACGATAACCGGCGGTTTGCTTAAACTGACAACTCTGATTCACCTACCGGGTGGCCGGAGAGAATCTCTGAACCCAATCAAAAATACAACAGTACAAGAGTGTGGTGCAAAACCAAAGCAGGATAAGCTCGAAGCGATGCAGTTACAGAAGAAGATCATCTATGGCCCGGTTCAGTCCCGCAGGTTAGGCCGCTCCCTGGGCGTCAACCTGCTTCCGTTAACCGCCAAATTGTGCTCGATGAATTGTTGCTACTGTCAATATGGTTGGACGTCGAGATGGACAAACACGCCGGACGCCAAAGATGGTCTTCCTCCTCTGCGGGAAATCGAGCTTGCGATTGGGGAGGTGCTGAAATCGGGGCTGACATTCGACTACCTGACCTTTTCGGGGAATGGGGAGCCGACGCTGCACCCGGATTTTGAAACCATTGTGAATAGGGTTTTGAAGATGAGAGCCACGTTGCGTCTCGACTTTAAACTCGCCCTGCTGTCCAACGGAACAACCACCCCGGACCCGCAACTGCGAAAGACATTTGCCAGAATCGACCTGCCCATGATGAAGTTGGATGTCGGCAATGAAGCTGCCTTCAAGAGGATGAACCACGGGGTGCCCCCGGTGCGATTCTCCGATATCCTCGCCGGCATCAAATCTCTTGACCGGGTGGTCATTCAGAGCATGTTTGTGGCCGGCCGGGTGGACAACAGCACGGAGGCCCAGGTGGATACCTGGATTGACGCCCTGCGGGAAATTGCTCCGCTCTGGGTACAAATCTACAGCCTCGACCGGGTTGCGGCAGACAATGCACTGCACACGGTCGAGCGCGCCAGACTCATGCAAATCGCCCGGCGGGCTCAAGAGGCGACTGGGTTGCAGATAGACGTATTCTGAAGAGTGACGTGTTCGTGACGAGAGGTCGGTTCGCGGGAGTGCGCAGAATTCCTTCCCAAAGGCAAGAATCAGCCCCGGACAATTTCCCGCAATTGAGAGACCTTCAGCAGCTTTCACGGAAACATCGCGGCTAAGTTGTTGATTTTTAATATCCAACTTCGATCATCTTCTCTGGCATGTTGCTTGCTTGACCTAACTCTGGTGCGGCGCAGCCGCAAACGTTTAATTGACCTGCTTCGTCGTGGTCCAAACCAGGGTTAATGACGCGTATTGTCATTCGCTTCGCGTCATTTAGCCATTTTCTTGCCCCGACAGTCACACCTCTCACGTCGGTTGAGAGAAAGAGGATTCACCGATGGCCCTTTTCACAAAAATACTTTGCCCGGTTGATTTTTCCGATGCCTCGCGGCATGCGTTGCAATATGCCCGGGCATTTGCAGAGATTTTTTCTTCCGAGCTTGTTCTGTTGCATGTCTCGCCAAACATAACAGAGGCATACTCGGCGTTGATGCCGGACTTTCCCACTTATGGCTTGCAACGGGAAGAGGACCTGGCGGACAAGTTTAGCGATTTTGCCAACGATTGGACCGGTAAACTAAAGAAGGTGATCCGGGCCGGCACGCCTTATATCGAGATCGTCGAGTATGCGAAAGAATCGGACTTCGATCTGGTGATTCTGGGCGCAAAAGGACATTCGAACTTCGAGCGCTTGTTTCTGGGCGCGACCGGGGAAAAGGTGGCGCGCCTGGCGGACAGACCCGTGTTGACCGTACATCCGAAGCCTAACGGCCTGCCGATCAAGCGCATTCTGGTGCCGGTGGATTTTTCGCCAATGTCTTATGCCATCCTGCCCACAGTTGCTTCATTGGCGAATAAACTCGGGGCAGAGATCAGCCTGCTGCACATTGTCGAGATGGGGCATAGCCTCGACCCCGAAGGACAGACGAAAGAATACGAGTATTTTGAGAAACTCAAGCAGAAGCTGTCGGAGAAATGGCAACTGCCGCAGGAGTTTGACCAGATCGTGACGAAGAAATTTATCAACCATCATGCGGGCTCTGCCGGCTACGGCATCCTGGCTTTTGCCCAGGATTGGGATATCGACTTGATTGCCATGGCGACGCATGGACACACCGGGCTGTCAAAAGTCCTGCTTGGCAGCGTCACCGAAAAGGTGATCCGGATTGCCCCCTATCCTGTGCTGTCCATCCGTGTTGGCAACGCATGAGACGCGAACCGGGCTTTCTCAAAGGTCCTAGAAAATAACGTGTCAGGCGCGAACGGGGTTACGCTCGCCTGGTGAAACTTATCCTGTCCCACAAATATTGCTGAACACAGGGGCATTGTCTAACATCTTGCCCCTAAAGGGGCTTAGGTTGTTTTTGCTGTCGCATTGGTGCTATAAACATTTCACGCCTACGGCGTTGACCATTGTGTAGGGCGTACAAAACCGCGTAGCGGTGACATATTTATGGCCAAATCGTCCCACAAACATACAAGCACTCCGTTAGGAGTGCAATATTAGCCCCCTGTGTCCAGCGAAAGATGTGGGTAACGAGAAGTGGTGAAAGGAGGGAAACCAAATGCCAAACGCCATTCTTCTCATTGTCGGAGCAGCTTTCCTGCTCACCGTCGTCTTTTTTCTGGTGCTGGCCATCAAAGGGAGTCTGAAGTACCGCGGTCCAATGCTGGTGACCTGCCCGGAGACGAAACAACCCGCCGGAGTGAAAGTCGACAGAAAATTCACTGCGGTAAACTACATGGTGGGGGAACAGCGGCTGCGCTTGAACCAGTGTACGCGCTGGCCCGAGCGGCAGGAGTGCGGGCAGGCGTGTCTCTCGCAGCTTGAAGACACGCCCGAGGCGTGCAAGGTTCGCAATATTCTCGGGAGTTGGTACCAGGACAAGGCATGTGTTTACTGTGCAAAGCCTTTCGGAGCGGTCCACTGGCACGACCATAAACCGGCGCTCAGGAGCCCGGCGGGCGAATTGGTCGAGTGGCAAGAGATCGCAATCGAGACGCTTCCGCAGGTGCTGGAAGTACACCAACCGGTTTGCTGGGATTGCTTGATCGCCGAGAGTTTCCGCCGGCGGTACCCCGAGCTGGTGAC